>JANOCA010000141.1:0-6530 GCA_031411915.1 Opitutaceae bacterium
CCCGGCCGTGGTCACGATCGCGGCGACGCGCAGCAGCTCCAGCGAGAACAGCACCGCGCCGGGCGAGTTCACCTTCACGCGCGCGGGTGACACGTTTGCCCCGCTCACGGTTAACTACGGCGTCGGCGGCTCCGCGACCAACGCCATCGATTTTCCCCCGCTGCTCGGCACGGTGGTGATCCCAGCCGGCGCCGCGAGCGTGACCATTCCGCTGCAGCCCAACGCCGACACCGTGATCGAGCCGACGGAGACCGTCACGCTCACGATCGCCGAGGGCCCGGGCTACGTCGTCGGTGCGGCGTCCTCCGCGACCGTTTCGATCGCCGACAGCCCCGGCACGCTCTACATCGCCACGCTGCGGCCTGGCAGCGGCGCCGGCGCCTCGGCGGCGAGCGGCCTCGCGACGGTCGTGCTCAGTGCCAACGGCCAGGTGGCGACCGTCAACGTGACGTTTTCCAACCTCAGCTCCGCCGAGGTGGGCGCGCACCTCTTCCTTGGCAACAGCACCTCGGCCGGCGACTACGTGCTCAACCTCCCCATCGGTCAGGTCTCCGGCGTGGCGTGGACGATCACCGCCACCGGCACCTTCACGAGCACGCAGATTCTCGACGCGCTCCGCAGCGGGTTGATCTACGTGGGCATCGATACCGTGAATTTCCCCGCGGGCGAGCTGCGCGGCGCCTTCATCGCCGCGACCGGGTCGCAGAGCTTCAGCCCGCCCTCGGCGCCGCCGGCGGTCGCACTCACGAACGTCACCGCCACCGATGCCGCGCGTTTCCTCACGCAGGCGACCTTCGGGCCGCGCAAAACCGAAATCGACTCGCTCACCGGCGGCTCGATCAACGCTTGGATCGATGCGCAGCTTACCATCCCGGCGACCTCGCACCGCGCCGCCGAGCTGGCCGAGTGGAACGCCCAGAAAGCCGACGCGGTCGCGCTCGGCCGCGAGCCGGGCGATGTGCTCAACGCCCTCGCTTTCCGCCGTCGCGCGTGGCACCAGGTCACGCTCACCGCGTCCGATCTGCTCCGCCAGCGCGTGGCCTTCGCGCTCAGCCAGATCCTCGTCGTGAGCGACGATCCATTCGGCGTCGGCCAGACCGAGGGTCTCGCGCATTACTACGATCTCCTGGTCAACGGCGCGTTCGGCAATTTCCGCACGCTGCTCGAGCAGGTGACGCTCAACCCGATCATGGGCTCGTATCTCTCGTCGCTGCGCAACGCCAAGGCCGATCCCGTCGCCGGCACGTTTCCCGACGAGAACTACGCCCGCGAGGTCATGCAGCTCTTCAGCATCGGCCTCGTGCAACTCCAGCCCGACGGCACGCTGAAGCTCGACGCGCAGGGCCTGCCGATCCCCACCTACACCAACACCACGATCACCGAGGTCGCGAAGGTTTTCACCGGCTGGGGCTTCTTCAACACCACCGCCAACGCCACCAACAACCAGAACCAGTTCCGCGGCGCGCGGCCCGACTACATCAACCCGATGATGCTCTACACAGTCGCGCACGAACCCGGCGCCAAGGACGTCCGCCCGGTGCTCGCCGCCGCGATTCCCGCCAACCTTGGCGGCACGGAGGACCTGAAGCGCATGCTCGACGCGCTGTTCAACCACCCCAACTGCCCGCCCTTCATCTGCCGCCAGCTCATCCAGCGCCTCGTGACCGACAACCCGAGCCCCGCCTACGTGTATCGCATCGCGCAGAAATTCGAGAACAACGGCGCCGGCGTTCGCGGCGATCTCGCCGCCGTGGTGCGCGCCATCCTCACGGACTATGAGGCGCGCTCGCCCGCCGTTTACGACGACCCCGGCTACGGCAAGCTCAAGGAGCCGCTGCTGCGTTTCACCGCCCTCGTGCGCGGCTTCAACGCCGCGAGCGCCAGCGGCCGCAACGCGATTGAGGTCTACGCCGCCCTCAACCAAGGCCCGCTCGAGTCGCCCACGGTCTTCAACTTCTTCGAGCCTGGCTACGTCTACCCCGGGCCGCTCGCCGCCGCCGGCCTCGTGGCGCCCGAGTTCCAGATCACCAACGACACCACCGCGATCACGGTGCCAAATTACCTGCGCGACACGATTTTCCGGACCAACAACCTCCTCGGCACCAACCTCGTCCTCAACCTCGCCGCCGAGCAGGCGCTGGTGGGCAACGTCCCCGCGCTTCTCGATCATCTCGGACTCGTCCTCACGGGCGGGCAATTGAGCGCCGCCACCCGGACGCGCTTGACCACCGCGCTCGCCGCGTTGCCCCCCGCGACTTCGACGCTGGAGCGCGCGCAGACCGCCGTGCTCCTCGTCGCCACCTCGCTCGATGGCTCGACCCAGCGCTGAACCGTTTTCCGCTTTCCCCGTTTCTGACTTTCCAAGTTTCACCATGAACTCCCGCCGCCATTTCATCGGCCAGTCCTGCGCCGCCGTCGGCACCACCGGCATACTCTCCACGCTCGCGCAGCTTCGCGCGATCGGCGCCGTGGCCAACGCCTCCGGTTCCACCTCCCCGGCGCCTGCCACTGCCGGCGCCGTGCCCGCGGACTACAAGGCCATCGTCTGCATCTTCCTCGCCGGCGGCAACGACGCCAACAACCTCATCATCCCCACCGGCACCGCCTACAACGGCTACGCCACCGCCCGCGGCGTGCTCGCGCTGCCGAGCGCCGGCCTCCTCGCCATCACGCCAAAGACGAGCGACGGCCGCGCTTGGGCGCTGCACCCGGGCGTGCCCGAGCTGCGTGCGCTCTTCAATTCCGGCAAGGCCGCCTTCCTCGCGAATGTCGGCACGCTCGTCGAGCCCACGAGCAAGGCCGAATACAATGCCGGCACCGTGAAGCTCCCGCCGCAGCTCTTCTCGCACAACGACCAGCAGGTCCAGTGGCAGAGCAGCGTGCCCGACCAGCCCTTCAAGACCGGCTGGGGCGGCCGCACCGCCGATCTCCTCGACGCGCTCAACAGCGACCCAAAGATCTCGATGTCTGTCTCGCTCGATTCGTTCAACAACTTCGAGGTCGGGCGCAACGTCGTCCAGTATTCCGTCAGCCCCGGCGGCGTGATCAGTTTCAACGGCAGCACCGGGCGCGCGGGCACGGCCGACGCCGCGCGCTACGCCGCGCAGAAGGAACTCTTCGCCGCGGCGAACCCCAACCTCTTCGCCGCCGCCTTCGGCGCGCTCTCGGCCGACGCCATCGGCAGCAGTGAACTCCTCAGCGCCACGCTCGCCTCCGCGCCCGCGCTCTCGACCGTGTTCCCCGCCAACACTGCGCAGACCCCCAACCGCCTCAGCGATCAGCTCAAGATGATCGCCAAGCTGATCTCGGTCTCGAGCACGCTCGGCCTCAAGCGCCAGATCTTCTTCGCCCGCCTCGGTGGCTGGGACCTCCACGCCGACCAGGTGGACGAGGTCAACAAGGCCGTGGGCGCGCACGCCTCGCTGCTCTCGCAGGTCAGCTCGGCGATGAACGCCTTCTACAACGCCACCGTCGAGCTCGGCTGCGCGGACCGTGTGACCGCCTTCACCGCCTCCGACTTCGGCCGCACCCTCAGCTCCAACGGCGACGGCTCCGACCACGGCTGGGGCAACCACCAGATCGTGGTCGGTGGCGCGGTCAAGGGCGGCGACATCTACGGCAAGATGCCCGACCTCACCGTCAACGGCCCCGACGACACCGGCCGCGGCCGCTGGATTCCCACGACCAGCGTCGACGAATACGGCGCGACGATCGCGAAGTGGTTCGGCGTGAGCGACACGAACCTGAGCACCGCCTTCCCGAACATCGGCCGCTTCGCGAAGCCGAACCTCGGGTTCGTCTGATTCTGCCTCTCGCCCGCCCTTGGAGTAGCGGCTTTGGGCGCCGGAAGATCAGGCGCTTGAGCCTCATGTGCTGTTGTGCTTTTGCGGCCGAAAAACGGGTTGAGAAAGCGACCACCACCCTCTTTATCGTGCCCCAACGCTGGACTGACCCGCCCGGCGGTCGCACCCCGTGAAAATTTCCCGCTTCGTGCTGCTTGCGTTTGCAGGCCTCTGCGCCGCGACACTTCTCGCCCAGTCTGGGGCCCGGCTCGCCAATATCTCGACGCGCGGCCACGTCGGCACCGGCGCCAACCTGCTGGTCGGCGGCTTTGTCATCGGTGGTGCTGGCAAGACGGTGCTCGTCCGCGCGAGCGGGCCCGGCCTCGCGGTATTCGGTGTCGCCGGCACGCTGCGCGACCCCGTGTTGAGCATCTTCGACTCGGCCGGCACGGTCGTCGCGACCAATGACAACTGGAACGGCGCCGACGCCGCGACCGCCGCAGGTGTCGGCGCGTTTCCGCTCAGTGCCGGCAGTCGGGACGCCGTCGTCGTCGCCACGCTTCCCGCCGGCGCCTACACGGCGCAAATCTCCGGGGCCACGGCGGCGGACACCGGGGTGGCGCTGCTGGAAGTTTACGACGTCGCGGGCACGGGCCAGCTCGTGAACATCGCCACGCGGTTGCAGGTCGGCACGGGCACCAACCTCGCGGTCGCCGGCTTCGTCGTCGCGCCCGGCGCCGGCACGCGGAAGCTCCTCGTGCGCGGCATCGGCCCCGCGCTCGCCGGCTTCGGCCTCACGGGCACGCTCGCCGATCCGAAGCTCACGGTGCTCGACTCGGCCGGCAGCGAGATCGCCGGGGCCGCCGCCAATGGGCGCGCGGACGAGCTGGCCGTCGCCACCACGCAGGCGGGCGCATTTGCCTCCGGCGCCACGGACACCGCCGTCATCGTCAACCTCAGCCCCGGCTCCTACACCGTGCAGCTCGCCGGCAACAGCGGCGCGACCACAGGCCTCGCGCTCATCGAACTCTACGACATCACTAGCTCCACCGGCACGCCGCCCGCCTTCGGCCAGGCGCAGCGCCTCTTCTTCACGAATCTCCGCTCCGCCAACGCCGCCTCGACCGCGTCCGGCTACGCCACGATCCTTTTCGATCCCAACACCAACACCGGCTTCGTCAACGTGGCGTTCTCGAATCTATCGTCCACGCAAGCCGGCGCACACCTCGTGCTCGGCGCGGCGGGCGGCAACGGCACCTTCGTCCTGGATCTTCCGCGCGGACAGGTGAGCGGCATCAATTGGGTCATCACCCCGAAGGCGCCCTACTCCGTCAACGACATCGTCGCCGCCCTCCTGAGCGGCGACATCTCGGTGCAAATCGACACCGCGAATTTCCCGGCCGGCGAGCTGCGCTCCACGCTTGTCCCCACGCGGGGCTCGATCGGATTCAACCCGCCCGCCGCGCCGCCCGCGCTTCCCGCCGGCGCGCTCACCTCGCCCACGCCGACCGACGCCGCGCGCTTCCTCACGCAGGCTACTTTCGGCCCCACGCTGGCAAACATCGCCGCCCTCCAAGCCCGCGGCATCCTAGGCTGGATCGACGACCAGATGGCGCTGCCGATGACCTCGGCGCTCGCGACGTTGCGGGCCCAGATCGCAGCCATTCCCCGTCCGTTCAACACCGTGTTGAACGAAGGCCGGGCCGCCGCGCAAGCCGAGTGGCACAACGCATGGTGGACGAACTCGGTGACCGCGCCCGACCAGTTGCGGCAGCGCGTGGCATTTGCGCTGAGTGAACTCCTCGTCGTCGGCGCCGACAGCAGCACCGCCAGCTACTACCATGAGATCAAGGCGAAGTATCAAGACGTGCTGGCCGCCCGCGCGCTCGGCAATTTCCGCCAGCTGCTCGAAGACGTGAGCCTCAACATCTCGATGGGATTCTGGCTCACCTACGTGTGGAACCAGAAAGCCGATCCCGTGAAGGGAACGGCGCCCGACGAAAACTACGCCCGGGAAATCCAGCAGTTGTTCACCATCGGGCTCGTGCAACTCCACCCCGATGGCACGCTGATGCTGGATGCTTTCGGGCAGCCGATTCCGACTTACGATCAGACGACCATCAGCGAAACCGCGAAAGTGCTGACCGGCTGGACCATTTCGCAGTTGGCGGAAAACACCACAATCCTCGGCCAGTTTTTAGCGCGCCCGCCCGAGCCGCCCGGCGCGGCGGTCGCGGATGGCAGTCCTTGGCTGCAGCCCATGCGCAACTTTGGCGCGTTCCACGACACGACGCAGAAACGGATCGTCAGCCTCGATCAAGTTCCGCTCACGCAGGCGCGCCCGACCCTCGTGCCCGCAGGACAAACCGGCGCGCAGGACTTGAAGGTGCTGCTCGACACGCTCTTCAATCACCCGAACACGGGCCCATTTGTTTCGCGGCACCTCATCCAGCGCTTGGTGACCGCCAACCCCAGCCCGGGCTACGTTTACCGCATCGCGCAGATTTTCGCCAACGATGGCACCGGCACGCGCGGCAACCTCGCGGCCGTGGTGCGCGCGATTCTAATTGATTACGAGGCGCGTTCGCCAGCAGTCGCCACAAATTTCGGCTACGGAAAAATCAAGGAGCCGGTGCTCCGGCTCACTGCCGTCTTCCGCGCGCTGAGATTTTCCGCCGCCAACGGGCAGTTCATGGACAGCTTCTATAACAATCCCAGCGGCTACGGCCCCAACAGTCGTTTGAATTT
>JANOCA010000142.1:0-17474 GCA_031411915.1 Opitutaceae bacterium
CACATTGGCGATCGCGTAGCCGCCCGCCGGATCGGCGAACGTGCTGAGCCCGGTGCCGGCGACGCTCACGCGCGCGCCGCTGAGCGCGAGCTTGGTCTGCGCATCAGTCACGCGCCCGGCGATCGCGCCGGTCGGCTGCGCGGCCGCGGTGCAGGCGGCGAGGAATCCTGCGGCGGTGAGCGCCAGCGCGCGCAGGCGCCGGCCGGGTGAAACGGGCGAGGGAAGGGAGGACAGTGACAGCATGGTGGGAGGTGTTGCGGCGAAGCGGTTGCTTGGGCCATTTCACCGCAAGGGTGCGCTCGTTTAGCCGTCAATCCCCCTGTCGCTTCGTCGCGCGATCGTCACTCCGGCGTCGCACGTTTGTCGAAAATCCGCTGCGGATTCGAGGGACGCTGGATTTGCCGGCGAAATGATTGTGCCCGCTTTGTCACCCGCGCGCCGCGGAGTTGTCGCGATGGAATGCGACGCTGCTTGAGCCATGAACACCGACGTTTCCCTTTCCGCCGACGAAAAGATCCTGCGCTGGTTGCTCGAAGTTGCGCGGCGGGCGGATGCGCGGTCCGGGGTGCGGGCTGATGATTCCCCGCGGAGCGATCGGCTCGCGTGGCTGCGGGCCGAGCGGGAGTTCTTCGAGATTGGCGAGCCGGCGCGTGTGACGGAATGGTGAACTCGGGCCCGAGGGCGAGAAACCGCTGAACGTTTCGCACGGTGCCTCGTCTCTCCCCGCGCAAGTGTTGTTGGGTCAGTCTCAGTCGGGTCAAAAATGGAAGGCCGCCTAAAGGGGTTTGGGCGGCCTTCCTCATTTTTGCCCGTGCGACGAAATGTGTCGGCGATGTGTCGGCCGGGTGAATTCTCGGCGTCGTGGTGGCTATAGCATTGCGGCGCCGATTTGCCGTGTGGCGTGTATGCGGTCATGATTCGCACGCTCTCCGCGCTTGGTCGCATCCTTCTTCTCGCTGGTGTCTCCACTCTCCCTGTCCTCGCCGCCGATGGCGGTCGGTCAGCCATCGCCGGCCGCGTCGTCAGTGCTGAGACGGGCGCCGCAGTGGCCGGCGCCACCGTGATGGTATCCGGCGACGCGCTGCCGCCGGCGACGACGGATGTCGACGGCAGCTTCCGACTCGCGGGCGCGCCCGCCGGCGTGCAGGCGATCACCGTCGCGCGCGAGGGTTTCCAGCCGACGACCGTGACCGGCGTGGCCGTGGCGGCGGGCGCGGTGGCGCGCGTCGATGTCGCGCTCACCGTCAACCGCGACCCAGTGCTCAAGATGGAGGCGTTTTCCGTCTCGGCGGATGTCGTCCAAAATTCCGGCGTCGGGCTGCTCGGGCAGCGGCAGAAATCCATCGCGGTGAGCGACGCGATCGGCGCGGACCAGATGAGCAAGCTCGGCTTCGGCACCGCGGCCTCCGCGATGAAGGCTGTCACGGGCGCCTCGGTGGTGGGAGGGAAATACGTTTACATCCGCGGGCTCGGGGAGCGCTACAGCTCCACGCAGGTCAACGGCGTCGAGGTGCCCAGCGCCGACCCGGATCGGCGCGCGGTGAACCTAGACATGTTCCCCAGCGATCTGATCGACGCGATCGTGACGACGAAGACTTTCACGCCCGACAAGCCCGGAAACTTCACCGGCGGCGCGGTCGACCTGAAGACGAAGGAATTTCCCGATCAGTTCACCGCCTCGGTCTCCGCCTCGATGGCGATGAACTCCCGCGTGACCGGCAAGGACTTCCTCGGCTCCGGCGGCGCGAGCAACACCTGGGGCCGCGACAACGGCTCGCGCGCCCTGCCCGCCGATGTCGCCGGCCAGCGCATCCCGCTGCGCTTCTCCAGCGCGACCGTGGATTCCGAGATCGGCCGGCTCACCCGGCTCTTCAACCCGGTGATGTCACCGATTACCAAGGACGCGCCGTTCAACCGCAGCTTTGGTGCCGCGGTGGGCGGCGTGGCTTCGCTCTTCGGCCGCAAGCTCGGCTACGCGGGCAGCGTCTCCTACGACCGCAGCTTCGGCGGCTACAGCGACGGCCTGACCGGCCGCTACGAGCGGCAGGGCGTGACCTCGCCGTCGCTCGCGCCGCTCGTGAGGCTGAAGGACATGCGCAGCGAGGACGACGCGCTGCTCGGCGTGCTCGCCAATGTCGCCTATCAATTTTCCCCCGAGCACCAGGTGAGCCTCAACACGATGTTCAACCAGGCGGGCAACGACATGGTGCGCCGCCAGAGCGGCCTCAACGTCGCGGGCGGGGGCATCAGCGAGACGGAGATTTTCACCACGCGCACGCTGCGCTACACGGAGCGCGCACTGCGCTCGTTCCAGCTCGCGGGCAAGCACCTGTTCCCTGCGCTGCGCGACGCGCGGATCAACTGGAGCGTCACGACCGCCACGACCTCGCAGGAGGAGCCCGACACGCGCTACTTCAGCTCGTTCCAGACGCCCGATGGCAGCCAGTTTTTCGAGGCCTCCGGCGTGCCGCGGCCCGCGCGCTATTTCCGCGACCTTGAGGAATCGCGCGACGACGCGAGTGTGGACCTCACACTTCCGCTGCGCATTCCCACGAGCGGCCGGGAGGCGCAGCTCAAGTTCGGCGCGGCGCTGGCGCGCACGGACCGCACGTTTACCGAGCGGCTCTTTGAATACAACAGCACCGTCCTCCGCTACAACGGCAACGAGGCCGGCTTTCTCCGCGACACGCAGGTCGGCCAGGTCGATCCGGCGACGGGGCGCTTCCGCAGCGGCCAGCTCTACCTCGTCGAGACCGGCTCGGCGGGCAACAACTACGCCGGCACGCAGGATGTGGACGCCTTCTACGGCATGGCCGACCTGCCGATCACGGGCGACCTGCGCTTCATCGGCGGCTTGCGCCGCGAGACGACGAAGCTCGATGTGCGCAGCCGCGACCCGCGCCGCCGCGCCGGCCAGCTCGACAATGCCGACGTGCTCCCCTCCGCCAGCCTCATTTACGCGCTCACCGACCGGATGAACCTCCGCCTCGCCGCGACGAAGACGATCGCGCGCCCCAATTTCCGCGAGATCGCGGACTACACGTCATTCGAGTTCGTCGGCGACTTTGTTTACATCGGCAACCCCGACCTCCGCCGCACATCGGTCAAGAATTACGACATGCGCTGGGAGTGGTTCCCGCGCCGCGGCGAGATCGTCGCGGTGAGCCTCTTCCACAAAAAAATGACCGACCCGATCGAGCGCGGCGTGTTCTCCGTCGTGAACAGCGGCGAGCTCCAGTATCAAAACGCCCCGCGCGGCGAGGTCTCGGGCATCGAGATCGAGGCCCGGAAAAATTTCGCGTTCCTCTCCGAGCGCCTGCGTGGCCTCTCGGGCGGCTTCAACTGGACGTGGGTGAAGTCCGAGGTGGAGATCACACCCGCGGAGCTGGCGTTCATCCGCGTGTATGAGCCCGGCGCGGGCTCGACGCGCGAGCTCACCGGCCAGTCGCCCTACATCTTCAACGTCGACTTCAGCTACAACTACGCGCGCACGGGCACGACGGTGAGCGTTTACTACAACGTCTTCGGCGAGCGCCTATCGCAGGTGAGCCCGCCGGGCACGCCCAATGTCTTCGAGCAGCCCGCGCCCACGCTCGACCTCGTCTGGAACCAGAAATTCCGCCAGCACTGGAAGCTCAGCGTGAGCGCCAAGAACCTCTTGGATCGCGCCGCTGAGGAGACCTACACCTACCGCGGCGTGGATTATCTGCGCTCGTCGCACCGCCGCGGCATCACGACTTCGCTCGGGTTGACTTACACCTACTGAGCCGCCGCGCGCCTTCCCTTTCCTTCGGAAAAACCATCGACAGTCATTTACGCATGAAAACTCCGTTCCTTAAACTATTCGCGGCGCTCGTCGCCCCCGCGGCGCTCTTCGGCGCCGACATCACGGTCAATTCGAACATCACTTCGACCCGCACCTGGACGAAGGCCAACACCTACATCCTCGATGGCCGCGTCTTCGTGACCGACGGCGTCACGCTCACCATCGAGGCCGGCACCGTCATCAAGGGCAAGGTCCGCGCCGCGCAGGACGCCTCCGCGCTCGTCATCGCCCGTGGCGGCAAGATCAACGCCAGCGGCACGGCCGCCGAGCCAATCATCTTCACCGCCGAGGCCGACAACCTGAACGGCAATCTCGGCCAGGCCGACCGCGGTCTCTGGGGCGGCGTTGTCATCCTCGGGCGTGCGCGCACCAACACCGCCTCCGGCACCGGCAACATCGAGGGCATTCCCACCACCGAGCCCCTCGGCATCTACGGCGGCACCAACGACGCCGATGACTCCGGCACCTTCCGCTACGTCTCCATCCGCCACGCCGGCTCCCTCCTCGGGCCCAACAACGAGCTCAACGGCCTCACGATGGGCGCAGTCGGCTCCACCACTGTGATCGAATACGTCGAGGTCTTCGCCAACGCCGACGACGGCTTCGAGTGGTTCGGCGGCACCGTGAACGGCAAATATCTCGTCAGCGCCTTCAACGACGACGACGCCTTCGACTGGGACGAGGGTTACCGCGGCAAGCTTCAGTTCCTCTTCACCATCCAGGATCCCTCCGTCGGCAACCACGCCTTCGAGTCCGACGGCGGCACCACGCCCGAAGACGGCCAGCCCTACGCGCTGCCCACCATCTACAACTACACCGCGATCGGTTCCGGCGCCGCGGGCACCAACGCCCTCAGCATCGGGCCCATCTTCCGCGACAACACCGGCGGCAAGGTCTACAACTCCGTCTTCCATGACTTCCGCGGCTATGCCTGGCGCATCGAGACCGAGAGCGCGCAGGCGCAGGACAGCGCGAAGCGCCTCGCCGCCGGCGAAATCGTGATCGCGAGCAACCTCTTCGGCACCTTCGGCGCCGGCACGACGGATGCGCAGCTCTTCCTCGCGCCCAACGCCACCGCCGGCGGCCCCGCGCCCGCGACCAACTACACCGCCGAGCACATCCGCGCCGCCGCGCAGGGCAACCGCGTGAACACCGATCCGCAGTTCGTCGCCATCGACCGCACGCGTGGCGGCCTGCTCGACCCGCGCCTCCGCGCCGGCAGCCCCGCGCTTCAGCTCGCGGCCACGGCGCCCAACGACGGCTTCTTCACCGCCGCCAACTACCTCGGCGCCTTCACCACCTCCGGCAACTGGGCCTACGCGTGGACCAAGCTCGGCCGAGACGGCTACTTCTCCGCCGCCAGCGCGCTCAGCGATCCTGGCTCGGGCACGACGGTGGTCGTCAACTCCGGCTCGACGACCAAGCTCAGCAACATCGCCACGCGCCTCACGCTCGCTGCCGGCGGGATTGGGTTTCCCGGCTTCGTGCTCAACGGCACGCAGTCGCAGACCGTGATGATTCGCGCCGTCGGCCCTGGCCTCGCGGCGTTCGGCATCACGACGTTCGTCGCCGATCCCATCGTCGAGCTCTACTCGGGCAGCACCAAGATCGGCGAAAACGACGACTGGTCCGGCCCGCAGTCCGCGCAGCTCGCCACGCAGGTGGGCGCGTTTGCCCTCACCGCCGGCAGCCGCGATGCCGTTTTGCTCGCGACCCTGCCCCCCGGGCCCTACACCATGCAGGTGCGTGGCAAGACCGGCGGCGGCGAGGTGATCGTCGAGGTCTACGAGGTGGACTGAGTTCGATTTAGCTTCCGCAGTGTCCCAAGTAGGGCGGGTCTCTGACCCGCCCTTTTGTGTGTTTTCAGTGTTCGAACCAAGGGCGGGTCACAGACCCGCCCTACTTCCAAATCCGGATTCCGGGGGCCGCGGCATTTTCACCCCTTTCCAGCCTCACTGTAACAATCGCACCCCGGTCGGCACGCGTTCGTGGCGGGTTTGTCACGGGACCGACACGGAACCGTAACAATCGGGCCCTAAGCTTGGGTCTTCGGCGCATGCTGCGTCGGAACTCAACAATCCTGTTCATGCTCCTCCGCCTTCGCCGCCTCGCCTTCCTGGTCTGTTTCGCCGGTGCCTCCAGCCTCGCCTCGGCCCAGGATAGCGCCGCTCTCGTCAACGCGCTCATCCGCAAGGGTATTCTCACCGCCCAGGAGGCGGAGGATATCCGCGCCGACCTCACCCGCGAGGCGGCGGCGGTCGTCCCCGCGCCGGCCTACGGCGGTGGCAAGTCCACCGATCGCCTCAGCGTCGGCGGGCGGTTGCAGCTTCAATACGCGGGCATCGACACTGATGTGCGCGGCGCTGCCTTCGACCCCGTCGCCACGAACCAATTTTTCACCCGTCGGATTTATCTCACGCTCAAGGCCGGCGTCGGCGGCAACTGGGGCGCCACCATGACCTACGATTTTGCGAGCGGCGGCTACGACGACGCGATCGTCGAGTGGAAGCCCACGCCGGACCTCACGTTCAACTTCGGCCTGCGCAAGGTGAACGTCGCCCACGAGGAGCGCGCCAGCAGCGGCAACCTCAAGTCCCTCGAGCGCTCGGGCGTCACGCGCTACTTCGTCGAATCCAACAACGGCCGCCGGCTCGGCGCCGCGAGCTATCGCATCGGCGCCCATCTCGACGGAAAGAAGGAAATCAACGCGCGCACCAACCTTGTCTATAGCGCCGCCATCACCGATCCCCAGCGCAACGAGACTTTCACGCTGGCCGCCGCCTCGGGCGACAGCACCAGCAACAAACTCGCCTTCTGGGGCAACGTCGGCCTCGCCGGCCGACTCGCCGAGAATGGCGGCACCTGGATCGCCGGGGTCGGCGCCGGCCACCTGCCCGACCAAGGCGGCTTCGGCACCGCGAACCTCGGCCGCGGCTTCGACCTCACGATCTACTCGGTCTATTTCGACGCCCAGATCGGGCCCTACGGCCTGATGGCGGAGTATCTCACGGCGGACATCGAGCGCGGCTCGGTCACGGCGAATCGCGATGCGAAGCCCGCGGGCTGGTTCATCCAGCCGAGCTTCCTGTTCACCGACAGCCTCGAGTTCGTCGTGCGTTACCAGCAGCTCGACACCGACGGCCGCGGCGTGCAGCTCGGGGATGTCGTGAGATCCGCGCCCACGGGTCCCACGATGAACAAGTTCGAGGAGTGGTATGCCGGCGCCAACTGGTATCTCCGCGGCAACGATCTCAAGTTCCAGCTCGGCGTCCTCTCCGGCAAGACCAAGGAGACCGTCACCGGCGCCCCGGCCGAGGCCAAGACCGTCGGCGTCCGCTCCCAGCTCCAGATTCAGTTCTGAAAATACCAACTCGCTTTTCACTTTTGTCATTCTGAGCGCAGCGAAGAATCCACTTTCACGAAAACCCACCGCCTTCGTCCGCGTGAATTCTTCGCTCCGGCCAGAATGACAAACCGAACACCGCACTCCCTTCCCATTCCCATCATGAAAACCACCCTTCTCATCCTCGCGGCGCTCTCCGCCGCCTCGCTCGCCTCCGCGCAGAAGCTCGTCATCAAGGGCTCCGATACCCTCGGCGCCAAGCTCGTCCCCACGCTCGCCGAGGAATACAAGGCGAAGCACCCGGGCGTCTCCTTCGAGATCGCCGCGGAGGGCTCCACCACGGGCCTCTCCGCCATCATCGACGGCACGGCGCAGATCGGCATGAGCTCCCGCCGCGCGAAGCCGACCGAGATGTCCGCCGCGTCCGCCAAGGGCGTGACGCTCAAGCCCCTCATCGTCGCGCACGACGGCATCGGCATCGTCGTCCACGCCAGCAATCCCCTCGCCAAGCTCACCAAGCGCCAGGTCGAGCAAGTCTTCGCCGGGCAGGTCACCGATTGGTCCGCGGTCGGCGGCAAGCCCGGCAAGATCTCGATCTACACGCGCAACACCGCGTCGGGCACCTATTCGGATTTCAAGACGCTGGCGATGAACAACCGGGACTACGCCAAGTCCTCGCAGAAGATGGCCGGCAACGAGCAGATCGCGGCCGAGGTCGGCAAGAATCCCAATGGTATCGGCTACGTCGGCCTCGCCTATCTCACCGCGCCCGGCCTCAAGGTGCTCGCCATCGACGGCCAGCTGCCGACCAAGGAGACCGTGCTGAAGGGCATCTATCCCTACGCCCGCCCGACGTTCTACTACACCAACGGCGCGCCGGCGGGCGAGGCGGCCAAGTTCATCGAGTTCACCCTCAGCGCCGAGGGCAAGAAGATCGCCGAAAAGGTCGGCTTCGTTGCGCCGGAATAATGCATGGCGGCTTGAAGTAGGGCGGGTCTCTGACCCGCCCTTCGGGCGAATACGTCAACATCCAAAAGGGCGGGTCACAGACCCGCCCTACCGCTGCGCCCGCCACACCTTTGTCACCACCTCTGCCTTGACGCTTCCGCCCCGCCCCGCCGTCGTGACCCGCAACGCATGATCGAGACGAGTCCACCGCCTCAGCCCGCGCCGCCGCCGGTCTTCGCCGTGCAGAAACGCCGCCTGCGTTTCCTCGGTCTGACGCTCGACGACACGATCAAGACGTTCTTCGGCGGCAACGCGGTCGTGGCCGTCATCGTCCTCGCGCTGATCACGGTTTTTCTTTTCCGCGAGGGCGCCGGTTTTTTCGGGCAGAACCGCAGCAACCTGGAGATCTACCGTCGCGCCGGGCTCGAGTATGTCGATTTCATGCGGCGGCAGACGGATGATCACAGCGCGCTCACGCGCTACCTCTCCGATGTGCGCCTGCGTCAGGTCGCGATCCTCATGGAGCGCGAGCGCCGCACGCTCGACGAGGCCAACGCCGCGCTGGCGACATTCGACGCGTTTGCGGAACAGTTCTCCGCGACGGTTGATCCGCTGCGCGCGCTGTTGTCGGACCTCACCGAGCAGGCGACCGCGATCAAGACGAAGTTCATCGTGACCGAGGATCGCAAGGAGGAGCGCCGCCAGCTCCTCGCCGAGGGCCTGCAGGCCATGGCCGACGCCGTGAAGATCGACACGATCGATTTCGCGACGGAGCTGAAGCCCATCGTGGGCGCGCTGCCCGCCTACAAGGACACGAGCCGCGAGTTCAGCCGGAAGCTGGTCGCCCTGCTCGACACGGCGCCCGTGCTGCCTTCCCCGGAACTCCGGCCGCGGATGGAAAAATTGAAGCAGCTCACGCGCGACTACGCCGCGGGCTTCCCGGCGATTGAGCGCGACATGGAGGCGTGGAGCCACACGCGCCCCGTGCCGGCGTCGGAGGCGTTCACGGCGTTTCTCTTCGGCCGCCAGTGGCTGACGGCGAGTTTCTGGCAGGATTGGTATGGCATTCTGCCGCTGCTGGTCGGCTCGCTGATGGTTTCCGCCGTGGCGCTGACGCTGGCCGTGCCGCTCGGCGTCGGCGCGGCCATCTACGTCAACCAGATCGCCTCGGTGCGTGAGCAGCGGATCATCAAGCCGAGCATCGAGTTCATCTCGGCGTTTCCGTCCGTCGTGCTCGGGTTCTTCGGCATCGCGGTCCTCGGGCAGGCGCTCCGCACACTTTCACAACAGCCGTGGCTCTCGTGGCTGCCCGGCTTCCCTTACAGCGAGCGGCTCAACATCCTCACCGCGGGCTGCCTGCTCGCGCTTATCGCCGTGCCGACAATCTTCACGCTGGCGGAGGATGCGCTCAACAACGTGCCGCGCGCGTTCAAGGAGGCGTCGTTCGCCCTCGGCGCCTCGCGCCTCCAGACGATCCTGCGCATCATCGTGCCCGCCTCGCTTTCCGGGATCATCTCCGCCGTGCTCCTCGGTCTCGGCCGCGTGGTGGGCGAGACGATGGTGGTGCTGCTGTGCGCGGGCAACCGCATCGCCATCCCTGATTTCAGCTCGGGGCTCGGGGTCGTCACGGAACCGGTGCACACGATGACGGGCATCATCGCGCAGGAGATGGGCGAGGTCGTGCGCGGCAGCATCCACTACCGGGCGCTCTTCGTCGTGGGCCTGGTGCTGTTCATCCTCTCGCTGCTCATCAACTACGCCGCGCAGAAAATCGTGCGCCGCTACAAGATCTCCATCGGATGAACGCCGCGAACCATGTCTTTCGCCCCGCCCCCGGCGCGCGCCGCGGGGAGCGCGCGGTGTTCTGGCTGTTTCGCGCGGCGACTTGGTTTGTGCTGCTCTGCGGCGCGACGGTCTTCCTCAACATCTTCGTCAAGGGCTCGCGCACCGTGTTCCAGGCCGAGGCGCCTTTCATCAACACCACGTTCCTCACCGAGGCGCCCGAATCGCTCTACATCTTCGAGTGGCAGGGGAAGAAGCTGGAGATGGGCGACCGGGAGTTCCGCGCGTTCAAGGAAAAGAACCCCGAGGCCGCCAAGGTCACGACCGAGAGCTACGTCTACTCGGCCGGTGGCATCTGGCCCTGCATCGTCGGCACGGTGCTGCTCGTCGTCGGCTCGATGACAATCGCGCTCACGCTCGGCGTCTGCGCCGCGATCTACCTCAACGAGTATGCGCGGGACGGCGCTTTCATCCGTTTCGTGCGCCTTGCGATCCTGAATCTGGCGGGCGTGCCCTCGATCGTGTTCGGGCTTTTCGGCTTCGGCATGTTCGTGATCTTCTTCGGGTGGAACGTCTCGTTGCTCGCCGGCTGGTTCACGCTCGCGTTCATGGTCCTGCCGGTGGTCATCACCGCGAGCGAGGAGTCGCTCAAGTCCGTGCCCAAGGGCTTCCGCGAGGGCTCGCTCGCGCTCGGTGCCACGAAGTGGCAGACCATCCGAAAGAACGTCCTGCCCTACGCGCTCCCCGGCATCCTCACCTCGTCGATCCTCGGCATCGCGCGCGTCGCGGGCGAGACGGCGCCCATCATGTTCACCGCCGCCTACGTTGTGCGCGACAAGCTGCCGTGGGACGTCGAGAAATTCGGAGACTTCTTCTTCCAAGGCGTGATGGCGCTGCCCTACCACATCTATGTCGTCAGCTCCAAGATTCCGCAGAACGACTACACCGAGCGCGTGCAATACGGCACGGCCTTCGTCTTCCTTTTCATCGTCGCGCTGATCGCGACCAGCTCGATTCTCCTGCGAAATCACCTGCGCAACCGCTACAAATGGTAACCGCCGAACCCGCCACCATGGAAACCCGCCCTCCCGCGCCCACTTCAGCCCCGGCTTCGGCGGCCAAGGCCCTCCCTCGTCTGCCGTCAGCGTCCGCTCCCTCTGCCGCGACCCCCGGCGCCGCAACCACGGAGCGCAAGAACATCATCGTCGACATCGACGATGTGGACTTTTTCTACGGCAGCACCCAGGCGCTGCACGACATCACCCTCGGGATCGAGGCGAAGAAGGTCACCGCCTTCATCGGCCCCTCCGGCTGCGGCAAGTCCACGCTTCTCCGCTGCCTCAACCGCATGAACGATCTGATCGACGGCACGCGCGTTGCCGGCGGCACAATCAAGATTCACGGCGTGGACATCTACCAGGACGACGTCGACGTGATCGAGCTGCGCAAGCGCATCGGCATGGTCTTCCAGAAATCGAACCCCTTCCCCAAGTCGATCTACGAGAACATCACCTACGGCCTTCGCCTGCACGGGCGCCCGGCTAAGGCGAAGCTTGATGAGGTCGTCGAGCGCTCCCTCCGCGGCGCCGCGCTGTGGGATGAGGTCAAGGATCGCCTCCACTCCAGCGGCCTCGGCCTCTCGGGCGGCCAGCAGCAGCGCCTCTGCATCGCCCGCGCGATCGCCGTCGAGCCCGAGATCATCCTGATGGACGAGCCCTGCTCGGCGCTCGACCCGGTCGCCACGGCCAAGGTCGAGGAGCTTATCCAGGAGCTGCGCGCGCGTTACACGATCATCATCGTCACGCACAACATGCAGCAGGCCGCGCGCTGCTCGGACCGCACCGCGTTTTTCTACCTCGGCAAGCTCATCGAATACGCCGACACCCGGAATATCTTCACCAACCCCGCCAACCCGCAGACCGAGGCCTACGTCTCCGGCCGCTTCGGCTAAAGAGAGACCAAAAGACCAGGGACCAAGGGACCAAAGGACCATTTATGAAACGCAACTCCACCTGCCTTCGCTGTTCATGGTCCCTCGGTCTTTGGTCTCGGGTCCCTTGGTCTTTTGGTCCTTTGGTCCCTTAGTCCCTGCCTCCACCATGACCCACTACAACGAAGAACTCGCCAAGCTGAAGGAAAGCCTCCTCTCGATGGCCAGCCACGCCGAGTCCGCGGTCAGCCGCGCCATCCGCGCGCTCGTCGAGCGCGACGACGCCCTCGCGCGCAAGGTCGAGGAGGACGACAACATCCTCGACCAATACGAAATCGAGATCGACGACACCGCCATCCACCTCCTCGCCAAGGCCCCGCTCGCCACCGAGCTCCGCCTCATCACCGTGGCGATGAAGATCTCCCACAACCTCGAGCGCGTGGGCGACGAGGCCACCACCATCGCGCGCCGCGCGCTCGATCTGAGCACCGAGCCCCAGCTCAAGCCTTACGTCGACATCCCGCGCATGGCCACGATGTCGCTCGACATGCTGCGCGAGGCGATCACCGCCTTCATCAACCGCGAGACCGACCGCGCCCGCGCCGTCATCCCCCGAGACCAGGACGTCGACGATCTCAACCGCCAGCTCCACCGCGAGCTCTCCAGCTACATGGTCGAGCGCCCGACCACGATCAGCCGCTGCCTCCGCCTTATGGTCATCTCCAAGGCCATCGAGCGCATCGCCGACCACGCGACCAACATCGCCGAGGAGGTCGTGTATCTCTACGAAGCGAAGGACATCCGCCACGCCGGCCAAAAAGCCAATGAAACCTAAGATCCTGATCGTCGACGATGAGCCCGACGCGCTCGAGATTCTCGGCTTCAAGCTGAAGGAGGCGGGCTGGACGCCGCTCCTCGCCCCGGACGGCGCCCGCGCCCTCGCGCTCGCGCGCGACGAGCGGCCCGCCCTCATCGTGCTCGATCTCATGCTCCCTGAGATCGACGGCTTCGAGGTCTGCAAGCTCTTGCGCCGTGATCCGGCGACCGCCGGCATTCCGATCATCATGCTCACGGCCCGCGCCGCGGAGATGGATCGGGTGATCGGACTCGAGCTGGGCGCCGACGACTACGTGACGAAGCCGTTCAGCCCGCGCGAACTCGTGCTGCGCATCAAGAAGCTCCTCGCACGCGTTAAGGCTGCGGAGGAGCCCATCGCCGTGCTGCACCTCGGCGAATTGGAAATCGACGGTCCGCGCCACGCCGTGAAGATCGACGGCGCCGAAGTGAGCCTCACCGCGACCGAGTTCAAGCTGCTCGAGCTGCTCGCCCGCCGCCGCGGGCGCGTGCAGAGCCGCGATCGCCTGCTCCAGGACGTCTGGGGCTACGACAACCCGATCGACAGCCGCACAGTCGACACCCACATGCGCCGCCTCCGGGAGAAGATCGGCGTGGTCGCGGACCAACTGGAGACCGTGCGCGGGGTGGGCTATCGCTTCAAGGCGGAGGCCTAGTCTCGGCAAATCCGAAACGCCAAAGTCCAAATCCCAAACCAGCTCCACACTCCAATTTCCAACCTTGTGATTTCCAGCCGGGGATTTCTTTGGCGTTTGGAGCTTTGGCATTTGGGGTTTTTCACGGCATGACGCTGTTTGAGATTATCCTTATGCTGGCCGTCGTCGCGCTGGC
This sequence comes from Opitutaceae bacterium, assembly GCA_031411915.1. GTDB lineage: Bacteria > Verrucomicrobiota > Verrucomicrobiia > Opitutales > Opitutaceae > ER46. The sequence goes on from JANOCA010000142.1 coordinate 13,516, forward strand.
CTATGCGGCGTGGTGGTTTCGCGAGCAGCTGGTGCGGGAGCAATTGCGGCAGGCGGACGAGTTCGCCGATCTCTCGGCCCGGCGCGAGGCCGAGCTCGCCGCGCAGGCGCAGCGCACCGCGGCGCTTTTCGACCGCATGGTCGAGGGCGTAATCGTGGCGGGCGCGGACGGCCGCATCACCCTTGCCAACCGGGCCGCGGGCGCGCTCTTCGATTTTGCGCCGCCCGCCACCGGCCGCACGCTGCTGGAGGCGACGCGCCACCACGAGGTGGCCGCGCTGATCGCCAGGCTGGAACACGAGCCGGAGGTGCTCAACCACGAGCTGCGGATCGACAGCGTGGCCGAGTCGCGACACCTGCAGGTCAACGCCCTCGCGCTCCGCACTGCCAGCGGCGCCCGCGAAGGCGCCATCCTCGTGCTGCACGATCTCACGCGGTTGCGGCGGCTCGAGGCGGTGCGGCAGGAGTTTGTCGCCAACGTGAGCCACGAGCTGCGCACGCCGCTCTCGCTGATCAAGAGCGCCGCCGAGACCCTGATCGATGGCGGCAAGTCCGACCCGGCCGTGACGGCGCGATTCCTCGCCATCATCGACAAGCACGCCTCCCGCCTGACCCTTTTGATCGACGATCTGCTCCTGCTGGCGCGGCTCGACTCCGGCCGCATCGAGCTGCAGCTGCAAGCGGTCCCGCTGCACGCCGCCGCGCAGGACGCGATCGACGATGCGGCGCTGATCGCGCGCGCCCGCCGGGTGACGCTGGAGAACCGCGTGCCCGAGGCGATCGCCGCCGAAGCCGATCCGGCGCGCCTGCGGCAGGTGCTCGCCAACCTGATCGACAACGCGATCAAATACGGCGCCGAGGGCGGCTGCGTGATCGTGGGCGGCCGTGGGTTGGAAGGCGCACGCGTGGAGCTCACGGTGCGCGACGATGGGCCCGGCATCCCGCCCGAGGCCGCGGCGCGGATTTTCGAGCGTTTCTACCGCGCGGACAAGGCCCGCTCGCGCGAGCAGGGCGGCACGGGCCTCGGTCTCGCGATCGTGAAGAACGTCGTGCAGGCCCACGGCGGCGATGTGCGCGTCGAGAGCGCGCCCGGCAAGGGCAGCGAGTTTTTCATCACGTTGCCAGCGGCGCGGCCGCAATAGCTGTGCGGGGAGGGCCGGAAGCGGCTTTCCGGTTTGGTTTCAGAACCGTAGGTCAGCTCGCTTGCGAGCGCGGTTTGGCGCGCGCAAGCGCGCTGGCCTACCCGGAAACGATTTGCGCGCTCAGACCGGAAAGCCGTGAGGGCCGGAAGCGGCATGTCCTGCAAGGCCCGGAGATGCTTTGTGGCTGCTCAGCGCCCGCCGTTCAGGCGGCGACGTAGATCTGGCGGGCGGGCACCTGCACCAACGTCCGCTCCGGCAGCACGCACGCGGTGAGGGCGCCGCCCTGCACGCAGGCGGTGTCGATGCCGAGCGACCACTGGGCCCGCGCCGCTTCGCGGCGCGGGGTGTGGCCGTAGATCACGAAGGGCGGGCCCTGCCAGAGTTCGGACCAGTGCGGAGCCTCGGGATGTTCGGAACGCTTGTGCGGTTCGCCATCGGGCCCGACGACCTGGATGCGGGTGACGACGCGGGCGGGCTGGTGCCGCCACGCCCGGCCGGGCATGAATCCCCCGTGGACCAGGACCGTGGCCAGCTCGGGGATGTGATGCGTCAGAGGCATCGCGGCCAGGTAGGCCCAGTCGCGATCGCTGAACTGCTTCAGGGTCTCGTAGTCCGAACGCTTGAGGTGCGAAGGATCGCCGGTCTTGCGGTAGTTGAGGAGGCGCAGCTCATGGTTGCCGAGGAGCGAGCGGTGGGCGTGCTGGCGCGCCAGCGCGATTACCCGGCCGCTCTCTGGCCCGCGGTTGACGAGATCACCGAGGAGGATCAGGCGGTCGTGCCGGGTCAGGGCGAGCTTGCCCAGCAGATCCTCGAACTCCGTGGCGCAGCCGTGGATGTCGCCAATGGCGATGATTCGGCCTTTCATCGCGGGGGGCGGGGCACGACGGATCGATCGGTCGGGAGGCGCGGCACGGGCCAATGCACAATCACACGTGCGCGGCGGCTTCGAGCCCGGAGTCGCGGTGCCGCCGGAATGTCGGCCCGGAATCGAAAATGTAACATTTGCGCATTTGCGCCGCCCGGCCGCGCCGGTTGTAACCTGAATGTTGAAATCGCCCGCCCTCCGATGAAGACCACGCGCCGCACCGCCGCCCGCACTCCCAAAGGTTCCCCTGCGCTGCGCACCCGGCTGATGCTCGCGCGATCGCGCGCGACGGTTTCGGAGGCGGCGGCGAAGGAGGCGAAGGCGGATTTCAAGCAGGCGCGCAAGGCGCACAAGCAGGCGAAGAAGAGCGCGAAGCTCGCTCGCAAGGAAGTGAAGGCCCTGCTGCGGGAGCTGAAGGCGGCGACCCCCGCGAAACCAAAGCGCGTGCGCCCGATGCGGCCGCGGAAGGCCGCCGCGGCACGCCGGGCGCCGGCAGAAATCGCGCCGGTGAATCCTGATCCGGCGCTGACCGGCGCGGGGCTGACGGAGAGTGCGCCGACGGCGCCCGCGACCTGATCGCGCGATCGTTTCGCGTTGGAGGGGCCGGCACGTCCCTGTGTCCGCATGGGCGCAGCGGATGAGGTTGTCGAAATGCGGGCGCAGGGCCGCGCCCGCCCACCCCGGAGCAACGCGGCGTCACTGCCGCCACGGCTGGCCGCTGCGATAGGTGGCGAGGCGATCGGCGAGGAGTTTCGCGGACGCGGGCTCGGCGGAGGCCAAGGCGCGCTCGGCGGCGGCGGTGGCCTCGGCGAAGCGGCCGAGTTCCGCCTGGGCGGCGGCGAGGGCGCTGAGCACGGTGGGATCGTTGGGCGCGGTGCGCGCGATCGGATCGATGAGGGCAAGCGCGGCCCGGGCGTCGCGCAGGGTGTCGTCGCGCGTGGTCGCGAGGATCCAGGCGATCGTGACCTCGGTGCCGCGGACGCGGCGGAGCGTGCGGACAGCGAGGGCGTCCGCGCCGAAATCGTAGAACGCGGCGCCGGCGGCCTCGAAGAGCTTGGCGTGTTCGGCGGCGGGCGTGCGGAGCGCGGCTTCGGCGAGGGTCTGCTCGGCGGCGGCGAGGTTGCCCTCTGCGGCGTGGGCGATGGCCGTGTGGTAGAGCCGCTCGGCGTCGGTCTGATCGAAATCCACCCGGTAGAGGCGGGCGATCTGCGTGGCGTCGTTCAGGCCCGGCGGGCGGCGATACGGGATCGGCTGGAGCCAGCGCGGCAGATCGGCGCCGGTGGCGAGACGGTAGCCGAGGGTGCGGCGGGCCTCGTCGGGCGTGGCGTGCGGGCGGAGGAGCTGGACATACTCGCCGAGAAAATTGGCGGCGGAGAGGTGCGCGACGTGGGTGACGCGGCGCGCGCGGATGAATTTCTCCGCCGTGTCGTCGGTGGGCGCGGAGTAGATTTCGGCGGCGGCGCGGAGGCCCGGGGCGTTTTCCCAGTAGAGCGTGCCGAGCGTGGCGAAGCGGCCGAAGTAGCCGATGCCGGCGGAGGCGTTGGGGCTCGCGAGCAGCGTGATGTCGCCCTCCGGCTGGTCGCGGCGCAGCGCGGCGGCGAGGTCGCGGTAGAGCGGCTGCATCAGATCGGTGGCGGTCACGGCGCCGCGGCGGTTCTCCGCGCGGTCCGTGGCGAGGCGGATAAAAGCGGGCGCCAGGAGCAGCGCGCCGGCGAGGCCGAGGGCCCAACCGCGGCGCGCCGCGGGCGCCAAAGCGAGCAGGGCGAGGACGAGCGCGAGTTGGGCCGGCCCGACGTTGAGCCACCAGCGCATCTCGAGCACCGCCATCGCCGTGAGCGCCGCGACGACCAAAGTGAGAAACCCCGCCCCGATCCCCGCCAAGGCGCGCCGCCGCCAGAGCACGACGGCCGCGGGCACGAGCACGAGGCACGACGCGAGATCGAAGGCGACGAA
>JANOCA010000143.1:0-9672 GCA_031411915.1 Opitutaceae bacterium
CTCGGCCAGAGCGGCTGGGAAAAAGTGAAGGCCGGCCACACGACCTTCGACGAGGTGCTGCGCGTGATCACCGTGACGGAGAAGTAGCGCATGCCCCGCTTTGCCTACACCGCCCGAGATCGCGCCGGCCAGATGGTGTCCGCCGATCTCGAGGCGCCCGCGCGCAAGGATGCGCTCCGGCTCCTCGCCGCGCGCGGCCTGCAAACCCTCTCGATCACGGAATCAATCGCGGCCGGGGGCAAGAAGGGCGCCGCCACCAGCCCCCGCGCCGCCCAGGCCGCCCGCGCCATCGCCGCGCAGCCGCCGACGCGCAAGGAGTGCCTGCCCTTCCTCGAGTCCCTGCACGATCTCGCGACGAGCGGGCTCTCGGCGGGCGAGGCCGTGCGGCTCCTTTCCGTGCGCATCAAGGAGCCGCGGATGCGCACGCTTTGCGCCGGCATCTGGGAGCGGATCAGCGAGGGTGCGCCGCTCTCGCGCGCGATGGCCGCGGCGCCCCAGGTCTTTGATTCGTCGATCACCAATCTCATCCAGGCCGGCGAGGCCACGGGCTCGCTCAATGACACGCTCGCGCGCCTCATCGCGCATCTCACCGAACAGCGCGAGCTGCGCCGCCAGCTGATGGCTTCGCTCGCCTACCCGATCTTCATGGTCGTGGTCGCGGGCGGCGTGGTGGTTTTCTTTTTGGTGTTCCTGCTGCCGCGGTTGAAAACGCTGCTCACCTCGCTGGGCGGCAAGATGCCGACCTCGACCTCGCTGCTCATCGGGGTCTCGGAATTTGCCCTGAGCATCTACGGCCTCGCCGCCCTCATCCTCGCGATTATCGCGCTCGTCTCGTTCCTCAGCTGGCGGCGGACCGCGGCGGGCAAGGCCGCGACCGATCAGTGGCTGCTCGGCCTGCCGCTGGTCGGACCCTTCATCGTGTCGCAGACGGTGCTCGCGTTTTCCCAGACGCTCTCGGTGCTGCTCGCCAACGGCATCACCGCGGCCGAGGCGCTGCGCATGACGGAGAAGCAGATCGGCAACACCGTGCACCGCGCGGCGTTCAACACCGCGACGGCGCGCGTCCTTGAGGGCGAGGCGCTCTCGGCCGCGCTCACGCGCACCGGCTGCTTTCCCGATCTGGTGCTCGACCGCCTCGCGGTCGGCGAAAACACGGGGAACATCGTGCCGAGCCTCCGCCAGATCGCGATCGCCTATCAGAAGAGAATCTCGGGCCAGCTGAACACCTTCACCAAGGTGATCGCAAGCGGCGTGCTGCTGGCGGTGTTCGCCTTCGTCGGATTCATCGCCTTCGCGATCGTGAGCGCGGTGTTCAGCGTGAGCGCGAGCTTCAAGATGGGAGGCTGAAGCGCGGGGCGCTTCAGCAAATCCCAAACGCCAAAATGCCAAACTCCAAAAGAGTCCGCGCGCCACAGCGCGCAGCGGATTTTGGGATTTGGACCTTTGGCGTTTGTGATTTGCCGGCGCTGCGCCGGCTACGGGACTTCGTAAACCTCGACGAGGGCGACGCCTGTGCCGTTGTTCACGCCGGATATCTGCGCGGTGTAGCTGCCCGGGGCTAGCGTGACGAGGAGCATGGCGTCGCGGCTCGTGCCGTCGAAGAGAGTGAAGGCGCCGACGCTCGCGCCGATCGTCGTGAGCTGGAGATCGCCGCCCCAGTTGTCGTTTTCTCGGATCACGCGGCCGCCCTCGAAGAGTTGCAGCCGCGGATCGGCGAGCACTCCGGGCACGCCGAAGCCGGCGAGCGCGGGGCCGATGGCGCGGATGAGGACGGTGCGCGCCGTGGTGCCTCCAATCACGAAGCCGGCGATCAGGATGTCACCGCCGGTGCCGACCTGCGTGCGGGCGGAGACGTTGATGAGGCGTGGCACGGCGGCGCCGGGCGCGGCGGTGGCATCGTAGATTTCCGCCAGGGCGAGGCCCGTGCCGCCGGCCTTGCCGACAATCTGCACGGTGTAGGCGCCGGGAGCGGGTGAGCTGGCGAGCGCGGCGTCGGGGCTGGTGGGCGCGGCGAGTGCGAAAGCCCCGACCTGCGTCGCGCGAGCGAGCACCTGCGCGTCGCCGGCCCAATCGTCGTTGGTGGCGACCGTCGTGCCGTCTTGGATGACGGTCATCACGGGATCGGCGAGCGTGCCCGTGAGGCCGAACTGCCCGAGCGAGGGGCCGACCCCGCGGAGCAGCAGGGGCTTGGGGCCCGCGGTGCCCGCGCCGCCGACGGCGAAGCCCACGATGAGGGTCTGCGCGCCCGTGCCCGCGGCGGTGCGGATGGCGAGGTTGATGAGGCGGCCGCTTTCCGCGGGCGACGCCGCTGTCACGGTGAGAAGCGCCGGGGCGCTCGTCACGGCGGGGCCGCCAGGACCCGAAGCCACGCACGTGTAACTGCCCGCGTTGGCGGCCACGGCGCTGGGGATGATGAGCGTGGCGTTGGTGGCGCCGTTGAGCGTGGTGCCGTTGCGCGCCCATTGATAGGAGATGGCGTTGGCGGCCACGACGCCGAACACGACCGTGCTGCCAGCGGCGATCGTCTGCGCGGCGGGGTGCGAGACGATGGCGGGCGCAGAGGCGCTGACGGTGACGGCGACGACGGCCTCCGCGGTGTTGCCGTTGGTGTCGGTGGCGCGGACGGTGACACTGGCCGTGCCGGCTCCCACCGGCGTGAGCGAGAGCGCGGAGCCCGCGAGCGCTGCGGTGACCACGGCGGGGTTTGAACTCACGGCGGTGAAAGCGAGGACCGCAGTGGCGGCTCCGACCGCGGGATAGACCGGGATCATCCGCACGTTGGTGACGGTGACATAATATTCCGAGCGCAACTGGGTTTCGTTGGGGGGGACGTTGCGGAGGGGCGTGCTCGCGGGCACCGTCGGATTCGAGTCGTCAAATCCAATCTTGTAGCGCGGGAGCGCGGCGATCGCATCGACGACGGTCATGCCGGTGCCGAGGACGCGGGCGAAGACGGTGAAGCCGCCGTTCTGGTTGTCGAGGTTGGCGCGGTTGTCGGCGAGGTTGACGAACCACTCGCTCGTGGCGCTGTTGGGATCGGAGCCGAGCTTGGCCATCGCGACGGTGCCGCGGATGTTGGCCATGCGAAACTCGTTTACGACGGCGGGAAAGGTCGGGATGTGCACATGGGGGACAGTGGCGGTGTAGCCGCCGCCCTGAATCACGAAGCCGGTGACGGCGCGGTGGATGAAGGTGTTTTGGTAGCGCCCGGCGGTGATGTAGGCTTGGAAATTCTGCACGGTCCGCGGCGCGGCGCTGGAAAACAGCTCGAGGTTGAACCGGCCGACGACGGTCTCGATCTGCGCGACCAGCGCGGTCTGGTCCGCGAGGCCCGGCAGCACGAAGTGGCCCGCCAGATCAACCGTCGCCGCGGCGCCGCCGGGAGCGAGCGTCTGCGCCGGGATCGGCTGACTGACCACGGGCACGCTCGACTGGGCGCGGAGGGCGGCGACGGCGGCGGCAAGCGAGAGGGCGGAGAAAAGGAGGCGCATGGTGGGAGCGCGCATGACGCCACGCCCCGCGGCATAGTTCCAGCCAAAGTTCAGAACCGCACCGTGAGCTGCGAGGCCACCGTGCGCGAGGTCCCGCGCGGGCCGCTGTCGCCGCGCTGGAGGCTGTAGTGGAGCTTGAGCTGGAGGTGCGGCGAGAAGCGGTAGGCGGGCGCAAACTCGATCCGCGAGACCGCGAGGCCCCACGGGACGGACTCCGCGCCATGCTGGATGCGGCCGTAAACCTGCCGGCCCCAGCGCACGGCGCTCGAGAACTGCGGGGTGAACTTGTAGCGGACCTCCGCATAGCCCGCGAGCGTGTCACCGTCGCCGATGCGGGGGATCTCGAAACGGTTGGCGAAAAGCTCGGCCCACACCTGCACGTGGCGCCAGGCAAACGTCACGTCCTGCGCGATCACGCGCTGGCGGTAGTCGGAGCGGCTGAGGCCGGCCGGCACGTTGAAGCCCGCATACTCGCGCAGATAGACGCCGTCGCTCGCCGACACGCCGAAGTCCCACATCGGGTTGGGCCGGTAACCGAGCCGCACGCCGATGGTGGGGTGGTTGATCTGTTCGGCGGGATGCGGCCACGCGTCGGGCCGCGAAGAAAGCGAGCCGAGCTTGACCTCGGTCGCATAGCGGAACCGCCCGACCTCGCCGGAGGCGGCCGCGCCGATCGCGTAGGCCGGGCCCCATATGATCGGAAGGCGGCGGTCCTTCTCGACGGCGAGGGTCGCGGGCTGGAGGCCGGGGCGCACGTGGGCCCAGCGCAGGAGCGTGGCGCTGGAGGGCGCGGCCTGCGTGTCCCAGATTGGCGTCAGGTTATCGTAGGGCAGCGGCGCGACCACGAAGGGATCGGTCCACGCGCCGTGGCGGCTGACCCAGTTGCCGACCACGGTGGCAAACTTGCCGAGCTGCAGATTGAGGTGCCGGCCGCCCAGCGGCGCGAGCCGCAGCGCATACTCGTCGACCCGCACGCGCGTGTCGGACGCCTCGGGATCAAAGCCGCGGTCGGCCCGCACCTGCGCAAACGCATACGTGCGCGGGCCGAGCTGCGCATCAAGGAACGCCGTGAGCCGCGGCGCGAAGAGCCGCCTGCCGTCAGTGTCGATCACGCCCGGAGCGGGCTGCTGCAAAGCGTAAGCCTCGGCGTCGAGCAGGCCGCTCACGCGCGCACGGATGCGGCCCTCATGGGCGCTGAAGGTGAGCGCATCGCGGAGCCGGTCGAAGAATTCGTCCTGCGCGCCGGCGCTGAGGGCGGCGCAAAAAAAGAGCAGGTTGGGACGGAGCAGTTTCACGCGACGGGGGGCGGCGAAGGGCGGAAGGTTACCTCGAACTCGGTGAACGTCTCATCGGAACGCACGAGACGCAAGTCCCCCAGATGCAGCCTGGCCAGCTCCCGCGCGAGGTTGAGGCCGAGGCCGTAGCCGGGGACATTTTCACCCATCACGCCGCGGTGGAAGCGCTCGAAGATGTGCGACTGCGCCGCGGCCGAGATCGGCGGGCCAGAGTTCCCGATCGCGAGGCGCACGGTGTCGCCCTCGACCGCCGCCGCGACGCGGATGCGACCGCCCCTCACGTTATACTTGCGCGCGTTCTCGAGGAGATTGTGCAGGATTATCGCGGTGTAGCGCTGCTCGCCGGCGATGTGGAGCGCAGGCGGGAAATCCGTCTCGATGCGCAGTTCCAGCTCGTCGGGCAGGGCGCCGAGATCATCGAGCGAGGCCTCGATCAGCCTGCTGAGATTCACCGGTGCGATCGCGAGCTTGAGCCGGCCGGCGTCCATGCGCGACAGCAGCAGCAGGTCCTCGATCAGGCTGGAGAGGCGGTAAGTCTGGTGGATGAGCGCGGAGATCTCGGCGCACTCCGCGGGCGTGAGGCGGTCGTTCGCCAGGAGCTCCTCGAGGCCGGCGCGCAGCACGGTCACGGGAGTCTTCAATTGGTGCGAGGCATCGGCGGAGAAGCGGGCGGAGCGTTGCAGCTCCGCGCTCGTCATCTCGAGCGCCGCCTCGGCGCGGGCGCGCCGCGAGCGGTTTTCCTCGGAATCCACCGCGAGCCGCTCGACGGGTGCGGCGAACCGCGCGGAAACCAGGTGGCTCCCACCGAGGCCCACGAGCAGCAACAGCGCGCCGGCGCCCAGCACCTGCCACCGCAGGCGCGCCTGCCGCGCCTCGAGATCGGTGAGCGGAAAGACGCAGACCTCGATTGCGGGCGGATAAAGCGAGTCCGGGTTGAGCCGCTGCGCGAAGAGCAGATGCGGCACACCCTCCAGCTCGACGCGCACGGGTGCGGTCTGGTTGTCGCGCACCTCGCGCGCGAGCGCGGCCTCCGCGGCGGGCGACAGCGCGGCGGAGTGAAGCCGGCCCTGCACCTGCACGCCGCTCTTCATCCCGGAGCGCGCCTCGCGCCGGCCCACGGCAAAGGACTCGAAGCCGAGCACGAGCGCCGCGATCGGCTCGGCGGTCTCGGTGGCGAGGATCGGCATCGCGATGATCTCGAAGACGACCGCCTCGCCGCCTTCCGCCTCGCGTGCGAGATACCCGGTCTGCGGCGCTGAGGGGAGCGCAGGCAAGGCGAGGCGCGCCACCTCGGCGGGCGCGAGCGCGCCCACCGCGCGGGGATTGGGTGCCGGGATGACCGCGCCGTCGCGGCCGAGGAAACGGTAGAATTGCGCGCGCAGGCCCTGCCCCGCCGTCTCCGCCGAGGGATCGACTGACGGCGCCATGATGTCGCGCAGCTCGTCCCTGGCGCTCGGATAGAGCAGGTCCAGCGCGTCGTCCTCGAGGGCCGACTGGATGCGCGACCGCCGCACGAGCGTGCGGCACCGCTCAACCAATCCGGCATGGCGGACGGCGCGGGCGTTGCGCAGCGCCGCGAGTTCGGCCTGAAATTCGCGCCGAAGGTCCTCCTCGACGGCGCTCACGAGACGGCGTTCGCCAAAGTAGAGCCCGAGGAGCGTGACGACCGTCACCACGATCATCGTGGCCGCGAGCAGCCGGGTGCGAAAACCGGCGACGCGGGCGCCCTGCATCTCCGCCGTGACGCTCACGGGAAATCCACGCGCAGCGCAGCGCCCTCGGCGATTTCCACGGCGGTGGCCTTCGTCTGCTTGCTGTCGATCCAAGCCTTGAGCGCGTAACGGCCCGCGGGCACGCCTGAAAGACGGAATGTCCCATCCCCCGTGGTGATCACAAAGTGCGGCGTGTCGAGCACGAGGATGAGCGCGCGCATGTGCTCATGCACGTCGCAACGCAGGGTGACGAGGCCGGCCGCGTCGAAGAGCACGCCCGGCACGGGTCGCTCGTCCGCGCGGTAACGTCCGAGGTCGAAACGCTTCGCCGGGGAGAACGAGAAGATGTTGTGGAAAACGTCGTCCCGGTTCGGAAATTCCACCCGCGTGCCCACCTGGACCGGGAGGAGCGAAGGCAGGAAGGTGAGGTCCTGCTGCACAATTTGCGTGACCGGCGGCGTGGCGGGCCGAGGAAACGCGCCCTCGAGGTAGACCACCGCCACCGGCGGATTGGTCGAGAGCACGCCGGCCTTGGCGACGATCTCGTAGCGCTGGTTGACCACCGGCGTGGCGCGGGTTTTCGGCAGCGTCACGCGGCCCTCGATCGTGGCGGCGGACGCGGCTGAACATGCCGCGACCAATAGAAGAAACGCACGCGCCTTCATGCCGGAGCTTTCAGCGCGTAGCCGACGCCGCGCAGGGTATGGATGAGCGGTGCGGAAAAGCCCGAGTCGATCTTCTTCCGCAGCCGGGTGATGAAGATCTCGACCGTGCGGGTGTCGTATTCGTGGTCACGCTGCCAGACGCGCTCGCAGAGCTCGGTGCGCGAAAACGGCCGGCCCGGCTCCTGCAGCAAAACCTGGAGGACGTCGAATTCGCGGGGCGAGAGCGCGATGGCCCGGCCCGCGCGCGTCACGCGCCGATGCCTCACATCCATGTGCAGGTCGGCCACGCGCAGCAGATCCGAGGCGACGCTAACCGCGCCACGCCGACCGAGTGCCTCGATGCGCGCAGCGAGCTCGTCCATCGAGAAGGGTTTCGCGAGGTAGTCGTCAGCCCCGGCATGGAGGCCTTTCACCCGGTGCTCCACCTCGCCGCGCGCCGTGAGGATCAGGACCCGGGCCGGGCTCTGCGCCTCGCGCAGCCGCGCCAGCACCGAGAGCCCGTCAAGCCCCGGGAGGCTCAGATCGAGCACGACGAGATCGGGTGGATCGGTGAGCACCGATTGCAGGCCCTCCGCCCCGTCGTGCAACGTCGCCAGCGTGTGGCCGTGCCGCGCGAGGGCGCGGGCGACATGCCCGGCCAGTTGCTTTTCGTCTTCGATGACTAGGATGCGCATGGCCCGGGGAGATTGGGGGCTAGTGGACGCCGGAGGATTTCATGGCCCGTGGCAGCGTCAAGGTTGCCGGAGGTTCCGCCCACCGGGCAAATCCCAAACGCCAAACTTCCAAACGCCAAAGCACTCACGATCCCTTGGCGCCTTTGGCGCTTGCGATTTGCCGGCGCGGAGCGCCGGTTACGGCACCTCGTAGATCTCGATGAGCGCCTCACCGGTGCCGTTGGCGACCCCGCGGACCTGCGCCGTGTAGCTGCCGGGCGCGAGCACGGCCACGAGCGCGGCATCGCGGCTGCCGGGGGTGAGCTGGAAGGCCCCCACGGCCGTGAACGTGGTCGCGAGGTCCGCGCTCCAGTTGTCATTGGCCACCTGCAGCGTCGCGCCGCTGTAGATTTCCAGCGCCGGATCCGCGAGCACGCCGGTGACGCCGAACGAACCGAGCGTGGGGCCGACGGCGCGGATGAGCAGGCGCTTAGCGCCAGCACCAGTGATATTGAAACCCGCGATCAAAATGTCGTCGCCCGTGCCGACGCGGTTGCGCGCGGAGACGTTGATCAGCCGCGCCGCCGAGGCCGCGCCGGTGTCGTAGGCCTCGACGAGTAGCACGCCGGCGCCGGTGCCGCGGGCCTGCACGGTGGATCCCGTGCTGAGACTACGGACAAACGCGGCGTCCCTGCTGCCATTGGGAAATGCAAAGGCGCCCACGCTCGTGAACATCGGGGCGAGCGCGGCTGGCCAGTCCTCGTTGGAGAAGACGGCAGTCTGGCCGTTGAACAGCTCGAGCCGCGGATCAGCCATCACGCCGGCGAGACCGAAGGCCGCGAGCGCCGGACCCGCCGCGCGCACCAGCACATCGCGCGAGCCGCCGCCAACCACGACGCCAAAGATGAGGGTCTGGCTCGCGGCGAGCGAGGTGCGGACGGAGAGATTGGCAAGCCGCGCGTTCGGATCGATCACGGGCGGGGGCGCGGTGACGGTGAGGCGCGCGGCATTGCTCGTCGCGGTGCCCACGGTGTTGGTGGCGACGAGCGTGTAGTCGCCCGCATCGGCGGCCAGCACGCTGGCGATCACAAAGGTGGAGGCGGTCGCGCCGGTGATGTTGGAACCGTTGCGGCGCCACTGGAACGCCGGCGCAGGGGAGCCGGTGACGGACGTCGAGAGCGTAAACGACGCGCCCACCTCCACCGTCTGGCTCGCCGGCTGGACCGTGATGACCGGCGGCGCGTTGGGTCCGCCCGCAATCGTGAGGATCAATTGCGCGGGGCCGTAGGTGTCGCCCTGCGCATTGTTGAATTGATACGCGAGAATCGCCGCCTCGAAGGTCCCCGCCACCGTCGGCGTGCCGGAGATGACGCCCGTGGAAGAATTAAGCACGCCGTTGCCGTTCAGCCCCGCGACACTGATGCCCGGAGGCAGTCCCGTGACTCGAAATGACCCCGGCGGCACGCCCGCGCCCGTGACCGTGAAGGCCAGCGGCGTGATGGGGCTGCCGACTGTGCCGGTGACGGGCAGAGCGCGGCTGAAGGTGAACTGCGTCGCGCCGGCGAGCGCATGGACCGCGCCGAGCGAGGCGATGCCGGCCAGCGCCGGCCGCAGCACCGCGCCCAACGGCGCGGCCACGAGCGCCTCACCCGCCGCAGAAGCCACGCGCAGCACCGGGGTGCGTTGCAAAAATGTAATCAGCACCGCGGCCGATAGAGGCAGAGCGCGGGACCGATGGAAAAGGTAGACGAGTGATTTCACGATCGAGGTAAATTCAATTGCAGCCGCAGCCGCTGCCGCCCACGCCGCGCCCGCCGGTCGCGGCCTCGCGCGAGAAGTAGATGTGCTCCGCCAGC
>JANOCA010000144.1:0-4706 GCA_031411915.1 Opitutaceae bacterium
GATGCGGCAGCCCTCGAGGTGCCGGCCCATGGGCAGGCTGGTCTCGGTGGCGGCCGGCAGGGCGTCGGGCGCCACCGACTTGATCGTGAATTTCCGGCCGAAGATTTTCTCGCCCATGAACGCGTGGTCGAACTGCCGCGCGCCGGTCGGGTGGTAGATTTTCCAGAGCGCCGTCGCGATCTCCGGCGCGCCGGCCACGAGCACCTCCGGGCCGCCCTTCATCCAGAGCAGGACTTTCAGGAGCCGCTCGGCGTAGCGGAGATTGAGCCCGGCCGCGGGATGATCGATGGCGAGCACGCGCGTCTCGTGGCGAAACACCGAGCCATCGCCGCGCACGAGCGCGATCACGAGAGGCCGCGCGCCGGGATCGCCGGCCACCAGCGCGGCGTAGGCGCGATGCCAGAGCGCGGCGGGCAGGAAATCGGAATCGAGGGGAGGACGGTGCTTGGGTTCGACGAAGAGCATGGCGGCGGGCGGGCTATTTTTTCTCCGCGGCCCAGATCGCCGCCCCGGCGATGCCGGCTTGGTTGAGGAACTCCGCGGGCACGAGCCGCGCGCGGGACTTGATGAACCGGAAGAATTTCTCGTGCTTCGCGCTCACGCCCCCGCCGATGATGATCAGCTCGGGCCAGAGGAGCCGCTCGAGCTCGCACACATAGTCGCAGAGCCGGCCGCCCCACTCTTCCCACGAAAGATCCTTGGCCTCGCGCACGGACGCGGCGACGTGCTTCTCGGCGGACTTGCCGTGCTTCCATTTGAAATGGCCCAGCTCGAGCGGCACCACCACGCCTTGGTAGGCGAGCGCGGTCCCGACGCCGGTGCCCAGGGTGAGCAGGAGCGCCTTGCCCATGAAGCCGCGGCCCGCGCCGAAGCGCATCTCGGCGATGCCCGCCGCCGCCGCATCGTTGGTCATCGCGACCCGGCAGCCGGTGGCCCGTCCGAAGAGCTTCGCCGCATCGCAGCCGACGAACTTCGGGTGCAGGTTGGCCGACGTCCAGATCCGCGGGCCCTCAATCACGCCGGGAAAACCCACGCCGATCGGGCCGCGCCACTTGAAGTGCGCCGCGATCTGCGCGACGACGCGGGCGACCGCCGCGGGCGTCATTGTCTTGTCGATCTCGATGCGGTGGCGCTCGGCGAGCAGCCGGCCCGTGGCGGTGTTGACGGGTGCGCCCTTGATCGCGGAGCCGCCGATGTCGATGCCCAGGGTTTTCATGGAAGCGCGCATTGAAGCGCCCGGCGGATGGAGCGCACGGAGAAAATCACCGCGCCCCCGGGCACGGGCGCCGCCATTTTCTTGCCCGAAGGCACGAGCCGCCCCAACGGGGCGGGAGTCGATAGCCCAGGGCAACGCCCTGGGGAAACCGGGTTGAGAAAAGTCCAAGCCCTGAAAGGGCGCAATTCGGGTCTCGCCCTTTCAGGGCTGTAATTTTCCCCCATCAACATTCCCGGGGCGTTGCCCCGGGCTATCACAGCGTGCCCCTTCAGGGCACAAGGCGCGGCATCGATGCAAGAAACTGCGATGAGCCCCGGCGCTCCCGCAGCACGACGGCGGCTTTCCAGCCGCCCAACCCTAAAACGCAAACACCGAACTCAGCACAAACTGCCGCGCGCCCGGCCGCAGCCGCTGCGTGATGATCGGGGGGCCCGTGCCGTCGTCCTCGGCGATCCACGGCAGCAGCGTGCGATCGTCGAGGAGGTTTTGCGCGCGGAGCTGCGCGGACCAGCGGACCTTGCGGCCCAGCGAGGAGAAGGGCCGCGCATACTCGACGAAGCTGTCCAGGTTCGTCGAGGGCGTGCTGCGGAACGGCCGCGTCGGATCGAGCACGGTTCCCGTGCGGGCAAAGCCGATCACGGGGGCGTTGCGCCAACGGAAAGCGCCGCCGGCCGCGAAGCCGCGGAGCGCGGAGTCGCGATCGAACTGATAGCGGCCGACGACATTCGCCTGCCACTCGTGGAGCCGCACCTGGCGAATGCCGATGATGCGGCGATCGTCGCCCTCCTCCTGCCGGATGAGCGCGACGAGATCGCCGACCGTCCGGCCGTCCTGGCTCACGACCGCGCGCGCGGCCTGCGCCTGCCAGGCGGGGTAATTCTGCGCGAGGTAGCGGAACGTGTAGCCGCCCTGATCCTGCAGCACGCTGACGTTGCGGCTCGCGTTGGCCATGAGGCGGAAATTTTTCGTGACGTTGGCGACGAGCTGGAACTCCAACCCCTGCGTGCGCTGGTCCTTCACGTCGCCGGCCGCGGGGTCCACGCGCCTGCCGCCGTCGATCGCGTCCCAGATTTGGTTAATCCAGCCGGTCTTCCGCCCGCGCGTGACCGCGGTGTCCTTGATGTTCTGCTGCGAGGTCTCGAAGTAGCCGAACGAGCCGGTGAGCCGGTCCTGCCAGAGCGACAGCTTCACGCCGGTGTCCATCCCGCGGCCACGGACGGGCGGGAGGATCTCGTTGGCAAAGGTCCGCACGCCCTGGCTCACGGCCTGGTAGTTGATCGCCTTGTTCACGTAGAGGCTGACGTTGCGGTGCGCGTTGAGCACGACGCCGTAGAGATAAGGCCGGCCGACGCCCTCGACCCGCGGCAACGGCGTGCCGCCCCTCGCGCCCGACGAGAAAAGCCCGCGCGCATCGCGCACATAGTTCGTCTGCGTGATCTGCGACTCGTCGCGGCGCAGGCCGGCGGTGATCGCGAGGAGGTTGTCGAGGAGGTTGGCCTGGCCCGCGATGGAGAGGGAAGCGACGCGGGTGAAATCGTTGCGCGGCTGGCGCGTCTGCTCCCAGCTCGAGCGGATGCCATTCTCGTTGATCGGCGCGTAGTCGGAAGTGAAGTAGCCCGGCCCGTCCGGACCGAGATAGGCGCGGCGGCGGATATTATTCCGCGCGTCGCTGAGGTCTGGCGTCGAGCCGGGGAGCGGCGTCAGGTTCAACTCGGTGGAAGTCTCGAGGGTGCCGTGCGAGGCCTCGTTATTGTAGAGCGCGGCGAGGGAGAAACGGCCCAGGCCGCGGTTGAACAGCTTCACCTGCGTGAAATCCTTCTCGTAGGAGAGCGTGGCGCGGAGCTGGTTGTTGTCGTTGTGCGTGCGGTCGATCTTCGGCGCTTGATCGGTGTAGGGGCGGCCGGCGTTTGGGTTGGGCTGGCCGTTGGGGAGCTGCGCGTTGGCGTCGATCTCGACGGCGAAGCCCATGCCGTTGCCGTCGAAATTCTCGCGGTAGTTGCGGTCGTGGCTTGCGCCCAGCTCGAGGTTCAGGCCCGGCGCGAAGCGGTGCTGGACGATGAGCGAGGCGTTGCGATCGTCGAAATCGACCCGGTCGGCATCGCCGGCGATGTAGCGCGTGAGCGGCACGGGCCGGTTGGGCGAACCGGCGCCGAAACTGAACGCCGTCTGCCGCGCGCCGCGCACGAGGGGCCGCGCGCCGCGGGCCATGCGCGACCAGTCGCGCGCGCCGCTGCCGGGGACGTAAGCGGGGTAGCCGTTGGCGGCGAGGAACTCGACGCCGTTGAGCGCGGTGTTGCGCTGCGCGACGGGCACGAGGGGGCGGCCGGCATCGATCCACGTGTTGACCCAGTCGAAGGTCTCGTAGGGCCGCGGGATCTGCTGGCGGAGGCGCGTGGCCTCGACGTTGGCGGTGAGCACGGTGTCCTGGGTGAGCTGCGCGGTGATCGTGCCGAAAATGGAGTCGCGCCGATCCTTCGCGGGCGCGGAGTTGTTCCCGCGGTCGTCGTGCAGCACATCGACGCGCAGGGCGAGTCTCCGCGGGACCAGAACGAGGTTTGAATCGATCGCGGTGCGGAAGCCGTCGAACGAATCGCCGCGCAGATCGACCGCGTGAAAGACACGGCGCAGATCCGCGCGGTTCGTGGAGGCGTCGATGGCGCCGCCCGGGTTGCCGATGCTGAAGAGGATGGAATTGGGGCCGCGCGTGAAGGTGAGGCGCGAGAGATTGTAGGCGTCGGGCTTGGTGAACGACGTGAAGAAATTCGTGGAGATCGAGTTGGAGCGGTAGCCGCGCACGACGAAGGGTGTGCCGCTGCGCGGGCCGTTGGAATTGGCGTCGTCGGCGTTGTTCGTGTAGGTTGTCGTGCTCGGGATGAAGTCGAGCACGTCGTTGTAGTTGAGCGCACCGAGGTCCTTCATCAGGTCGCCCGTGACAATCGTCAGCGCGGACGCGACATCCTTGACTGGCGTGCGGAGGCGCGTGCCGGAGAGCGTCTCATTCGGCGCGTAGCCGCCGTCCTGATCCTCGACGAGGACGAAGGGCGAGAGCGTGACGGGCGCCTCGACCGTGGTGGACGGCGGCGAAATGGTCTGGGCCGGCGCGGCGAACGGCAGGACAACCGCCGCCCCCACGGCGGCGATGAGAGCGCGAGAGATGGAGTTCATGGCGAAAGGAACTTCGCTGGAAAACGCGCGGCGCGTCAGACCGGTCGCGCCAGCAGCGCGCTGAGATCGACGGTGCGCCACACCTGGCGGCCGATGCCGGAATAAATCTGCGCGGTCACCCGCGGGCCATCGACCGTCACGACCGCGTAGCCCGGGAGGTCAGCATACTCGAAGGCCTTCACGTACGGCTGCTCCGCGGCATAGACCGCGCGGCGCTGCGCCTCCGTGTCCGGCGAGAATTTCGGCTCCACCATGATCTGGTCGCCGTTGTAGGCGGCGACACCCGAGAGCGGCGTCTTCGCGCTCACGTCCGGGCCGCTGATCA
>JANOCA010000145.1:0-8371 GCA_031411915.1 Opitutaceae bacterium
GGCTCTTGTAGTTCCAATTCACGCGCAGCACGTAGCCCGGGCGGTTGAGGCTCACGCCCCAGCTCGCGGTCTTGGGGATGAAATTCTGGAAGTTGTCGGCTTCCTCACCGGTGAAGCGCTGCACGGCGCCGTTGGCAAAAATCTGCACGCCGCGGGCCCACGCCGGCAGAAAGGTCAGCGCCTGCTTGTAGGCGACATCGAAGCCCTCGGAGCGCACGGGTGTCGTGACGTTGAATTGCGTGACGACGTCGTAGAGCCCGTAGACGGCGGGATCGAGGTCGTAGCCGGCGAGAAAACCGGGCGACGCGCGCAGGACGGTGGCGCCGGAAAAATCCTGGTAGTCGCGGCGGAAGCCGCCGACTGACACAAGACCGACGCCCGTGAAATAACGCTCGAGCGAGACCTGCACCGTGCGCGCGTTCCAAGGCTTGAGGGCAACGTTGTTGACGGTGATGCGATTGTTGGGCGACGGCGGCAGCGATTCGTCGGGCAGAGTGAGGCCGCCGGCGTATTGGTTGTAGTTCGGGCGGCCAAGGGCGTGCGAATAGGCGAGGCGTGCGACGAGATTCTCGCGGAGATTATAGCTCGCCGTGAAGCGCGGGAGCACATGGAGGTATTCCTTCCGCGCCGAGTAGCCGCGGTCGAGAAAGGTGAGGCGCGAGACACCGAGGGCGTCGGAGGTCGGCACAACGAGGAGCGGCTGGCCGTTGGCGCCGCGGCGGATGGCGCCGGCGGCGTCGCGCTGGTAGTTGCCGGTGGGATCGGTGAGCGGGCCCTCGGCACGGATGTTGGTCTGCTCGACGCGGAAGCCGCCCATCAGCCGCAGCCGGCGCTCCAGCAGCGCGACATCGCCGCGCACGTAGCCGGAGGACACGATCTCTTCGGCGCGCTTCGAGAGGTTTATCGCGGAGCGGTAGATCGTGTTGTCGTTTTTCGTGAAATAGGTCGGGTTCCGGCGCAGGGCGTCGTAGAGCAGGCCGCCGCCAATGCGCTCGGTCTTCGGGAAACCGAAGACGCCGTCACGCGCCGAATAAACGGGATCGAGGTAGGGCGACGCGAGGTCGTCGCCGGAGTTCGCGACGCCGTCGGGGCCGACGAAGGTGTAGGCGCTCGCGCCGCCGCGGTAGTCGCGGATGGCTTGGCGCACGTCGAGGCCGCCCTTGAGCGTGACGGGGACGGCCAAGGTGAGCGTGCGCTTCACATGGGCGTAGGCGTTGCGCGCGACGTCGCTCGTGCGGTTGTTGATGCCCTCGCCGGGACCGCGGCCGAGCACGGTGTCGGCGCCATAGCGGTTGCCGCCCGCCGTCTGTATTCGATAGCCGGTGAGACGGTGGGGATCGACGGCGGCGCCGGTCGCGCCGTCAGTCACGGTGATGCGCCGCGGGCCGAGGTAGAAAATATCGTCGAACGCGATCGTCACGCCGGTGCGCGTGGCGGTGACGGAGTTGAAGAAGCCCTTGCCCTGATCGCGAATCTCGCTCGTCGAGAGCGACCAGCCGGCACCGCCTTCCATTTTCCACACGGGGCCGTCGTGGCGCCAGAGAATGGACGGGCTGAGGTTGGCGTTGCGGCGATCGCGGTCGCCGGTGTTGGCGAGCGTCAGGGTGCCGAAGCCGGTGGCGCCGCGGGTGAACTCAGTCGAGAAATTCCCCGGGAGCACGCGCGTGATCGCGAAGGTGAGATCGCGCTGGTTGTAGTGCGCGTCGAACTTGGTCGCTTGGAGGGAGACGGAGATGCGGTCGATGGGCGTGATTTTCCAGTCGAGCGTGAGGCTCGCGGACGAGCGCCGCGATTGGCGCGGCTGGTCGCGGATGAGGTAGTCGGTGAGGTAGGGGCGGTCCGGCGTGGTGGCCGGGAGGCCGGTGGTGCCGTTGGCGGCGACGTTGGTGGGCGCGCTCACGCCGCGCCAGTTGGTCTGCACGAAATAGGTGGGCTGGTATTGCTGCGACGTGCCGCCGGAGAGGGTGAAGCCAAAGCGCTTGTTCACCGGCGCGACGTAGGAAAAATCGAAACCGGGCAGGACCTTGCGCGTGGTGCCGAGGGTGGGGCCGGGGGTGCGCGAAAGCGTGCGCACGTCGTCGCGCATCAGGGCGTAGAGGTTCGTTTGCAGGAGCGGCTTGGCGCGCTCGAAGGCGCCGCGCGGCACCATGTTGACGGAGCCGCCGAGCGCGTGGCCGGGCGACTCGGGTGTGGGCGAATGGAGGACCTCGATGCGCGCGAGGTTGTTGGTGGCGACATTGACGAGCTCGACATCGCGGCCCGTGGGCGAGCTAGCGGTCGTGCTGGCGATCGGAAAGCCGTTCATCGTCACGGGCACGTAGCCGGAGGGCACGCCGTTGAGGGAGATGTTCATCGCGGCCCCGCCCACGTAGTCGAGAGCGACGCCGGGGACATGCTTGAGCAGCTCGCCGACGTTGCCATCGGCCATCGGGCCGAATTCGTCGGCGGCGATCACGTTGCGGATGTCGGCGGCGAAGCGCTTCTCGTTGATCGCGATCGCGGCGCCGTCGATCTCGCGCGAGGTGGCGACGGTGACCTTGGCGAGCTGCACGGGTGCGCCGGGGCGGGAGAGCGTGAAGTCATGCGGCGCCGTCTGCCCGGCGACGACGGTGACCGTGGCGGTCTCAGCCGTGAGGCCGGTGAAAGAAGCCCGCACGCGCGCGGCGCCGACGGGCACGGCGGGAAATGAGAAGCGGCCCGCGTCGTCGGTGAACGTCTCGAGCGTGGTGCCGTCGAGCGTCACCCGGGCGCGCTCAAGATACTCGCCGGTGGTGGCGTTGAACACGCGGCCCTCGATCGCGCCGGTGGCGGGGGTCGCGGCACGGACGAGCGGAAGGAAAAATGCGAACGCGAGGGCGAGGAAAAGCCGGAGGATCATCGGAGGGGTGGGGTTGCGCGCGAGACGATGGCACGCCGCCTCGCGAGACAAGATCGGATCGGTCGATTTCTGGTAGCCCGCTTCGTGAGAAGCGGGCTTGCCCGCAGAGCGCTGCGCTGTCGTCCCGCTTCTCACGAAGCGGGCTACGGGGAAACATGCGGCCGCCGCTACGCAATCAGGGCGTCCAGACCGTCTGCGCCTGCCGGCCCGTGGGCATCCACCACTGCTCGAGCTTCGCCGCGAGGCGGGCGACGACGGCGGGGTTCTGCGCGGCGAGGTTCTTGTTCTCGTGCGGATCCGCGAGGAGGTCGAAGAGCTGCGGGCGCTTCTCATCGCGCGGGTTCGACGACGCGTAGCGTGCGCTCACGGCACCATCGTAGGTGAGGAGCAGTTTCCATTTTCCCTCGATCACCCAGCGATAGACGAGGCTGTCGGCGGGACGGTCGAGGTTCGCGATGTCGTGGGCAAAGGTCTCGCCGAACACGGTGTCGCGCGGCGTGGGGGCGCCGGATTTGAGGATGGGGAGGAGGTTGAGGCCCGGGAGCTCCTTGGGAATCGGCGCGCCGGCGGCGGCGAGCAGGGTGGGCACGATGTCGATGCTGGAGCCGAGCTGGTCGCCGCGCAGGCCGGGGCGGATGACGCCGGGCCACGAGAACAGCGTGGGCTGGCGCGTGCCGCCCTCGTTGGCGCTCTGCTTCGAGCGCGGCGCGAAGCCGGAGCTGTCAGCGGACTGGATCCAGCCGTTGTCGGCGATGTAGACGAACACGGTGTTTTCGCGCAGGCCCTTCTGGTCGATGCGATCGATGAGCTGGCCGCAGGTCTCGTCGAACCACTCGACCATCGCGTAGTATTTCGCGATGTGGTCGGAGGCGATGCCCTTGGCTTTGTATTTTTGAAACAAGCGCTCCGGCGGCGTGTGCGGCGTGTGCGGGAGAAACGGCGCATACCAGACGAAGAACGGCTTCTTCTCGGCGACGGCGTGATCGATGAAGTCGAAGATCGGCCCCATCCCTTCGCGGCCGATCTTGAGGCCGTCGTCGCCGTGGCGGCCGCCGGCCTGCGGGAAGCCGCGCGTCATCCCGTGCGTGAAACCGCCGCGCTGATACGAGCCCTCCCACCATTTGCCGCTCTGGTGGCTGAGGTAGCCCAGCGCGCCGAGCTGCTTCACCAGCGAGGGCGCGCGGTCGTGGTTCGAGATCAGCTTCTCGCGGAGTGCGGCGTAGGCGGTGGGTTCGCCTGCCGCGCGCGCGGCGCCCTTGGCCTTCTTGCCCTTGGCTTGATCGGCGGCGGGAGCCGGCGCTGGCGCGAGCATCTCGGGGAGCAGCGCGGGATCGTTGCCGCTGATCTTGTGCTGGTGGGCGTAGAGGCCGGTGGCGAAGGTCGCGAGGGCCGGGCGGCAGAGGGCGGTGGGCACGTAGCCGCGCGTGAAGACGGCGCTGCGCGCCGCGAGTTTGTCGAGGTGCGGCGTCTCGATCTGCTTGTGCCCCATGAAGCCGTAGTCGGTCCACGCGTGGTCGTCGGAGATGATGAAGACGATGTTGGGGCGCGCCGCGGCGGCGGAGGACGCCGCCAGGAGCAGGGTGAAGGGAGAAAGGAGCAGGAGGAAGCGGATGAGGCGGAGCATGGGGAAAGGAGAGGGCTGAGGTAGCGGCGGGCGTCCTTGCCCGCCGAGGTTTTTTTCGGTTGAACGTCCTGAGCCGGCGGGCAGGGACGCCCGCCGCTACTTATTGCGGAATCGGGTCGCCGCGTTTCACGGGCTTGCCTTCCCAGACGACCTCGTCGGTCGCGGGATCGTAGGTGAAGATGCGGCTGGCGCTGTTGGGTGCGGGCGGGCGATCGATGTTGGGGAGCCAGCGGCGGTGCTCCGCGAGGACGGCGGCGTGCTCGGGGCGAAGCGCGAGATTCGCCCACTCGTGCGGATCGGCGGTGTGGTCGTAGAGTTCCTCGGTGCCGTCGGCGTAGCGGATGTAGCGCCAGCGTTCGCTGCGGATGCCGTGGTTGCCTTGGTTGTGGCTCGTGATGGCGGGGCGTGCGCGCTTCGTCTGCGCGTTTTTCAACTGCGGGAGGAGACTCAGCCCCTCGAGGTCGGTGCGCGGCGCGAGGCCGCAGAGGTCGATCAGCGTGGGGTAGATGTCGAGGAGCTCAGCGGGCTGCGAGCTGCGTCCGCCGCGCGACACGCCGGGGCCGGCGAAGATGAGCGGCACGCGCGTGCCGTCGTCCCAGAGCGTGTTTTTCCCGGTGATGGCTTTTTCGCCGAGGTGCCAGCCGTGGTCGCCCCAGACGACGACGATGGTGTTTTCCGCGAGGCCGGCTTCGTCGAGGGCCTGCATGAGGCGGCCGATCTGCGCGTCGATGAAGCTCGTGGCGGCGAGGTAACTGCGGACGAGGTTGCGCCACTGCTTGGTTTCCTCGACCCACTTGAGACGGGGCTCGGGGAGGCTCCAGTGAAGATTCCACGAGAAGCGCGGCGTGTCGGCGCGATCGTCGCGCTTGATGAC
This sequence comes from Opitutaceae bacterium, assembly GCA_031411915.1. Taxonomy (GTDB): domain Bacteria; phylum Verrucomicrobiota; class Verrucomicrobiia; order Opitutales; family Opitutaceae; genus ER46. The sequence goes on from JANOCA010000145.1 coordinate 5,377, forward strand.
GGGGAGGATGCTGTCGTCGTCGGGGTAAAGGTCGGCCCACTTTTGCGTGACGTAGATCGGGACGTGCGGGAGGAAAAATCCGGCGGCGAGGAAGAACGGCTGATCCTTCGGGGCGTTTTTGATCTGATCGATGGTCCAGCTCGCGACTTGGTAGTCGCCCTTGTCCTCGTCCTTGTGCGGGAAGACGCCCCAGTCCATGAGCGGGTTGTTGCCCATCGGGGTGGGGCCGATGAGTTTTTTCTCGGGACGGACGCCGACGCCGCCGGCCGGGCCGACGACGTCGAACTCCGGCGGGCGCGGCGCCGCGCTGGCGGTGGTCGCGGTGTCGGTGCCCTGCTTGTTTTTCCCCTTGGCCTTGCCCGCGGCTGCGCCGCCGCCGGGGCCGCCCGCGCCGCCGTGGTAGATTTTTCCGGTGGCGAGGGTGCGGTAGCCGTGGGCCTTGAAGTGCTGCTGCAGCGGGACGCGATCCTTCCATTCGGGCAGGGTGCGGAACCACGGGGAGAGGCCGTAGATGCCGGTGGTCGTCGGCCGCAGGCTGAGCATGAGGCTCGTGCGCGAGGGATTGCAGAGCGGCGACTGGCAGTGGGCGTTGAGCATCACGGTGCCGCGCGCGGCGAGCTTGTCCATGTGCGGCGTCTTCGCGAGCGGGTGGCCGCCGAGGGCGCCGATCCAGTCGTTCTGATCGTCGATGGCGATGAAGAGGACGTTGGGTTTCTTCGCGGTGGGCGTCGCGGCGGCGGCTTCGGCGGCCAAGGCGAGCGGTGAAAGGAAAATGGCGGCAAGGGCGAGTCGGCGGGAGAGCATGGGAGGGGTGGTTTCCGGGTTTGAAATGGAGAAATTGGGCGAGGCCTCGGGGTGGTCAGTTGGGCGACTTGCCTTTGGCTTTCTTGCCGCTGGCGGTGGCCACCGGTTGCGGGACGGCGGCGAGACGGCCGAGCAGTTCTTGGACGACGGCGGGATGTTCGCCGGCGACGTTGCGCGTCTCAAGCGGGTCGGACTGGTAGTCGAAGAGCTCGGTGCGCCCGCCCGCGCGGTCGGCGATGAGGCGCCAGCGGTCCGTGCGGACCGTGCGAGTCCCGTCGTTCCAGAAAGAGTGAGCGGGTTTGGCGGCGGGCGTGGCGGGATCGGCCAGTTGCGGGCGGAGGCTGCGGCCGTCGAGTCCCGCGGGCGCGGAGAGACCGCACAGGTCGGCGAGCGTCGGGAAGATGTCGACGCTCTCCACCGTGGCGCGGCTGGTCGCGCCGGGCTGGCGCAGACCCGGATAGCGAATCAGCAATGGCGAGCGGAGCGCCTCGTTGAAGAGGCAGTGCTTGCCCCAGATCGCGTGTTCGCCGAGGAGGAAACCGTGGTCGCCCCACACGACGACGATGGTATTCTGCTCCTGGCCGGTCTCGCGGAGCGCGGCCAGCACGCGGCCGAGTTGCGCATCCATGTAGCTCACGCTGGCGGCGTAGGCGCGGCGCATCAGGCGCGCGTAGTCGGGATCGGTGTCGGGGTCGCGGCCGGGCTCGTGCGCGTAGTTGTTGCGAAACTCCCCGCTCGCGTGCCAGCCGGAGGGCCACGCGGGCTTGGCCGCGGCGGCGGCGGGCAAGTCAGGCACGCTGCCGGCGGGGTGGAGTTCGTGCCATTTCTTGGGCGCCGCGAAGGGGAGATGCGGCTTGAAGAAGCCCACGCCAAAGAACCAGGGCTCCTGCTTGGCGGCGAGTTCGCGGAGCGTCGCGACCGCGTCGGCGGCGACCCACGCGTCGGGAAACGCCTCGTCGGGTCCGTCGTGGATCTGGAAGGCGGGGGATTTCCCCGGAATGCGCGCCGCACCGTTGGCGTAGCCGTGCATGATCGCCTCGGCGTGCGGCCACGGGCCGCGGGGAATCCAAGTGCGATCCCAGACGCCGGGCATCTCCTCCGGCGGCTCCGCCCATTTGGGGCCGCTGAGCCCGCCGGGGTAGTGGGTGATTTTGCCGGCCGCGAGCGTGCGGTAACCGGCCGTGCGGAACACCGCGGGCAGACTCCGCGCGCCCCACTCGGCCTGCGTGTCGCGGATGCCGTTGTTGCCGACGTGGGCCGGCACGGAGGGATAGCGGCCGCGCAGCAAGGCGCACCGCGAGGCGCCGCACGTGGGCACCTGCACATAATGCTCGGTGAAGATACGCGCCGTGCGGGCAAAGGCGTCGAGCTGAGGCGTGCGGGCGTGCGCGACGCCGAGGAAGCCGAGGTCGTTGCGCAGATCGTCGACGGCGATGAAGAGGACGTTGGGCCGCGCCGCGCCGGCGGCGACGGCGAACGGCGCGGCGAGAGCGAGGAACAGCGCGGAGGAAATCAACCAGCGGCGAGGGCGGGACGTCGGGGACATAGGGGTAAAGCGGGAAAGTGGGGTGGAGGAGTTCAGGCGGGCACCGGTTTCCTCATGCGCATTACGGGCAACACGAGGCCGTCGCGCAAGGGCACATCGTAACGTTCCTCCGCCACATAGCCGTGGCGCGCGTAGAGCGGCCCGCCGGTGAGCGTGGCGACCATGATGATCCGCTTGAAACCGGCGGCCCGGATCGCGTCCTCCGCGGCGCGTAAAATCGCGCTGCCTACGCCGCGCCGCGCCCAGTCGGTATGCACGAAAAACGCCCGCACCCGCGCCGGATCGCGTGCGGGATCGAGGAAGTCATCGTCACCGCGTCGATCACGGTCGCCGCCGAAGACCGCCTGCCGCCGGCTCCAGCCGCCGCAGCCGATGATCGTGCCCGCGTGCTCCGCGACGAAGTAGGTGCCGTCGCCGATCAGCGTGCGATCCACGCCGAAGACCGGGCCCAGCGCCGCCGCCATCTGCGCGGGCGAGTAGTGCTCGGCTTGGAGGGCGCGGACAGAGAGCGGAATCAGCTCCTCCATTGCCGGGGCGTCGACGTGGGTCGCGAGGCGAATCGCGAATGTCGCCGCCGGTGGTGAAGGCATGATCGGGTGCACGCGGTCGAGGCCGAGCTGGCGAGGCACCGGAGGCCTACTTCGC
>JANOCA010000146.1:0-3015 GCA_031411915.1 Opitutaceae bacterium
GCTGTTCTGCCCGATCGCCATGCCCACGGTGGCGGCCATCATGGCCGGGGCGTCGTTGATGCCGTCGCCGACGTAGAGCGTCTTCGCCTTCAGCGTCTCGGCGCGGACGAGGGCGAGTTTCTGCTCGGGACTTTGCTCGGCAAAAATCTCGGTGATGCCCACCTGCTCGGCGAGGTAACGCACCTCCGATTCACGATCGCCCGAGACGAGCAGCACGCGCGCAATCCGATGCTTCGGCCCGAGGTGGCTCACGAACGGGCGGCTGTCCGTGCGCGGCGCATCGCGGAAGCGGAAGGCCGCCGCGTAGCGTCCGTCAATCACCACAACGCACTCAAGCCCGCCGGCCAGCGGCGCGAGTTGATCGGTGCCGGCGATTTTTTGCGCGAGGAGTTTGTTGCGGCTCGTCACTTGCACCGCGCGGCCGGCAACGGTGCCGCGCAACCCTTGGCCCGGCGCTTCGCCGACCGCCCTGGCTTCGGGCAGGACAATGCCGCCCGCCTGTGCCGCTGCGAGGATCGCGCGCGCGAGCGGGTGCTTCGAGTAACGCTCCAGGCTCGCGACGAGCGTAAGCACGTCCTGCCGCGCGAAACCCGGGGCTACGAGCTGCTCCGTCAGCTTCGGCTCGCCGTAGGTCAGCGTGCCCGTCTTGTCGAAGATCGCGGTGCGGCACCCGGCGATCTGCTCGAGCACGACAGGGCTCTTCACGATGATCGCGCGGCGCGCGCAGAGGGAAATCGAGCCGATGATCGCGATGGGAATCGCGAGCAGCAGGGGGCACGGCGTAGCGATGACCAACACGGCGAGGAAACGAACCGACTCGCCGCTGATCACCCACGCGAGGACGGCGACCGCCAGCACCACCGGAGTGTAGATCGCGCCGAGGCGGTCGCCCAGCCGCTGCAACAGGGGCCGCTTCGACTCGGACTCGCGCATGACCTCCATGATTTTCGCGTGGCGCGAATCGGCGGCGACCTTGGTCGTGCGCATGGTCAGCGCCGCCTCGCCGTTGATCGCGCCCGAGATCACGGTGGAGCCCGAGGTCTTCGTGATTTGGAACGGCTCCCCCGTCAGATAGGACTCGTCCATGGTGCCGTGGCCCTCGATCACAACGCCGTCCACGGGGCAGATGTCGTGGGGATAGATCACGAGCGTGTCGCCCACGGCCACGTCCGCCAGCGCCACGTCCGCGATTTCCGAGTCGCGTTTGCGATGAGCAATCGACGGCATGCGCTTGGCCAGCGCCGCCAGCACCGAGGAGGCGCTGCGCAACGCGTAGCTCTCCAGCGCCTCGCCGCCCGCGAGCATCAGCACGATGATGGCGCCCGCGAGATATTCGCCGAGCACGACGGACGTGATGATGGAAATCCCGCCGAGCAGATCAGAGCCAAACTCGCGCCTCAGCAGTTTCCGCAGCAATTCGTAGAGCAGCGGCACGCCGCCGATCGCCAGCGTCGCCAGCAAAGGAATCCGGAAGGTCTCAGGGCGCGCATGAAATCCGAAGCGGAGCGCAAGATGCGCCGCGATGCCGGCGAGGGAGAGTGCGGCGATGATTGTGGTCTTGCGCTGCCAGAGGGCCGCGGGCGAATGCCACGCACGAACGGCCGGCAGCCCTTCGCCCGGCTCGGCTCGGGAGCCGGTTTTCCGTTCGGACGCGATCATGGTTTTTTTTGAGGTGCGCCTGGTTGGCGGGACCCCTCAGACTAACATCTTGTGCGAAGATGCGCTCCGCATGGATTGGCTGAGTCTCGGCCTTGGTTGCGATTCGGGCCCATGGGTCAGCCGGCCGCCTCGGTCATGATCTTGACGATGGTCGTCTCCACTTCCTGCGCCACGGACTCCAGTTGCGGCACGTTGAAGGTCGCCAGCATCTCGGTGGGTCTAAGCGTCGCCAGAATCGTCTTTCCGCCCTGCTCGTAAATGGAGATCCGGCACGGCAGCGCGGTGGAGACGCTCATGTCTTCATCGAGCACCTTCTTCGCCTGCTGCGGCTGGCAGACTTCGAAGATCAGGCATTCGCGGGCGAACTCCACGCCCTTCTTCGCCATCGTCTCCTTGAGATTGTGAACGTGCATGACGCCAAAGTGATTGGCGGCGACGGCGGCCTGCAGGGCGGTGGCCGCTTCCGGCACAGTCTTGGCGGTGGTGAGTTTGAAGAGCATTTGTTTTTTGGTTCGAGCGATCGTTTCGAGGCAGCGCGGAACCGGAATTACGGCCCGCGTAGAAAGCGCACTTCGGTTTGCAACCGCTCGACTTCACGCCGCAGGCCGCAGATCAGCCGGAGAGTCTTGCGGTCCACTCCATGATGCCGGCGGTAATGCTCGAAGCGGCGGAGCTCGTAGAGCGCATCGTCGTCGAAAATCAGATCGGCGTCCGGCCTCGCCCGCTCTTCGCCGAAGAGGCCGAGGCGGCAGTAATAGCGCAGCATCTCGGGATGCACATCGGCGAACCGCGCCGCGGCTTCTAGTGAATAGGTCGCGGGTGCGGCCTCGGTCACGCGCACCAGCACGAGGGAATAGTTTTCGGAAACAGCTGACTCATTCATAGTGTGGTCCTGGGATTGAACGTGGAAACGCGCGCGAGTTGCTCCCACAGCGCGCGTTCTTCCGCCGATGCTGTGACCGGCAAGCGAATCCGCACCGTGGCATAAAGATCGCCGCGCGTCTGGTCCGCGCGCGGCAGGCCGAGCCCGCGCAAACGAAGCTGGCGGCCGGCCGCCGTGTCGGGCGGCACGCGCAGCGAGGTGGTGCCGTCGAGCGTGGGGATTTTCGCCTTCACGCCGAGCACCGCTTCCCATGGCGCGAGGTCGAGGTCGCAATAGACATCCGCCGCCAGCACACTGAAGTCCGGATGACGCGCGAGGCGCACGCGCAGATAGAGATCGCCCGCAGCGCCGCTGCCCTGCCCCGCGCCGCCCTGGCCGGCGAGCCGGATGCGCTGCCCCTCTCGCACGCCGGGCGGGATGCGCACCTGATAGGTGTCCCTGCGCTCGGCTGTGCCCGGACCGCTTGGACGCCG
>JANOCA010000147.1:0-8937 GCA_031411915.1 Opitutaceae bacterium
CCGAAGCGTTGCTGGCCGATCCAAGAGAGCCAGCGGGGCAGGGTCCGGGGCGTGAACTGGTAAGCGAGGTCGGCCGACTGGATGTCGATCCTTTGGGGCCGCCGGGTGCTGCTGGGCGATGTGGCCTGGATGTAGGGCCGCTTGAAGTTGGGGTTGGGGCTGCCATCGAGGCTCTTTTCGTTCACATCGACGTAGATGACGGACTCGAGATTATCGATCGCGCCATATAAGTTGCTCTCAAATTTTTGGTGGAAAGCGCCCGCCTTGACGGCGATCAGATGGCTGCGGGTGTTGAGCACAACCTGCTCGAGCTCGACACTGTAGGTTTCGGCCTGGTCGATGCCGTTGTTGGGTGAGACGGCGTTGATTGAGGACCAATCGTAGACGGATTGGTTGTTGGTGCCGGGAATGAGATACAACGGCAGACCGGTGGGCCCGAGGATATCGCGGTTGCGCTGGATGGTGGTGCCGCTCTGCAGGTAACGCAGCGTGCTATTGCCGCCGGTGAACGGGTTGGTGGGATTGCCGGTGGTGACGGCGTTGTTCGTGCGCTGGACGGTGAAATTTTGAATGCTGGTATTGTCGATGTAAACGCCGGGGCGGGAGTAGATGCCGTTGTAACCGCCAACGAGACCGAAGGGCAGCAGGGCGTCGTTGGTGATGGCCGCGGTCTTGGTGCCGTTGGCGAAGGTCACAATCTGGGTGGTGGGATCCCAGGTGGGGCTGCCCTGGGCTTTCCACTCCGTGGTGGTATCGCGAGGGGTGATCGAGTTGGGCCGGCGGTGTTCGTTGTGGTAGGCTTCGGCGGTGGCGCGAATCACGGTGTGCTTGAAGGGACGGGCGAGAATCGTGCCGAACTCGCGGTGGATCCGCTCCGACGCCGGTTGACGGGTGAAGCCCTTGCTTTCCTGCACGGCGGCCACGCGCAGCGCGAGTTTGCCGCGGACGAGGGGCTGGTTGAAGTTGAGGCTCTCCCGATGCCCGCCCCAGTCGTCGAAGCGCAGCGTGGCGTTGGCGGTGACGCGTTCGGGATTGGCCTGGGTCGGCACGACGTTGACGGAGCCGGACGCGGCACCGAGGCCGAAGAGATTGGAATTGGGGCCGCGGGAAATTTCGATGGCGGCGACGTTGTAGAGGTCGAAGGGAATCGAGTTGTTGCTGCGAAAATTCCCGAAGGCGGTATTGGCGCCGCCGGCGCTCTGGCCGGCAGTGCTGATACCGCGAATGCGATTCGACTGCTGGGGATTCGATTGCACCTGGTCGTTTACGCCGCCCGAGCGGTTGCGGTTGAAGGTCGTAAAGTTGTCCGTGCCCTCGGTGCTGGCCTCGTAGCGGAAGACGTCGTTGATATCGAGGACGGCGGTATCGAGCATCTGCTGCTTCGTGACGACGGTGATCGAAGCGCCGAGGTCCTCGAGCTTCGAGTTGAGACGCGTGCCCGAAAGTGTGTTGAGCGCTTGGTAGCCCCGGTCGGTGTCGGCGGCGACCTGGAAGGGCGACAGCGTGATGAGCTCGTCGGTCGAAGGGGCGGGCGCGGCCGCCGGTCGGGGCGCGGTGGATGCCGGAGCCGTTTGAGCCGCGAGCCGCACGGCCAGCAACAAACCGGCAAACGCGGTAGTAGTCAGTCCGCGCCGAAGGCGACGGGAGGGTGCAGGGTGGTTTTGCATGGTAGGAGACGGGAGGTTTCGAGGTCGTCCGCCGGCGGACCGGGGGACGAAGGGGGGTTCGACAATTGATCGATGACCGTGGCAAGCGCCCCGAGTATGGCAAGCCTAGCGGACCCGGGATTCCCTGCTGGTGCGATCGCACTTCGGCGCCGCGGTGAAAGATGAGGATGTTCCGGGGCTGGGACCAAAGTCGAATGGGCCAACGGCCAATACCCGCGGAAACAATTCTCTGCCAATCTCACCTCGTTCCCAAATCCAGCGGAAGTAAAGTTCACCCATGAAATCAGCCTCCTCCCCTCAACTCATCGAAGCTCCCGCGTCCGTCCCCGGCGGCGCGACCTATCAGCATCTCGCCTACGTCGACGCCTACGACGCGGTCCTCAACTGCGACTACGCCTTTGTCGCCTACAAGGAGACCGACAGCGGTGGCGATTGGCGCGTGCGCATCAAGTCCTCGCAGACCGCGGGCGCGGTGTTCGAGCCGGCGATGATGCGGAGCAACGCCCGCTCGACCGCTGCGCAAGGCAAGCCGTGGTTCCAGTGGGGCTACAGCTTCGATCCCAGCGCGGCCGATGCGCGCGTGATTCAATTTCGCGTCCACGTGAAGGACGGCCAGCCCGCCGAGATCGAGATGTTCGTCCAGCTCCGCAAGGCCGACGGCTCCGCCGACACGCCGAAGAGCGTGAAGTTCGGCTGGCCAGCCTGATTCGCCGTCTAGCCGGAAAGGCCGCGCCCGGTGCGTTCAATCCGCACCGGGTGGGCCGTTCGTCCGTCACCCTACCCTGTCATGCCCCACACCCTCCGACTCCCCGCCGGGAGCCGCGTGTGCTTGGTTGTCCTCGCCTTGATGCTGGCGGGCAGCAAGGTTCGCGCCGCCCCGGCTACCCCCGCGCCTTCGCCGAAACCTCCGAAGTCCATGAGTTCCCCGATTCCTGCCGGCTACGACTACCACGTCGTTTCGCTCGCCCAACACGCCGGCCTCACCTGCCGCTTTCTCAAGCCCGCCGATTTCAAGATCGCCGACCTGCCCGCCGAGGAGGTGGATTTCTCCAAGGGCGCGCAGTTCATGCCGCTCGCGGTCGCAATCACGCAATATGGCCCGATGGTCTTCACCGTCGCCGCACGGCCGGCCTACGAGGACGGCACCGTCTCGCAATGGCTGGACTACATCTGCCAAGCGGAAGGCTACGCGCACACGCCGGTCAAGGAGACCCGCCTCGGCGCGTATCCGGCTGTCACCTGCGACGCCACGCAGAAGACCGACGCCGTCACGATGAAGATGCGCTTCGTCCTCTTCGAGGATGGCGGCCGCCTCATTCAAATGTCCGCCATGGCGCCCGAGCCGCTCTGGGACAGCGCGATCAAGAAAATGGCGCCGATGCTCGCCTCGCTCGAATTGAGGGAAACGCGCGGCACCAAGGTCGCGCTGTTTCCCGGCCAGCCGGTGCCCGTGGCCACGCCCGAGGAGAAACCCGCCGACAACGCCCAGGCCAAAGCCGCCGCACCCGCCAAACCCGCGCCGAAAAAGAAGTCCAAGTCCGCCGGCATAGCTGACGTTCCCGCCGCGCCCGCATCCGCCCCCACCGCCAAATTCACGCCCGCGGAACTGGCCGCGGCCGCGCTGGCCGACGACGCCGGCACGCTTGACCCGGAGCAGAAGATGAACGCCAACCTCCGCGACCGCGGCGTGGGCCTCGTGCCGCGCGTCGTGTCCATCGATCTTGAGGGCAAGTTCGCCACCGTCGCGGCGGGCGCGGTCGTGGGAACGTTGCGCGTTCCTCTCGGCTGGCACGTGATCGACGACGGCAAGCGCACGCTCGTCTTCGACGCCGACGGCAAAATCCAGATCAACCTCAGCCAGCGCCTGAGCGAAGGCGCTTCGCCGAAGGCCTACGCCCGCGCTCTCCTCGATCAATATCTCACCGCGCAGCCCGATCTCCCGGTCGCCGTGTTTGAAATCGACGGCCTCGCCGCCGCCGGGGTGCGCGGCGCGATGATCGACGGCGAGAAGCTCGACCAGTGTTTCTTCGTGCGCGACCTCGGCCGCGAGGGATTGCTCCTCGTCGCCCGCGCGACCGCCGCCGAACCCGACTCCCGGCGCGCGCTTGATCTCGCGGGCGACATCATGGCGACATTTGTCGCGCCGGAAACCGCGGCGAAAAACTGACGGCCAGCCGGACATGGCAGCCACCATCGACCATCTCCGCATCGATCACCGCGTGACGGTGATTTGCGACTTCACTGACTCGGCGGGCGTCGCGATGCGCGCCGGCGAGAGCGGAATCCTCCGTGAAATCTCGTTCGACCCAATCCAGCTGCAAGCGCGCCTCGGGATCGAACGCGACGGCGGGAAAGTGGCGCTCATGTTTCAATCCAAGGCCAGGCAGGTGGCGCGCAGCATGCGGGAGATTTTTGAAGTGGGAGACCACGTCCCGGTGCCGGGCACCGAGCGCGTGTGGCCCAATCCCTCCGCGCGGATCGAAAGGAAGATGATCGTGCCGCCGACGAAGAAGGAAGCCGGGCCTGCCCCCGGTGGCTCGGACCTCTGGAGCGAGGCCAAGCGCCTGGAGGACGCCGGCCGCCTTGAGGAAGCCGAGGCGGCAATCAGGAAGGCCGCGCCCCACATTGGCTGCGCCGCGTCCATCGCGGAAATGTATGCGCGGAGGATGCGAGCGTTTCAAAGCGCCGGCGACGAGCCGCGCGCGGCCGAAGCCTTCGGCAAAGCCGTCGAATGGATGGCGACCTACGCGGGCTGGGCCACCAGCGGCGGCGAAGGCGAAGCGCTTTCGCGGGAACGTGATGATTTCCACGCGGCTCTGGTGCGTGAGTTCGGCTACGATCCCACCCAGCCGCCACCGCCCCCGATCATTGCCTCATGAAATCTCTTCTCCCCATTGCCGCGATAGTCGTGACGGTGTTCGTCACGTTGTGTGCGGTCGTTTTCTGCATGGCCGGGGGCGCAAACTCCACTCCCGAGCAAATCCGCGCGCTCAAGCTCTGGATGGCCGGCCTCACGCTGCTCGGCGCCAGCGGTGTCACGGCCGGAATTTTCCTGCTGCGTGCGGGCCAGCACGGCTGGGCCGCGGGCGCCGCGCTTCTCCCCGCGGTGATCATGGTCCTCCTTCTCATCGTCGCGCTGATCATCAAATAAGCCGGCCGCGGCCCGCCCATCATTCTCCAACCATGACTCCGTCCACGATGTCACCGTGCCAAATCATCGGCAATGCCTGCGCCGCCCTTGCCGTCGTCGTTTTCCTGTGGCCGCTGCAAAAACTGCTGTGGGCCTACGCGGAGAAGAACCTCAGCAACAATGAATGGGTGACGCCCATCCTGTTCGCTTTGATTCCCCTGTGGCTGCTGCTGATGGCCGCGTTGCTCTGCGTGGCCGCCAGCGGCGGATTCGATTGGCTGCGACTAGGCCGTCCTTTCGTCTACGCGCTCACGGCCAGTGCGGCCGTCGGACTCGCGGCCGCCTCGTTCGTGGCCATCGCAATGTATATCCGTCCCGGCTTCATACCGCGCGTAATCTTCACGCCGGGGATCTACCTCGTGCCGCTCGGCACTGTGCTGCTGGTGGTCCTGAGCCTCAATCCGGGGCTCGCGCCCGGAGGTCCGCCGTCTTGGTTGCGTTGGCCGTGGGCCATCTTCGCCGCGTTGAGCCTGATCGCCTGCGTTGGATTCCTGGGCCACCGTCTCGTCACCGCGGGTGTCGGCGGCATCGCGGGCCTTGTCCACCGACTCGGCAACCCGGGGCCCTCGGAACAGGAAACGCTCGCCAAGATCGCCACGCTCGATCCGGAGCAGAATTTCGAGAGCCTCCTCTGGCAGGCAAGCGGGTCTCATCGCGCCGTGCGCGAGGCCGCTACGGCCCGGCTGCGCTCGCATCCGAGATTCTTGGAATCGCTCGCCGCCGGATTGGAGCACGGCCATGTCGAGCCCGCGGTGAGTTTTCTCCACAGCGCCACGCTGACTGACACCGAGAAAAGCCACCTCGCCCGCCCCGCGCAAAAGGCCATGCAACGTTGGGTGAGCCGCATCCCCGCGCCCAACTACACCACGAAGGACAACCTCAAGCGCTTGCGCCGGTGGGGCGCGGAGATGTTTCCCGCCCTCGTGCAAAAATTTGCCGGCACCGGGGTGGACTTCGCCGAGGTCATCGCCGATTTCGAGGAGCGCGTCGGTCTCACAAAGTGAGGTAACGACTGCGTCACCCCCGCCATGAACTCCCTCACCGGCATCCTGCGGGCGAACCCCGGTCTCCTGGCCGGCCTCGTCCTGTGCGTCGCGTTCCCGCTCGTGCTCGGGCTCGTCGCGCTGATCATGCGGGGATCGGGCGCTTCGCTGCGGCCGATCGCCTTCATGGCGGTGCTGATGCTGCCGATCGCGTGGGTGTTTCTCATCGGGCATCTCGTCGGTGCGCGCGAGCCGGGTGCCGAAGCGGAGTCGACCGTCAATCTGACGGTGCGCAACGGGCGCTTCGCCGAACGCGAAAAGATCTTCGGCGCCGAAATCGGCGACGCCTACATGCGCGACGCCAAGGCCGTTTTTCCTGAATTTTTCGGCGAGGCCGAAGTTGCCGAGCTCGGCATCGTCGGCACGGGCGAGACCGTGGTCGCCGCGCAGTTTCCCACGGCGGAGACGGCCAAGCGCGCGTCGGCCGCGCTCTGGCAGACCTTTCAAATTTCCAACACGTCCGGCGACGAGACGCGCGGCTGGCGCGGCTACCGGAGGAAAAACTCCGACTACATCGAGCTGCTCCGCACCGGGCGGCATCTCTTTTTCTGGACAGCGCTGAAAAACGACGCCGCCGCCGCGCGCCGCGCGGCGAGCTTCGCGGCCCTCGGCTGGGCGGAAAAAGTCGGGAAGGGCGCCGCGCCACTGTTCCCCGCGCTCCAGCCGCTCGGCCGGCTGTTTGAACCGGCCGCCATGAAGGCCGCCGGCCTCATGCTCATGGTGCTGCTCTACAGCGCTTGGTTTTTCAAGGGCGCGGCGTGGGCGGCCGGCGCGCCACCCGCGCCCGGGGTCGCGGCCCTCGCGGCGCCGGACCTCGCGGCCCGCCTCGAATCGATCAACGCGCTCGACGTGCCCTTCCGCGTCGAGCGTGGCGAGCGGGCCGGCGAATTTTTCGCGACGTGGCGCTACGCCGATGCGAAGTGGGTGGACTATGCCCGCGCGCACGGCATCCGGCACACCTTCAAGATCCGGCTGGTGCTCGACGAGTCATCGCGCGTCGTGCGCACGACCGACTACGGGGCGCGCTACGATTGGTCGGCCGGCGCCGACAGCGCGCGCATCCAGTGGAACGCCGCGATCGGCATCGTGTTTTTCCAGACCGAGCAGCGCCGCGTCTTCGGCCTGCAGCTCGACGAGCAGGGCCGCTTCAAGCCCGAGCTTTCTTACGCCTACAAATTCAATCTCCAAGAAATGAAGAACCCGCTGATCCACGCGGTCACGCAGTCCGGCTGGAGTTGGCGTCCCGTCGTCTGGCAGGGACCGGTGTGGCGGCGCTGGCTGACCGAGTAAATTTCGACGCGTCTTCCGCCTTCCGGTCGGAACTCCCAATTCCCCCCTATCCCGTCACACCATGTCCTGGGCCTCCTCCTTCTTCGTCGCCGCCCTCACCGGCGTGCTTGGCCTCGTCGTCGCCGGCCTCGTCACCGCCGCCTGCAGCGAATGGCTCAACGTCTCCAACCGCGAGGGCGCCGCCGGCTACCTGATGGTCGCGATGGCGCTGGTGGGCGGCGTCGTGGGATTTGTGCTCGGCCTGGTGGTGAGCCGCGTGATCGCGGGGATGCCCGAGCCGGGATGGCTGAAGGCGCTCGGATATTCCTGCGGCGCCGTGCTTGCCCTCGGCGGGGTGACCCTCGGCCTCGGCTGGCTGAAGGCCGACTTCGAGCCGAAGATCGACGGCCGGAATCTGGCGCTCGCGATCGAGGTGCGCACCCCGCGCGGGTTTGTCCTCCCCACCCAGCCGGACGACTACGGCGTCTACGCCGCCGTGCGCGTGCCTGGAGCCCGGAGCTACTCGCCGCAGGGCAAGCTCGACCTTTCACGCGCCACTCAGGCCGAGGGCCGCTGGATCGTCACCGCGCTCGTGCCCCTGATCACGAGCGCGCAAAACAAGGTCATGGACGTGCGCTTCAGCCAGCAGCACAGCCTCACGTTCCCGCTGCCGCTCCGCTCCAAACCGCAGCGCAGCGATCTCGGCGAGTGGAGCGCGTGGGTCGATTCCGGCTGGGACGTCGGCACGGCCGAGCCGCCGCCGGAGAAAAAGTTCAGCCTCCGCTACCACGTGCAGCTCATCGAGCCGCCGCCGCCCGCACCGCCCGAGGAAGATCCGGCCGTCCAGGCCGCCGCCGCCGATCAGGCCAAGTTCGACGCCCTCGGCGCCCACACGCCCGTTCGAGAGTGGTTCCCCTTCGCGGCCAAGAGCAGCGGGCACGAAGCGCGCCGGGCCACCGCCATCCGCCACATCGCAGCCCGGCCCGATTATGCGGCCGAGCTGGGCGCGCTCATGACCGATGCGGACGACGATGTGGCCAAGGAGGCACTCTACCTCGCGGCCGATTTGCCGCCGCCCCAGCCCGCGCTGCTCGCACCCGTCGCCGCCGCGGGAAAGCACATCGCCGGGATGATGCGCAAATTCAACGTCACCCCCGGGGCGCAAGACCCGAGCTACCAAGGCGCGGCGAGCGTATCGGTGCGCTTCAGCGCGTGGATGAGCGCGGTGCGCGCCCTGCGCGAAAATTCCGGCGGAGATTTCACGGTCGAACTGCGCCCCATCCTCGAGCTTTCCCGGGTGCGGCTCGACAGCCACGAGATGCAGGGCGGTGTCCGCCGGGTGGCGAGCCACTACATGAAGCAATGGGCCAACCTCGATCCCCTGCCCGGCGATCCCCCGCCGCGCTGAGCTGCTGATGAAAATCCCTGCGCCCTTCGCCAAGGACCTCGCCGCGTTTCCCGCCGCGCTGCGCAAGCTCGTCGAGGCCGAACTCAAGGCCGGCAACGCCATCGCCGAACTCTCGCATGGCTTCCCCGCCGCGCCCTGCGGCGCGTATGTGAAGCTCGCCAAGCCCGTCGGCCCGCGCCGGCGCAAATCCGCCGGCGAGGTCGCATTCCACGACCGCAACATGCCGGACTACTCCGGCGAGTTCACCGATGCGAAACGGCACTTCTTCGTGCTCGAGCCGCCCCACCCGCGCGAGCCGGCGCCCGATATGAACGCGCTCCGCGCGGAGCGCGAAGCGAAGCAGCGCGCCGCCGACGAGAA
>JANOCA010000148.1:0-2732 GCA_031411915.1 Opitutaceae bacterium
CAACATCGACGACAACGTCGGCGCCACCCGCTCGCTCCTGCGTGAACTAGGCATCTCCGATAATACGCTCTTCGTTTTCACCACCGACAACGGCACCGCCACCGGCGAAAAAATCTTCAACGCCGGCATGCGCGGCAAAAAAGGCAGCGAATACGAGGGCGGCCACCGCGTGCCGCTCCTTGCCCACTGGCCCGCCGCCGGTTGGACGAGGCCACACGTCGACGAAACACTCAGCCACGCGGTCGACATTGTCCCCACCTTGCTCGACGTCGCCGGCGCGCCGACTCCCGCCGGCCTCAAGTTCGACGGCCGCTCCATCCGCCCGCTCCTCGATCCCGCCGCGAACACCGCCGCGTGGCCGCATGAGCGCATGCTCGTCACGGATTCCCAGCGCGTGCGCGATCCCGTGAAGTGGAAGCAATCCGCCGTCATGTCCGGCCCGTGGCGCCTCATCAACGGCCAGGAACTCTACGACATCAAAGCCGACCCCGGCCAGCAGCGGAATGTGATCGCCGAACAACCCGCGCGCGCCGCCAAGATGCGCGCGTTTTACGAAGCGTGGTGGGCGGAGCTCGAGCCGACCTTCGCGCAGACCACCGAGATTTACCTCGGCCATCCCGAGCATCCCGTGGTGAGTCTCACCGGCCACGACTGGATTCAGGAGGCGCTCCCGCCGTGGAACCAGCAGCACATCCGCGTCGCCGACGGTTTCGCTCCGGCGCGGGCCAACGCCGGCAAAGGCAAGAACGCGAAAGCCGCCGCGTCGTCCGGCACGCCTGCCGCGGCCGCCGAAAAATCCCGTCACGCCGGCCACTGGGCCGTGAAGGTCGTCACCGCCGGCCCCTACGAAATCAGCGTGCGCCGCTGGCCCGTCGAGGCGAACCACCCGATCACCGCCGCTCTGCCCCCGGGTGAAAAGGTCCCCGGCGCCAGCGTCGCCTTCCGCGCTCGCGTCGGCGTCGCGATCCCCGCGACCACCGCGACGCTGCGCATCGGCGGACGCGACGTCGCCACGTCGCCCGTGCGCGCCACCGACACCGCCGTCGCCTTCACGACCACGCTCACCGTCGGCTCTCACCAACTCGCCCCGGTCTTCACCACCGCCGACGGCCACGAAGTCGGCGCTTACTACGCCGTCGTCACGAAACTGCCTTGATCCCCTGTCGGCGGCTGCGGGTCTGATTGCTCGGTGTCGCCCAACGGCCGCTGCGGAAGGAGTCGCGCCGTGGCCCTTGTCCGCGCACGGCCTTCCGGTTTGGGCGCGCAAATCGTTTCCGTGTAGGCCAGCGCGCTTGCGCGAGCCGAACCGCGCGCGCAAGCGCGCTGACCTACGATTGTGAAACCAAACCGGAAAGCCGTGCTGGTCCGCGCCCGAGTGGAGCGGCAGCCTTGATTCCTGCACTGCGTGCAGATTGGATCTTCATGCCCTGTCGTGCTGCCCCTGCGCGAATTCCCCATGAAGATCCCATCCCTTGGCCTTGTGCTCGCATTCTCCGTGCTCGTTTCCGCTCCGGCGCAAACGGTCACCCCTGCCAAGCCCGCCGACAGCGAGGCGGTCCAACTCTCGCCCTTCCTCGTCTCCACCGCGGGCGACGACGGCTACCGCGCGGCCAACACCCTCTCCGGCACGCGCATGAACGCGTCGCTCTTCCACACGCCCGCCGCGATCTCCGTCCTCACGAAGGAATTTCTCGACGACATCGGCGCGGAGAACGTCGCCGACATGCTCAAGTTCGCCACGAGCTCCGACAACGACCGCACCGACTCCGGCAACCTCGCGCAGGCGTGGGACGTCCGCGCCACCATCCGCGGATTCACCGAGTCGGTCATCACGCGCGACTATCTACCCAACTTGGTGCAGAACCGCGGCATCCTCGCCAACGATCGCTTCAACGTCGATCGCGCCGACGTGAGCCGCGGGCCCAACTCCATCCTCTACGGCGCGAGCCGGCCCGGCGGCGCGTTCAACCTCAACTCCAAGCGCGCCGTGCTCAACGGCCGCCAGAAGTCCGCCCAGTTGCTCGTCGGCCGCTTCGCCAAGAAACGCAGCGAGGTCGATTTCGCGTTTCCGCTCATCAAGGACAAGCTCGCGCTCCGCACCAACGCCATGTGGGAGGACCGCGAGGGCTGGTTTGAGTTCGAGATGCTCAGGGCCAAGGGCGTCGCGGTCGCCGCCACGTATCAGCCGTTCAAGGCCACGCAGGTGCGCGCCGGCGTGGAGCGCAAGGCCCGCGAGCAGGTGACGCCGGGCAATTTTCCGCACTCCGACTTCGGCTACTCGCGCTGGGCGCTGAACGGCGCGCCGCGCGCGCCCAATCCGCTCCAGCCCGCCACCAACCCGGCGCCGTCGCTGCTGCGCGTCATCAACACGCTGCAGGCCGTCTACGCGCCCCAGATCCGCGCGCAGCCGTTCCGCCTCTCGACCACCGGCGCCGATCTGCGCCCCGATCTCGCGGGCACGCAGGGGCCGGGTTTCTTCGAGACGATCAGCGCCGGCGCCGCGCCCTCCGGCGGCACGATCGACGATCCGTTTTGGGGCCGGGCGTTCCCCGCCAACGCCTACCTGCCCGGACCCGGCCGCAGCACGAACAACGACTACACGCTCGCCTCCGCCTTCATCGATCAGCGCGTCGGCCCCGTGAGCATCGAGCTCGGCTGGTCGCGCACGGAATATTACCGCGGCTTCACGCAGGCCAACCTCAACGCCATCGGCGATCCCAATCCCGTGCTGC
>JANOCA010000149.1:0-13726 GCA_031411915.1 Opitutaceae bacterium
CTCGCCGCGGTTTTTCACGACGCGATCCCGCTCAAGCACCCGCACATCACCTGGCCGCAAAGCGTCGCGCGCCATCCGGGCTACATGAAGCTCCTCGCCCAATTCGACCGGGTGTGGGCCGTCTCGGCCGCGAGCCGCGCGGAACTGCTGGGCTATTGGCGCTGGGCTGGCATCGAGCGGTCCCCGCCGGTCGAGGTGCTCGCCCTCGGCGCGGATTTCAACCGTCAGCCCCGGACGTCTGCCCGGGCCGTCGGCAAAAAGCCGCTGCTGCTTTGCGTCGGCATCCTTGAGCCGCGGAAGAACCAGCTGTTCCTGCTCGAAACCTGCGAGGAACTGTGGGCCGCAGGCTTGGATTTCGAACTGCATCTGGTCGGCCGGATGAACCCGCACTTCGGCCGCCCGATCGTCGGGCGCCTGAGGCAACTGCAGCGCACCCGCCGCACCACGCTGCGTTTTCATGAAGCGGCCGACGACGCGACCGTCGCCCAGCTCCACGCCGCGGCGCGCGCCACCGTCTTCCCCACCATCGCGGAGGGCTGCGGCCTGCCGCTCCTCGAGTCGCTCTGGCAGGGCGTGCCCTGCGTGTGCAGCGATCTTCCCGTGCTGCGTGAAAACGCCGACGGCGGCGGTTGCCTGCCCGTCCCGCCCAACGATCGCGGCGCGTGGCGGGACGCGCTCAGCCGCATCGTGACCGATGAGACGTTGGCGGCCCGACTCGCAGGGGAAGCGGCCTCGCGCACCTTGCCGACGTGGGCTGAAGCAGCCAATACGCTCGCCTCCGCCCTGCGCTAGTCCGCGGTCACTTCGCGGGCGGAGGAACCGGAGACGCCGGTGCGGCCGAGGTGCTGCCGGGCGGTGGCACCGCCACGGCTTCGAGACTCTTCACCGCGGTCTCACGCACCGCGGACACATGCGGTGCATTTTTCGGCACATCGAGCTTGGTCTCGAACCGTGAGTCGGTCGCCACGTTCTGTGCGGCCACGGCCGCGAGGAGCGGCATCACGGACTCCACGGCCCCGGCGACCCCAAACACCGCCACGCGCACGTCCCACAGCTCCTGCCCCGTGCCCGTGTTGATTCCCTTGGTCGGGTTGTCGCGCGCCGAGAGCTGCAGGAAGGTCTCGCGGGCCGAAGGGTCCACCCGCCCGCCGGTGTGTGTGCCAAAACCCACCTCAATGAAATAGTCGGGCGCAGCGTTGCCCGGCGCCTCGAACATCCCGGCGCCGACGAGGCCGGCATCGATGCACGCCTTCACCACCGCGACCTGCATCTGCGACTGGGCGACCGTCGTTTTCTTCGCGACCAGCCGGTAGGATTTTCCGTTCGGTTTCACCACGCCGGGCGCCGCGATCGCGTCGACCAGCACCCGGTGCTTCGGCGCGAGCATGGCGCAACCTGCGCCGAGCAGGACCGCGCTCACGACGAGCAGCCAGCCCGCGGGGCGCATCCTGCAAATGACGGCTGAGGCTTTCATCATGGTGTCCGCTCTCATTGTCCGGCGCGGGAAAAATCGCAAATCGGGACGTGTGACGGCGCTGTTACCCCTCTAGTCGACCTTCACCCGCGCGCGGTAGAAGGCGTCGCACCGGGCGTAGATTTCCGCTGGCGAATCGAGCGTCAGCGCCTCCGCGGCGAGCGCCCGCGCATCCGCCATCGTCATCGCGCGGACGACGTAGCGCACCGCCGGCAGCCAGGCCGACGACATGCTCAGGCTGTCGATGCCCAGGCCGAGGAGCAGCGGGGTGAAGACCGGGTCGCCGGCCATCTCGCCGCAGACACCCACGGGGATCTTCTGCGCGTGCGCCTCCTGCACGATGTGCCGCAGCGTGCGGATGATCGCGGGATGCGTGGGCTCGTAGAGGTGCGCGATGCGATCGTTCACGCGATCAATCGCGAGGAGGTATTGGATGAGGTCGTTGGTCCCGATGCTGAAGAACGCGCACTGCTTCGCCAGCAGGTCGGCCGTCGTCGCGGCGCTCGGGATCTCGATCATCGTGCCGACCTCGATCGCCTCGTCGAACGGCACCCTGCGCGCGCGCAGCTCGTCGCGGCACTCCGCCAGCACGGCGTTGGCCCGCGCCAGCTCGCCCGTCCCGCTGATCATGGGATACATGATCTTCACGCGGCCAAAGGCGCTCGCCCGCAGGATCGCGCGGAGCTGGTCCTTGAAAATCTCCGGATGCTCCAGGCAGAACCGGATCGCGCGGAAACCCATGAAGGGGTTGTTCTCCTTCGGAAACAGGTCCGACTTCCCCGCCATCGGCTTGTCGCCGCCGAGGTCCAGCGTGCGGATGATCACCGGCTGCGGGGCCATCGCCTCAACCGCCGCCCGGTAGGCCGCGAACTGCTCCTCCTCGGAGGGGATGTGAGTGCCGGCGAGGAAAAGAAACTCCGTGCGATACAGGCCCACGCCGTCGGCGCGGAATTGCCGCGCGGCGGCGACCTCGTCGGCCTTCTCGATGTTGGCGAGCAGCGTGACCGCGACGCCGTCCTGCGTGATCGCGGGCTCGCGATTCGCCTCGAGCAGCCGCGCCTCGAAGGATTTTTTCTTCGCCTCGATCTTCCCGTAGCGGAACAGCGTGCTCTCGGTCGGGTTGAGGATGACGAGTCCGTCGTAGCCATCGACGATCGCCCAGTCGCCGTTCTGCACGCGCGCCGTGAGGTTGTGCAGGCTCACGACCGAGGGGATCCGCATCGAGCGCGCGACAATCGCGGCGTGGCTCGTGCGGCTCCCGGAGTTGAGCGCGAGGGCGAGCGCCGCCGAACGGTCGAGCGTGGCGGACTCCGAGGGCGAGATGTCGCTCGCGACGATGATGCGCTGGCCCGCGAGCTGGTTGAGCGAAGTCTCCGCCTGGCCGAGCAGGTTCTTCAGGACGCGGTCCGCGACATCGCGCAGATCGACGGCCCGCTCCGCGAGAAACTTGTCCTCGAATTCCGCGAACGCCTTCGCATAGCGCGTCGCCACTTTCTGGAAGCACGTCTCGATGTTGCGCCCCGTCGTCTCGAAGTCGCGGATCGTCTCCCCGATGAGAGCCGGATCATCGAGCACCATCAGGTGCGCGTCAAAAATCGCGGCCTCCTCCGGGCCGATGTTCCGCTCCACCTCGTGCTTGATCTTCGCGATCTGCTGGCGCGTGACGACCAGCGCGCGCTCGAAGCGGCCGACCTCGCCGATGCGTTTCTCCGGCTCGACGACGTAGCTCGGCACCTCGACCGTGCTTTGCAGGTAAACGAACACCTGCCCATACGCGATGCCCGGCGAGGCGGCGATGCCTGCCACGGTGGTCTCGGTCTTCGCGTTGGAATCCATTGAGGTCGAGAGACGGTGCGGGCCGCGAGGGGTGACGCGGCCAGCGCCGCACGATAACGCGGCGCGCCGAAGACGGGTCAACCCGGATCTATGTCAACCGCGCCTCAATCACCCACGCCGACTCGCCCCACGCCCCGCGGATGGCCGCGGCGATCGGCGCGACCACCGCGTCCTCGCGCAGGATCGCAAAGCACGCGCTGCCGCTGCCGCTCATGCGGGGCGCGATGCGAAAGTCGGTGCGCAATTGGTCCAGCAGCGCCGGCAACGCGAGGAATTTGGCGAAGGCGGGCGGCTCCATGCTGTTGAACAAAAGCGTCTCCACCGCGGCGTGGGGATCGGCGGTCCATGCCGCGAGCCGCGCCTCGGTCTCCGTCGCCGAAACGTAACCCGCGGGCGCGGTGGCCGCCAGTCGCGCGTAGGCCCACGGCGTGGCGATGCCGAAGGCCGGCTTGAACACGAGCACCCGCCGCCCGCGCACGCGTGCCGCCGCCCCCGCCGGCAACGCCGCGATCCGCTCGCCCCGTCCCCGCATCACGACGGGCCCATCGTGCAGGAAGAGCGGGCAATCCGATCCGAGCTGCGCCGCCATCGCGGCGAGCGCCGGTCCATCGAGCGGTTCGCCCGCCAGGCGGTTCAGCCCGCGGAGCGCCGCGACCGCATCGCTGCTCCCGCCACCGAGTCCCGCGCCCATCGGGATGCGTTTCTCGAGGGAGAACTTCGCCGCGCCCTGCCAGTGCGTCGCGGCCACAAACGCGCGCGCGGCCTTGAGCACGAGGTTCGTCTCGTCGACTGGCACCGCGGGATCGTCGCAGGTGAGCGAGAATTCCGGGGCCCACTCCACGCGCAGCGTGTCGCCGCAATCAATCCGTGACGCGACCGACACCAAATCGTGAAAACCATCCGCTCGCCGGCCGGTCACGGCGAGGAAAAGGTTGAGCTTGGCGGGTGCGAAAATCGAAAGCGGAGCCACGGCGAGCCAACCACTCATGCACACTCATGTTCACTAATCCAGACCGCGGACAGCGGAAGTTTGGCCTTCATTAGTGTCCATGAGTGTTCATTAGTGGATTCCGTTTCCGATGCCCTGCGATCTCATCCTCGTCCTCGATGCCCAGTCTCCGCGCGAAGTCGCACCCGTGCTCCGTCAGCTCCAAGGCACCGTGCGCTGGGTGAAGGTGGGCCTCGAGATGTTCACCGCCTGCGGCCCCGATTGCGTGCGCGAGATCGCCGGCCAGGGCTTCAGCGTCTTTCTCGATCTCAAGCTGCACGACATCCCCAACACCGTCGCCAAGGCCGTCGAGTCCTGCGCCAAGCTTCCCATCGGCATGCTCACGCTCCACACCTGCGGCGGCCGGGAGATGATGCAGTGGGCCGTGAAAGCCCAGCAGCAGCACAAGCCCGATCTCCTGCTCCTCGGCGTCACCGTGCTCACCTCGATGAGCGCCGCCGGCCTGGCCGAGACCGGCCCGGTGGATTCACCCGAGAAACAAGTCGTGCGCCTCGGCCGCCTCGCCGCCGACTCGGGCTTGCGCGGCCTCGTCTGCTCACCGCTTGAGATCGCGCCGCTCCGCGCCGTGCTGCCGCCCAGCGTCGCGCTCGTCACGCCCGGCATCCGGCCCCGCGACGCCAAGGCCGATGACCAGACGCGCATCATGACGCCCGGCGAAGCCGCCCGCACCGGCGCGACCTACATTGTCGTCGGCCGGCCCATCTTCAAAGCCCCCGACCCCGTCGCCGCAGCGCGCGCGATTCTCGCCGAACTCGCGACCTGAAACCGGGTCTCACCGCTCTCCATTCCCATCAAAAACTCCCCAACATGAGCCGCACTGCCGCCATCCTTCTTGCCGCCGGCAGTGGTTCACGCATGGCCGGCGCCGTCGCCGACAAGGTCCTCGCCCCGCTCGGGGGACGGCCGGTGTTCGCGTATTCCGCCGCCGCCTTCATGCGCAGCATGATCGCGGATTTCTACGTCGTGGTTTACCGCGATCAAAAACAGATGATCGAGCTGTCGGCCTATGCGCCGACCCCCTCGGTGCTCATCCCCGGCGGACCCGAGCGGCAGGACTCGGTGATGAACGCTCTCGCCGCGCTCCCCGCCGACATCGAGCACGTCTTCATCCACGACTGCGCGCGCCCGCTCATCCGGCCCGAGCAACTCGTCGCCCTCCACAAGATCGTCCGCCGCGAGCATGCCGTCGTGCTCGCGCATCGCGTGACCGACACCATCAAGAAGCACCGCGCCGGCGCCCACCTCCGCACGCTCAATCGCGAGCGCCTCTGGGCGATGGAGACCCCGCAGGTTTTCTCCCGCGATCTCATCGAGCGCGCCTACGCCCGCGTCGCGAAGAAAAAACTCCGCATCACCGACGACGCCCAGGCCGTGGAAAAACTCGACCACCCGATCGCGCTGCTCGAGAACACCCACCCCAACCCCAAGCTCACCACGCCCGCGGATCTGGCGTATCTCGAATTTCTCCTGTCCCGGTCCGAGACGAGTGGCACCTAAGCAGTATGCTTGCCCCGATCCGCCCAGTTTACCGGCTGATCTCCACCTTGATCTTCGCGGCCGGTTCGTGGGCATGGGCCGCCGAAGGCCGGCAGCCCTTCGATCTCGAGCTGCACCTGCGCGGCGAACGCATCTATGATCGCCAGTGCGCGCTGTGCCACGGCCGCAACGGCCGCGGCGACGGCGAATGGGGCGCCGCCGTCGCCACCAAGCCCCGCGACTTCACCAAGGGTATCTTCAAGTTTCGCACCACGCCGCCCGGCAAGCTCCCCACGGAGGCCGATCTCCTGCGCACGCTGCGCCACGGCGTCTCGGGCACGATGATGCCCACCTTCGCCAAGCTCACCCCACTCGAGCTGCGCTCGGTCACCGCCTACATCCGCAGCTTCTCCAAGCGCTGGGAGGACCCGCGCAACTACGCCGAGCCGGTGACGCTGCCCGCAGCCCCGGAATGGCTCCATGATCGCGCCGCCGCCGCGGAACGAACGCAACGTGGCGCACAGACCTTCGCGCAAACATGCGCGGCCTGCCACGGGCCAAGCGGCAAGGGCGACGGCATCGCCGCGCAAGGCCTGCGCGACGTTTGGGACCGCCCCATCACTCCCGCCGACCTCGCGCAGCCGCATCACAAGAGCGGCGACCTGCCCTCCGATTTGTTTCGCACCATCGCGCTCGGCCTCGACGGCACACCGATGGCCGGCTTCCTCGCCGTCCTCGGACCCGAGCGAATCTGGGAAGTCATCGCCTACATCCGCACGCTCGATCAGGAACCGCCCGCCGAGCCGAAGCGCGACTAAGCCTCGATCGCCCGACTGCACGGAAAAAGCGGGACGCGAGCCGGTCGGCGCGCCTAGCCTCCTCTCTTCGCTGACTCCATGAAGCACCGCATCGGCCACGGCTACGACATCCACCGCCTCGTCGCGGGGCGTCCGCTCGTGCTCGGGGGCGTGCGCTTCGACACCGACTATGGCCTCGATGGCCACAGCGACGCCGACTGCCTCACCCACGCGATCTGCGACGCGCTCCTCGGCGCCGCCGGCCTGCCCGACATCGGTCATTTTTTTCCCAACACCGATCCGGCCTACAAGAACATCGACTCGCAGCTTCTTCTCCAGCGCGTCGTCGCCGAGATCACCAAGCTCGGTTTCAACATCGCGAACATCGACGCCACCGTCATCGCCGAGAAACCCAAGATCTTCCCGCACCTCGCCGCGATGAAGGCCGCCCTCGCCAAATCCACCGGCCTTCTCCCCGATGAGATTGGCCTCAAGGCCACCACCAACGAAGGCATCGGCGACCTCGGCCGCGGCCTCGCCATCGCCGCCCACGCAGTCGCGCTCCTTTCCCGCTCATGAAAAACTTCGCCCGCCCGCCCTCTGCCTTTTTGTGCCTTCTCGTGTTTTTCGTGGCCATCGGTTCGCTCACCTCCTGCGCGAAGCGCGAGACCACCGTCGCCCGCGGCAACCGCGACGGCATCCTCCACCTCAGCACCGGCTCCGAGCCCACCGATCTCGATCCGCAGACCGTCACCGGCCTCGGCGACGCCAAGATCATCCAGTCGCTCTTCGACCCGCTCATCACCTTTGAGCCGGTCTCGCTCAATCCCGTGCCCGCCCTGGCCGAGCGCTGGGAGATTTCCCCCGACGGCCTGACCTACACGTTCCACCTGCGCGCCGACGCCAGGTGGAGCAACGGCGAGCCCATCACCGCGCAGGACTGCGTCGATTCGTGGCGCCGCATCCTCACGCCCGCGCTCGCCGCCGACTACGCGTATTTCCTCTACCTGCTCCGCGGCGCCGAGTCATTCCACACCGGCAAGACGACGGATTTCTCGACTGTCGGCGCCGTCGCGCGCGACACCCGCACGCTCGTCGTCACGCTCACGCACCCCGCGCCCTACTTCCTCCAGATTCTGCTCAACTCCCCATGGCGCCCGGTCAACGTCCGCGCCATCGCGGCCGCGGGCGATCCGTATCGGCGCGGCTCCGCCTGGACTAAGCCTGGCAACCTCGTCTCGAGCGGGCCGTTCGTGCTCAAGGAGTGGTCGCCGCACCAGCGCGTCGTCGTTGAAAAGTCGCCGACCTACTACGACCGCGCGCGCGTGCGCCTCAACGCGGTGCATTTCTACCCGATCGACAGCACCGACGCCGAGGAGCGCGCCTACCGCTCCGGCCAGCTCCACGCCACCTGGTCGCTCCCGCCCGCCAAGGTCCTGCCGCTCCAGCGCGACAAGAACTCCGCGCTCCGCATCGACCACAACCTCGAGACGTTTTTCTTCCGCCTCAACGTGCGCAAGGCGCCGTTCACCGACGCCCGCGTGCGCCGTGCGCTCTCCCTCGCCGTCGATCGCGACGCCATCGCCGGAAAAATCCTCCCCGGCGGCCGCCAGCCGGCGCCGAGCTTCACGCCGCATTTTCTCAAGGGCTACACCCCGCCGCCGCGCAAGGCCTACGATGTCGAGGCCGCCAGGGAACTCCTCGCCGAGGCCGGCTTCCCCGGCGGTGCCGGCCTCCCGCCCATCGAGCTTCTCTACAACAATAACGAAATCCTCCGCCTCGTCGCCGAGGCCATCCAGCAGATGTGGCGCCGCGACCTTGGCGTCGATGTGCGCCTCATCAACCAGGAATACAAGGTCGTCTTCGCCAACCGCCGCGCCGGCGACTACCAGGTGCTCCTCGGGAGCTGGACCGCCGACTACCTCGATGCGACGACGTTCCTCGACATGTGGCTCGCCGGTTCCGGCAACAACCACACCGGCTGGACCGATCCCGCCTACGACGCGATCCTCGCGCGCGCGACCACCATCGTCGATGCCGCCGAGCGCGCCGCCATGCTCCAGCAGGCCGAGGCGCACCTCCTCGACGCCGCCCCCATCATCCCGCTCTATTTCAACACGCATGTCTACCTCCTCCACCCGGCCGTGAAAGGCTGGCAGCCCACGCCGATGGATCATTCGGACTACCGCTACGTGTGGCTGGAGCCGTAATCATGGCGAACGCCGCCCACGGCTGATCACGCGCGCATCCGATGAAAGCCCGCCCCCGGAAAGTCTCGTCCATCCCATCCGGTTACGCGCCGCTGCTCGCCGGCCTGAAGGCCCGCGTCCGCACCGCGCAGGTGAAGGCCGCGCTGTCCGTCAACCGCGAGCTGATTCTCCTCTACTGGCACATCGGCCGCGAAATCCTGCGCGCGCAGCAGGCGCAGGGCTGGGGCACCAAGGTCGTGGAGCGGCTGGCGCGGGACTTGGCAAAGGAGTTTCCGGAGATAGGCGGGTTCTCGGAGCTGAACCTCAAACGCATGCGCGCATTCTACACGGCATGGGCTCCGGTGGAAATAGTCCAACAGCCCGTTAGACTATTGCAGCGCCCAATTGTGTCACAACCCGTGACACAATTGCCGCGGCCAGAAGCCGGGCAAACCCGAGGCCCAATTGTGCAACAGCCCGTTGCACAAATTGTGTCACAGCCCGTGACACAATTGGCCGACGCCCCGCCCGAGCCGCTCTCTCTTCTCCCTTGGAGCACCAACCTCGTCCTGCTCCACAAGCTCGACGATCCCGCCACGCGCCTCTGGTATGCGCGCAAGACCCTCGAGCACGGCTGGAGCCGCACCGTGCTCACCGTGCAGATCGAGTCACGGCTCCACGCGCGCAGCGGCAAGGCCCTCAATAATTTCGCGCGCACGCTGCCGCCCGCGCAGTCGGACCTCGCGCGCGAGGTGCTGAAGGATCCCTACACGTTCGATTTCCTGACCCTCGGCGAGGCCGCGCAGGAACGCGATCTCGAGCGCGGGCTGGTCGGGCACGTGCAGCAGCTCCTCCTCGCGATGGGCGCCGGCTTCGCGTTCGTCGGCCGGCAGGTGCACCTCGAGGTCGGCGGCGAGGACTTCTATCTCGACCTGCTGTTCTACCACCTGCGGCTGCGGTGCTTTGTCGTGGTCGATCTGAAGATGAAATCCTTCGAGCCCGAGTTCACCGGGAAGATGAATTTCTACCTCGCCGCGGTCGACGATCAGATGCGCCACCCTCACGACTCGTCCAGCATCGGCCTGCTCCTGTGCAAGGACGCGAAGAACAAGCTCAAGGTCGAGTATGCCCTGCGCGACGTGAAGAAGCCCATCGGCGTCGCCGAATGGCAGACGCGCCTCGTGGACTCGCTGCCGAAGAACCTGCGCGGCTCGCTGCCCGCGATCGCCGACATCGAGCGCGAGCTCAACCAACCGATCCGTGCCCGCACCAAAGCGAAAAAATAACCTGCTCGCCCGGCTTCTCGCCGTGGCAGCGCTCGCATCCGTCCTTTTCCCGGGCTGCGCGAAACGCGACCCCGCGCCCGCTTCCGGGCAAACCCTCCGCCTCTCCCAGCGCAACGAACCCGGCTCTCTCGACCCCGCGCTCACCACACTGCC
Organism: Opitutaceae bacterium; assembly: GCA_031411915.1. Lineage (GTDB taxonomy): Bacteria > Verrucomicrobiota > Verrucomicrobiia > Opitutales > Opitutaceae > ER46. The sequence goes on from JANOCA010000149.1 coordinate 10,221, forward strand.
CGACGAATTCGCCGTCGAGCGCACGTTGCTCGAGGGCTTGCTCATCCCCGGCGCCACCGGCGGCGAGCCGACGCCCGGCGCCGCGACGCGGTTCGAGGTCTCGGCCGACGGGCTCACCTACACGTTTCACCTGCGGCCCGAGGCAAAGTGGAGCGACGGCGCGCCGGTCACGGCCCCGCACTTCGTCGAGTCTTATCGCCGCCTGCTCACGCCCGCGACCGCCGCGCCCAAGGCGAGTGTCTTCTATCCCGTGAAAAACGCGCGCGCCTACGTCTCGGGCGCGCTCACGGATTTTTCCGCCGTGGGTTTCCGCGCCGCCGATGCGCGCACGCTCGTCGTCACGCTCGCGGAGCCGACTCCGCGATTCCCGCACTTCGTCGCCGGCGGCCCGTGGCTGCCGGTTCGCGCCGATCTGGTCGCGAAACACGGCCGCAACTGGACGCGCCCGGAGAACTTCGTGGGCAACGGCCCTTTCCGCCTCGCCGAGTGGCGCGCGCACCAACGCATCGTCGTCCGCCGCGATCCGACCTGGCACGGCGCGGCCGGCGTGCGGCTCGGCGAGATTCACTTTCTCCACTTCGACGACGGCGACAGCGAGGAGCGCGCCTACCGCGCCGGCCAGCTCGATGCCACGATGGCCGTGCCTTCGAGCAAGGTGGAGGTCTACGCCAAGGATCGCCCCGCCGAGCTGCAGCGCGCGCCGATGATCGAGACGCGCTACCTCGCCTTCAACACCCGCCGCGATCCACTCACCGACACCCGCGTGCGCCGCGCCCTCGCGCTCGCCATCGACCGCGAGCAGATCGCCGCCCGCGTCCTGCGGGGGCAGCAAACCGCCGCCTCGCGATTCGTTCCCGCCGCGCTTGATGCCGGCCCCGCGCCCGCCGCAGTCCACCGTCACGATCCCGCGGGAGCGCGTGAGCTGCTCGCCGCCGCCGGGTTTCCCGCGGGGAAGAATTTCCCGCGCCTCGAAGTCGCCGCGTGGTCCAAGTCTCAGGTCGCCACCCTCGAAGCCATCCAAGCCATGTGGCGCAAGGAACTCGGCCTCGAGGTTGCGATCATCACGCGCGAAGGCGGCGTGCATCTCAGTTCACTCTCCGCGGGAGATTTCGACATCGGTTTCATCACGCAAATTCCAGACGTGGCCGACCCCGCCGAAATGCTCGGCGACTTCGCCACGGGCGCGCCGGAAAACTACCCGCACTGGAGCGACGCCACCTTCGACACCGCGCTCGCCCGCGCGCGCCCGCTCGTCGATCCCGCCGCGCGCACGGCCGCCCTCCGCGCCGCCGAGGAGCGCCTCCTCGCCGAGGCCCCGCTCACTCCGCTCTACTTCAACACCAAGATTTGGCTCATGTCCCCCCGCCTGCGCGGCTGGCAGGAGGACGGCCTCTGGTCGCGGACTTATCCACAGGTTTTTCTGGAAGCGAAATAGCCAGTCGGGCGTATCTCATTTTTTTGCAGCCCGGCAGGGCTGCCAGAGAGTAGCCGGGGGTTGAGTCCGCGAAACCCCCGGGACGGGAATCTTTTCCTGCACCCCGCAGGGGTGCGAGAAATCCGCGCGCACCATCCATCAGGCCGAGGACCGGCGCCTCGGTTGCACCCCGCCGGGGTGCGGAGAAACCAAATCTCGTGACCGGGGGTTTCGCGAACTTAACCCCCGGCTACTTTCTTTCAGCCCTCCGGGCTGAAACGCCGAGGCAAGAAACTGAGATGCGCCCTAGCCCGTCGGCCTCGCGTCCGCGCGATTGCCATTTCCCGCGGGGCCGCAACGTTCACGACTATGCGTTTCCCCTCCGCTTTCCTCCTGGCGCTCGGCGGCTTCTCCGCGCTCCCCGCCGCCGAACCCGCCATCTCCGCCGCGAGCATCAAGGCCCGCACGGCCATGCTCGCCTCCGATGAGTTCGAGGGCCGCGCGCCCGGCTCGCCCGGCGAGGAAAAGACCGTCGCCTACCTTGAGCGCGAGTTCCGCGCCCTCGGCCTCAAGCCCGGCAACCCCGACGGCACGTTTTTCCAGTCCGTGCCGATGGTCGGCATCACGACCACGATGCGGACGACGTTTGCCGCCGGCAGCGCGACTCTCACGCCGCAACCGATCACCGAATACGTCGCGCGCACGCGCCGCACGGCGGCGAAGCTCGATTTCGCCAACACCGAGGTCGTCTTCTGCGGCTACGGCGCCGTCGCGCCGGAATTCCGCTGGGACGACTTCAAGGGCGTCGATGTGCGCGGCAAGACCATCGTCGTCCTCGTCAACGATCCGCCGCAGCCCGATCCCAAGAACCCCGGCCAGCTCGACCCCGCGGTGTTCAAGGGCAAGGCGATGACCTACTACGGCCGCTGGGACTACAAATACGATCAGGCCGCGCGCGTCGGCGCCGCCGCCTGCATCATCGTCCACGAGACCGGCCCGGCCGGCTATCCCTTTGCCGTGCTCGGCAGCCGTTGGGCGCAGGAGGAGTTCGATCTGAGGCAGACGGCGGGAGCGGCGCAGCCGGTGGGCGTGCAGGGCTGGATCACGGCGGATTTTGCGCGCCGGCTTTTCGCCGCGGGCGGGCAGGACTACGACAAGCTCAAGGCCGCGGCCAACGACCGCGCGTTCCGTCCCGTGCCGCTCGCCGCGCGCGCGAGCTACGCGGTCGAGAACAAGCTCCGCGACATCACCTCGCGCAACGTCATCGCCCGCCTCGAGGGCAGCGAACCCGCGCGCCGTGGCGAGCACGTCATCTACACCGCCCACTGGGATCACCTCGGGCGCGACCCGAAGCTCAAGGGCGACCAGATTTTCAACGGCGCCTTCGACAACGCCACCGGCACCGCCGCGCTCGTCGAGATCGCCGCGGGCCTCGCCGCGCGCCGGCCCGCGTCGCGGCGCTCGTTTCTCTTCCTCGCCGTGACGGCCGAGGAGCGCGGGCTCCTCGGCGCGAAATACTACGCCGAGCACCCGCTACACCCGCTCGAGCGCACGCTCGCCAACCTCAACATGGATCGAATCCAGGTCTTCGGCCCCTCGCGCGACCTCGAGATCATCGGCCACGGCAACTCGACCCTCGACGACCTCGCCACCGCGATCCTCGCGCGCTCCGGCCGCGTCGTCGTGCCCGACACACTGCCGGAAAAGGGCTACTTCTACCGTTCCGATCACTTCGAGTTCGCGAAGCAGGGCGTGCCGGCATTCTACAGCAAGTTCGGCAAGGACATCATCGGCCGCCCCGCCGGCTACGGCGCCAGCCTCGACGACGACTACACGGCCAACGACTACCACAAGGTCTCCGACGAAATGAAACCCAACTGGGATTTCTCCGGCGCGCTGGAGGACGTGAAGTTCCTCATCGAGCTCGGCGCCACGATCGCCGACGGCGACAAGTGGCCCGAGTGGAAACCCGGCAACGAGTTCAAGGCGAAGCGCGACGCGATGCTGAAAGCGGCGAAGATGTAGAGTCTGCTTCGCGCGGCGGTCATGCCGCGCTGCATTTCTTGTGGGAGCGAGCTTGCTCGCGACTCCT
>JANOCA010000150.1:0-2453 GCA_031411915.1 Opitutaceae bacterium
GTGCCGCCGAGCCAGCGCGAGTCGCGCCGGTCGAAGCGATACGAGAGCCAGGCGTTGTGCGTGATCATCGGATCGACGCGGAGGAGGTAGCGGGTGATGCCATTGTCGTTGAAGACGCGGATGTAGCCCGGCCCGCCGAGCGCCCGGTAGATTGGCTCAGTCGTGGCGGCGGAGGTGTCGACGAACGAGCCGAAGTAATTCGAGAACCAGCCGGCCGAGAGCGGACCCTGGCGCCACGAGAGCGAGGCGTTGGCGCGCCACTTCGTGCGACCGTTGCGCTCCAGCTCGTCGAGTTCCGGCGAGACGTCGTCGCCCTTGGAGCGGCGCAGCACATAATGAGTGGCCTCGCTGCTGAAGGAAAACTGGCCGAGGCGCGTCTTGGGCCCGCGCCACTGCACGCCGAACTCGTAGCCCTGGATGTCGCGGCCGCTCAGGTTGAGGTAGTCGTCGATCACGCTGTCGATCTCGCCGACGACGGCACGGCGCGAGTTGTTGCTCGTCTGCCGGGCGTTGTAGGCGTCGAACACCGCGCGGTCGGCGGCGGTCACGGGCTTGCGAATGACCTTGCTTGAGCCCTTGTAGCCCGTCGTGCCCGATCCGAGATCGATCGCGCCGATGGCGGTGCCGCTCGCGAGCGCGGCCCTCGTCGCGAGATCGAGCAGCAGCTCGTCCCGGTCGATGGCGGCGGCGGCGCCGACGTTCTCGATGACCTTGTTTTGGTTGAGGTGGAAGTAATCGAAGGAGAACGAGAGCCCGCGGACTTTCGGCACCTCGAGCACGAAGCCCGCGACCCACGTCTTGGCCTCCTCGGGCTGGAGGTTCTGGTTGCCTTGGCGGAAGACCGTGCGCTGCGCGGTGCCGTCGGAGGGCAGAGCGGTGACCTCGAAGCGGTAGCCGTCGTCGGCGCCGATCTGGCGGCGCAGCGGGGTGATGTTGGTCTGCACCAGATTCGGCGCGCGGAACGACTCGGCGATCGAGCTGCGCAGCTTGAGGAAGGTCGCGGGCTTCCACACGAGGCTCGCCTTGGGCTTGGTGGTCTGCCCGTGAATCGAGAAGTGCTCGAAACGGCCCGCGAGCGTGAGCTCGAGCGCCTCGATGAGCGGCTTGCGATTCTCGCGCGTCACAAACGGCAGCGCCGTTTCAAGATAGGCCGCGTAGATCGTCTGGTTCGCGGAGATCGGGACGTTGGAGCTGAGGGCGAGGAAATCGTTGTCGCCCTCGCGCAGAAGCGGAAACTGGCTGCCGGAGCCGGGCGGATTCAGGCCGACGAACGACGCGCGCTTGTCCGCGTAGGTCTCGTAGCGCACCTCGGTGCCGCTCGCGATCGCCATGCGGCCGCCACCGAACAGGCGCCAGAGCTGCCCGTTGATCTTCGCGTCCCAGAGGAAGAGGCCGGTGCGGCCGAAGCGGTCCTCGTCGTCGTAAATCGCATCGGTGATCGCGGTGGGATTCTCGAAGAGGCGGTCCACGACGATCTGGTTGTTGGTGATCCTGAAGGTGACCGGAAACGGGTTGAAGGCCGTCGCATCCGTGCGGTTGAGCGCGGCGCGGAGACGCGATTCGCGCACTTGGAAGTGCTCATACTCGTGCGTCTGCGACCCGGAGGCCAGAAGCGCGGACTCCCACTCCCAGCCCTCGCCGAGCTTGCCGCGCAGGCCGCCCATCGCGCGCCACGAATAGGTGTAGACCTCGGTCTCGCGCGGCTTGAAGCCGCCGCCGGTGTTCTGCCCGGGCGAGATACCGGTCCACAACGAAACATCGGCGGGCGCGCCGGTGAGGCGCGGCGTGCCGTCGGCATTGGGCGCGCCCGTCGGGTGATAGAAACGCGTGCCGAAAGGATTGTAGGGATTCGCCGCCGGCAGGTAGATGCCTTGGTCGTCAGTGTTCTTTGCGTTCACGGGCTCGCGGCCCGTGCGGCTGTAGGCGCGGTAGAAAAGCAAATCGCCGAAAGCGGAGAGCCGCTCGTTGATCGTGTGGTCGAGGAAAGTCGCGAACTGCACGCGGTCGGTCGCGGGGAGGAGCATCTTCCACTTGTTCCAGTTCGAGTAGGCGGCGTTCTCGGGATTATCGATGTTCGTCGAGGGCGCGGTCTGCTTGAAGTTCACGCCGCCGTTGCCGGGCCAGAGATAGAACATGCCATCGGCCGCCATCGTCGCGACGCCGACCGGCGGCGTCGTGCTGGTCGTGATGCCGGCATTGCCCGCCGGGCGCGAGCCGACGAACGTGAGGAAATTCGGCTGGATCGAGCCGCGCTGCCACTGGCCCCACTGGTTCACGGCGTTGGCGTTGCGGAAATCATTATCGCGCGCAAACACGCCGCCGGTCGTCGATGAGGGATCGGCGAGCGGGATGCCGTTCCATGGGGCGGGCAACGCGCGACTCGCGCGGAAATCGGAATTTCTCGAGAAGCTGCGGTCGTGCGCCGACAGCGCATCGCGGTGGAAATAATCGAT
>JANOCA010000151.1:0-7263 GCA_031411915.1 Opitutaceae bacterium
CGCATCGGATAGTTTCATCGCAGCCAGGATGGCGGCCTCGGTAGGACCCGCGTGCGCCACGACGGCGAGGGCTGCGGCGAGACTGACGATGGCGTGCGGCCGTTTCATGGCGGGCGGTTTTCTGAATGAGCCTCGCGCGGAGCGAGACAAGGTTGAAATCGCCCGGGCCGGTGACGTCCCGCGATCAGTCGGCAAACTTAACGCCGTCGGTCGCGAGCGCCTCAAAGCGTGAAACCGGCTCGCCCGCCGCCCACGCGATCCCGCGGAGCAACAGCAGCCGGAAAAGCGGATCGTCGAAGGTCCACATGTAGTGGCCGAAGATGCAGACGAAGGCTCGCCCGCCGCCCGCCGGCTCGTGTGTCCAGAAAACGGGCACCGGTGCGGGCGCGCCGTCGGGGCCGGCTTTCTCCACCGCGGTGGCAAGCACGCGCACGTGCGCCGGGTCGCCCACAAACGGCCAGTAAGGCTCGTCGGTGAAGCGCACGGTGCGCGGGAAACCACGCGTGATCGGATGCGTGGAATCAATGTCCAGGTCGACGATGCCGTGGCGATATTTGGCCGCGGGGTAGGCGAGACCCACGCGTGCGGCGAACGGCTCCGGCGCCGCCGTCACGCCGATTGCCCAGTGGATGGTCACGACGCCACCGCCGCGCTTCTGGAATTTCTCCAGCGCCGCGACTTGGGCCGCGTCCCACGCGCCCTTGAAATAAAAGATCGCGACATCGGCAGCGGCGAGCTGCACGTCGGTGGGGAAAGGAAACGCGGTGTCGGTCGTGACGGCCGGTGACTTGGCGAGGAAGGGGGCCCACGTCTTTTGCCAGACGGGATAGTCATGCTGGGCCACGCCGTGGGTCTTGGGACCGGCGACCAAAAGCAGGCGGCGTGGCCGCGGGTTCGCCGGCGGCGGCTCGGAGTGCTTCAGCACCGCGGCGACCTCGGCGCGCGTGCGCGGGGCGGGTGGGGCTGCCGGAGGCTCCTTCGGCGGGGCTTTTGGCGCGGGAGCCGTCTGGCAAAATCCGAGCGAAACCATCAGCAGGGAGACAAACGCGATTCTGTGCATGGCGCGGATGGGATGAGTTGGCAGTTTTTACCTATGGAAACAATCCCCGCGCGGCCTTCGCGTCCGCCACGCGCTGGATGCCGAGCGTGAGGGCGGCGAGGCGGCGGCTGAACTTGAATTTCTGCTTCTGCATGTCCACGGCGGCCTTCGCCTTGTCGAGCATTGCGAAGAGCTTTTGCAGGACCTCGTCGCGGCCCCAGTAGAAGTTCGAAAGGTTCTGCAGCCACTCGAAGTAGGAGACGATCACGCCGCCGGAATTGCAGAGCACGTCGGGGATGAGCTCGATGTCGCCGCGCTGCTCGATGATTTTGTCGGCGGCGTTGGTCGTCGGGCCGTTGGCGCCCTCGGCGAGCACGCGGCACTTGAGCTTGGCGGCGTTCTTGTCGGTGATGACGCGCTCCAGCGCGCACGGCGCGAGCACGGTGCATTTCAGCTCGAGGAGGTCCTCGTTGGAAATGGGTTCGCCGCCGTCGAAGTCGTGCAGCGTCTTCTGGTAGCGCACGTAGGTCTGGGCCTTGGCGAGGTCGATGCCTTTGGCGTTGTAGATGCCGCCGGTGAAATCGGAAATCGCGATGATCTTCGCGCCGTAGTGGGCGAGGGCGAGGGCGGTCTCGCTGCCGACGTTGCCGAACCCTTGGATGGCCGCTGTGGCCTTGCTGACCGGAACCTTCAGGTCCTCGAGGTATTTCTTCGTCAGGTAGGCCACGCCCGCGCCGGTGGCTTCGCGGCGGCCCTGCGAGCCGCCGAGCGCGAGAGGTTTGCCGGTCACGACGGCGCTCGCCACGTGGCCCACGTGGTTCGAGTAGGTGTCCATCATCCAGCCCATGATCTTTTCGTTGGTGCCGACATCGGGCGCGGGCACATCGGTATGCGGGCCGACGAAGTTCACCATCTCCTGCATGTAGCGGCGCGAGAGGTGCTCGAGTTCGGATTCGGTGAGCTCGCTCGGATTCACGATCACGCCGCCTTTGGCGCCGCCGTAGGGCAGGCCGACGAGCGAGGTTTTCCAACTCATCCACATCGCGAGCGCGGCGACCTCGCCGAGCGTGACATGCTGGTGGAAACGGATGCCGCCTTTCGAGGGGCCGGTCGAGAGGTTGTGCTGCACACGGTAACCTTCGAAAACAGTGACCGACCCGTCCTGGCGCTTCACGGGCAGCGAGACGGCGAGGCAGCGACGCGGGTATTTGGTGCGGTCGCGCACGGCCTCGGGGAGGTTGATGGCGTCGGCGGCCTTGTCGAACTGGCGGCAAGCCATGCGAAATACGTCGGAGTCGTAGAGAGAGGAGACGATGGCCTTGCTCATTTCCTGAGCCTGCGCGGGGGGCGGGTGGTTGGCAAATGGCATTCAGCGCGCGGTTGAAATCGGCGCGGCCCGCGCCCCACACTGCGGCCCGATGCAGGGCGTGCTCATCAAGTTCCTCGCGTGGCTGGCGCAGAAGTTCGGCGTGGCCGCGCTGATCGTGGTGGTCGCGCTCGCGGGCTACGGACTGTGGCTTTTCGTGAAGGAGGAGCACGCCCAGGAGCTGGATCGGGCGGACAAACTCGCCCGCGCGATCGTCGACCGCGACCAGCTGCTCGCGGCCCGGTCCGAGGTGGAGCAGCGCCTCGTCACGCTCCGCGCCGACATCGATAAGCAGCGCGAGCGCGCGCGCAAAGCTGCCAAGATTGTCGCGAACCTGCGGGAACTCATGAGTTGGTGGGAACGGTGGTTCGGCGACAGCGCGCAGCAGAAGCTCAACGAGGAACTGAGCCTGCGCATGGAGGAGACGAGCAAGGAATCGCTGCGCCTGGTGGACGAGCTTCAGCGCACCGTGACCAAGGTCGTGGTTGAGAAGGACGGCGTCGAGTCGGCGCTCCGCCGCGTCAACAGCGAGGTCGCATTCCTCGAGCAGACCCGCTCCGGCGTGCGGCACTATCTCGCTGCGGCCTGGGACCGGCTGAAGTGGTATTTGGTGGCGGCGCTCGCAGGCTACTTCTTCGGACCCACGATCTGGTCGATTGCGATGTATTACGGGCTCGCGCCCGTGATGGTGCGAGGCCGCTCCATCCGGCTGGGGCCCGACCCGGCGGCGCTGCCTGAGGTGGGCGAGAGCCGCGTGTCGATTGAGGCGACGCTCCGGCCGGGCGAGATTCTGCGCATCAAGGAAAAGTATCTCCAGGCTTCCGACGAAGGCATCGGCAGGCACACGCGCTTCGTGCTCGATTGGCGGATCCCGTTCACGAGTCTCGCCTGCGGGCTCGTGGAGCTGATCGAGATGCGCAACGCCAACGCTGACGGCGACGCCCGCGTCACGCTCTCCAACGGCACCGACCCGCACATCGAGATGGCGCAGGTCACCGTGCCGGCCGGCGCCTCGCTCGTGCTTCGGCCGAGTTTTCTCGCCGGCGTCGTGCAGCGGGAGGGCGAGTCGCTCGTGATCCGGCGGCATTGGCGGATCTTCCGCTGGCAGGCGTGGATTGGGGGACAGTTTCGCTTTTTCGAGTTTGTGGGGCCGTGCCGGCTCATCGTCGCCGGCAGCCGCGGGGTGCGCGCCGAGTGCCTCGCCGATCGCGAGGGGGCCGCGATGCCCGCGCGCCGCACCAACCAGGATGCGACCATCGGCTTCACGCCCAACCTCGACTACCGCCCCGTGCGCGCCGAGACATTCTGGAGCTACTACCGCGGCATGAACCCGCTCTTCGACGATCTCTTCGCGGGTCGCGGGCTCTTCGTCCTGCAGGAGACGGCGGCCGAAGGCGCCGCCGCCCGCGCCGGAAAATTCTGGGCCACCCTGTGGAGCGGCGTGCTCAAGGTGTTTGGCTTGTGAGCGAAGTGAAAGGGAAGGTGAGGGTGAAACTGGGGAAACTGCCCCGCAATCTCGCGCGATGACTTGTCCACTCTCCCTCTCCCTCTCACTTTCACTCCCTGATGCTCTTCAAGCTCGCCTCCGACTACCAGCCCACCGGCGATCAGCCGCAGGCGATTGAGAAGCTCGTGGCCTCCATCGAGGCGGGGAACCGGCATCAGACGCTCCTCGGGGTCACCGGCTCGGGCAAGACGTTCACGATGGCTAATGTCATCGCGCGCACGCAGCGGCCCACGCTCATCCTCTCGCACAACAAGACGCTCGCCGCGCAGCTCTACTCGGAGTTCAAGAATTTCTTTCCGGAGAACGCGGTCGAATACTTCGTCAGCTACTACGACTACTACCAGCCCGAGGCCTACGTCCCGTCGAGCGACACCTTCATCGAGAAGGATTCCTCCATCAACGAGGAGATCGAGCGCCTCCGCATCGCGAGCACGAGTTCGCTCGTGTCGCGGCGCGACGTGATCGTCGTGGCCAGCGTCTCGTGCATCTACGGCCTCGGCTCGCCGCAGGAATTCACCGCGATGCGGATCCCGCTGCGCCGCGGCGCGCCGCTTGGCCGGCAGGTGCTGCTGGAGCGGCTCGTGGACAACATCTACGAGCGAAACGATTTTGAGCTGAAGCCCGGGCGGTTCCGCGTCCGCGGCGATGTCGTGGACATCATGCCGGCCTACCTGGAGCACGGCCTCCGTGTGGAGTTCTTTGGCGACGAGATCGATTCGCTCAGCGAGTTCGATCCGCTGACGGGCAGCGTCCTCCGCCCGATCGAGCAATTCGATCTCTACCCGGCCAACCAATACGTGACGAGCCGCGGCAAGCTCGAGCCGGCCATCGCCGCGATCAAGGCGGAGCTCGACGAGCGCGTGGCGTTCTTCGAGGGGCAGGGCAAATACCTCGAGGCGCAGCGCATCCGCATGCGCACGAACTACGACCTCGAGATGCTCCAGGAGATGGGCTTCTGCAACGGCATCGAGAACTACTCGCGCCACCTCACGTCGCGGAAGGCTGGGGAGCGGCCGTTCTGCCTCATCGATTTTTTTCCGAAGGATTTTCTCCTCATGATCGACGAGAGCCATGCGACCGTGCCGCAGGTGGGCGGCATGTTCAACGGGGACAAAGCCCGCAAGACCACCCTCGTGGACTTCGGCTTCCGCCTGCCCTCGGCGCTCGACAACCGGCCGCAGTCGTTCGCGGAGTTCGAGACCGTCACCGGGCAGACGCTCTACGTCTCGGCGACACCCGCGGAATTCGAGCTCAAAAAATCCACCGTCATCGCCGAGCAGCTCGTGCGGCCGACGGGTCTCCTTGATCCCGAAATCACAGTCCGTTCGACGAAGGGGCAGGTGGAGAACCTCATCGCCGAGATTCGCGCCGCGGCCGCCGCGGGTGAACGCGTGCTCGTGACGACGCTCACGAAGCGTCTCTCCGAGGATCTCACGAGTTTCCTGCGCGAGTCGAAGATTCGCGTCGAATACCTGCACTCCGACATCGACGCGATCGAGCGCGTCGAGATTCTGCGCAATCTGCGGCTCGGCAACTTCGACGTGCTCATCGGCATCAACCTCCTGCGCGAGGGCCTCGATCTGCCTGAGGTGGCGCTCGTGGCGATCCTCGATGCGGACAAGGAGGGTTTCCTCCGCAGCGAGACCTCGCTCCTCCAGACCGCGGGCCGCGCCGCGCGCCACGAGAAGGGCCGCGTGATTTTCTACGCCGACAAGATCACCGACTCGATCAAGCGCACGCAGGACACGGTGGCCTATCGCCGGGAAAAGCAGCTCGCCTACAATCTGGAGCACGGCATCACGCCCCGCAGCGTGAAGCGCACCGCGCAGGCGAGCCTGCACGTCTACGATGGCTCCGGCGATCGCGGCGGCGCCGAAGCCGCGGTGGCGGAGGGCATCGACGATGTCGCGGCCGTGGTCGCGGAGCTGGAGGAGGAGATGCAGGACGCCGCGGGCCGGCTTGAGTTCGAGCGCGCCGCCGTGCTGCGCGACCAGATCGATGCGCTCAAGTCGGGTGATTTCCGCAAAGTAGCGGCCAAGCCGCCGCGGGAATACCCGCAGGCGAAGCGGGCGGCGGCGGCGGTGCGGGGGAAACAACGCCGTAGCTAGGTTCCGCCCTCAGAATGCGAATTCCGGCCGTGCAAGAAAACTCTTGCCGTCGGTGGGCCGACTCGCGACGTTCCGCCCTCCTTTTTGGTAGGATACTCAAGTGGCCAACGAGGGGAGACTGTAAATCTCCTGGCTTACGCCTTCCCTGGTTCGAATCCAGGTCCTACCACCAGTCTTCGCTCGCCGCATAGCGGCCGGCGACTACGGCTGTGCCGAAATCCGCGTTCAGCGGGCGGAGGTGGGCGCCGCCAAGACGGAGCGAGCTACGACTCGGCAAGCCGTTCCTCCTTTCCGAAGATTTGCCCAACCCGGACGCAGCCATTCTGCCCTGCCTCCGTTTTTTGCCACGCTCACATCAACCCCGCTTCACGGAAGCTGTAGTAGCCTCTTCCCAGCGGGTCCGAGGCCCGACGACCGATGATCACGTGGTCGCGCAGGGGAATCTGCATGGTTTGCGCGGCTTCGCGCAGGCTGCGCGTGACCTTGATATCGTCCAGACTCGGCGACGGATCGCCACTGGGGTGGTTGTGGACGCAGACGATGTCGGTGGCGCCTTCGCGCACCGCGACGCGGAAGACCTCGCGCGGGTGCGCCAGCGTGCTCATGGCGGTGCCGGAGGTGACTTCGACGCGCTTCAGGAGGCGGCACTTGGCGTTGAGGCAGAGGACCCAGAACTTTTCGACCTCGAGCCCCGCGGCGAAGTGCTGGCAATACTCATGGATGCGATCCGGCCGGTTGAGCAACGGCTCGTCGCCCGCCTGCTGGCCGATGACCCGGCGCGCCACCTCCATGACGGCGAGCAATTGGAGAGCCTTGACGCGGCCGATGCCCTTCAGGCGCCGAAAATCGACCTCGTGCCAGGCAAGGAGCCCGGCCAGCGAGCCGGCGTCGTGGATGAGGCGAGTGGCAAGGGTCATCACATCCTGCCCGCGCGTGCCGCTCCGGAGCAGCATGGCGAGGAGTTCCGTGTCGCTGAGCGAGGCTGCGCCGAACCGTTCCAGCCGTTCCTGCGGGCGCTCGGCGACCGCCATGTCGCGCAGACGATTGGAGGGGGGAGAGTCGGAATCCTCGGACACGGCGTCGGGTGTGGAGGGAAAACCGCCCGCTGCCAATCTCGGTCCGAGGCTGACGAAATGTGGGTAGGGGGGTTTGCCCCACACAAGGTGAAAAAAATTGGGGGGTAAAAACGCACCCCAAAATTTTAGGGGGCCGCGGGGGCGGAGATGATAGATAAGACGGGTTG
>JANOCA010000152.1:0-2071 GCA_031411915.1 Opitutaceae bacterium
GGCGGGGAAATTCCCGGACGAGTGTGGGCGTCGCGACGATCTGGCCGTCGCGCGCGAGGATGGGCTGCTGATAGACGTCGATCACATCGAGCGCGAAGTTACCGTCGAGCTGGGCCGTGCACAGTTCCCGGGCGCGCAGGATCGCGCGGCGCGAGCGCTCGGTGGCGCCGGCCACGTAGAGGCGCATCACGTATTGGCCCGTGGGACGGTCAGCGAGGGCCTGCTCAAAGGCCATGGTCGTGCGGCTGGGTTTCTTGGATTTCACGGGTGGGTCCTCGCGGTCACTCCGAGGCGCGCAAATCCAGACCCACCAGCACGCGCTCGGTGTCGGACAGGTCGCCGATTATCTTGCGCATGGGATGGGGTAATCTACGCACCAGCGTGGGCAGGGCGAGGATTTGGTCGCCCCGGGCCAGTTCGGGCTGCTCCATCAAATCGATCACCTCGATGCGATAGCGCCCGCTGATGTGGTTGTCGCAAATCTTCTTGAGGTTCGCGAAGGCGGTCAGCGATTTGGGCGTCTGGCCGGCCACGTAGAGCCGCAGTTGCCAGAATTTTTCCGCTGCGCGAGCGGAGGGGCGGCGTTTCGCGGGTTTGGTTTTCATCGGTTTCCCTTTCTCAGCCGGAGCCTGGCCCGCGGGCCGGCCCGCACCTTGGCATCCGCCTGGCGCAAAATGCCCGAGGCGGCCCGCTCGCTGCTCAGCAACCGCGTCTGCGTGCCGACCTGCTCGGCGATGCGCCGCAGTTCCAGGGCTTCGGTCTCGTAGTCGGAGCGCAGCCCGCCGATTTGGCGCTCGAGCGCCGCGCGTTTGCGCTCCACTTCGCGCTTGAGCTGGGCGGCCTCCTGCTGGCCGGCCAGCACCGCGGCCTTTTCGAGGGAGTGTTGCGCCGCGCGCGCGGAGCCGGTCAGGACGCCGCTGGCCCCGATGTAGGCGTCGACCAGGTCGATGCCGTGGCTGGAAATCAGGAACTCGCGGATCTGGTTCGAGTGCGCCATGCCGCGCGCCTTGAGCACGTAGAGCACGCGGTTGCGCTCGCCGTTGCCCTCGAAGTCCTGCAGCAGCACCCACGAGTCCATGAGCGAGGACATGGCGGCCTCGCTTTGCTGGAGCGCGTGGCCGCCCTGCGTGAGGCTCGTGAAGAGCGAGGTGACCTGGCCGGCCTTCAGGTAGTCGATCAGCCGCGTGATCATGCCCTTGCTTTCCGAATCGGTGCCCGCGTCCATCAGGCTGGTGACCGGATCCACGACGACCACGTGGGGTTTGAACGCGGCGATCTCCTTGAACATGGTGGCGAGGTGCATCTCGAGGCCGTAGAGCGAGGGCCGCGCCGAGTGAAACCGCAGCAGGCCGCGCTTCACCAGCGGCTCCAGGCGCAGCCCGATGGAGTGCATGTTGCGGATGATCTGGTTGGGTGATTCCTCAAACGAGAAATAGAGGACGCGCTCGCCGCGCCGGGCGGCGGCCTGGGCAAAATTGGACGAGATGATGGTCTTGCCCGTGCCGGGCGTGCCGGTGAGCAGAATGCTGCTGCCACGGTAGAATCCCCGCCCGCCCAGCATCGCATCGAGCCGCGGGATGCCGGTGGAGATCCGCTCGTTCGACACCCGGTGGTTCAGCCCCAGCGAGGTGATGGGCAGCACGCCGATGCCATCGTCGCCGATGAGGAACGGGAACTCGTTCGTGCCGTGCAGCGCGCCGCGATACTTCACCACGCGCAGGTGCCGCGTGGCGATCTGGTCGTTGACGCGGTGGTCGAGGAGGATGACGCAGTCGGACACGTATTCCTCGAGCCCGTGGCGCGTGAGCTGTTCGCGTCCGCGCTCGGCGGTGATGATGGCGGTCACGCCCTTGTCCTTGAGCCAGCGGAAGAGCCGCCGCAACTCGCTGCGGAGAATGTTCTCGTTCGGCAGACAGGCGAACAGCACTTCCAGCGTGTCCAGCACCACCCGTTTGGCGCCCACAGAATCAATCGCGTGACCGAGCCGGACGAACAGCCCTTCCAGGTCATACTCGCCGGTCTCCTGGATTTGGCTGCGTTCGATGTGGACGTAGTCGACCACGATTTTTTT
>JANOCA010000153.1:0-9957 GCA_031411915.1 Opitutaceae bacterium
CATCTCAAACACTCCGAATACGACCTCCGCGGCGAGAAGGCCGCCGGATACACCGATCCGAAGCCCATCCAGCTGCGCGCCAGTCCCCTCGTGCACGGCGGCGGCGATCTCGTCGGGTCCGCGCAGACGGGCACCGGCAAGACCGCGGCTTTCGCACTGCCCATCCTCACGCGCCTCGGCGCAACCCGTCGCGGCCAACCGGCGCGCGTCCTCGTGCTCGAGCCGACGCGCGAGCTGGCCGCGCAGGTCGAGACGGCCTTCCGTGATTTCGCGCGCTTTACTGATATCCGTGCGGTCGCCGTCTTCGGCGGCGTGGGCTACGGCGTGCAGCGTTCCGAGCTGAAGCGCGGGGTTGACATCATCGTCGCCACGCCCGGCCGCCTGGTCGATTTCCTGAAGACCGGCGAGATCAGCCTGCGCGACATCTCGATCCTCGTGCTCGATGAGGTTGATCGGATGCTCGACATGGGATTTCTCCCCGTGGTGAAGGACATCATCGCCCGCTGCCCCAAGAACCGGCAGACCCTCTTTTTTTCCGCCACCGTGCCGCCCGAGATCGCGGCGGTCGCATCCTTCGCCTTGCGCAACCCGACGCGCGTCGAGTGCGGCGTCAACCGCTCCGTCAACAAGTCCGTCAACCACGCCATTTACCCGGTGGCGTATGACCAGAAGTTCGATCTGCTCGAGGCGCTCCTGGAAAAGACCCAATTCGACAGCGTGCTCGTCTTCTCCCGCACCAAGCACGGCGCCGACAAGATCGCGCGCCGGCTGAAGGCCGCCAACCACAGCGTGGCCGTGCTCCACGCCAATCGCTCCCAGAACCAGCGCATCGAGGCGCTCGCCGGTTTCAAGAGCGGCCGATATGAGGTGATGGTCGCAACCGACATCGCCGCGCGTGGCATCGATGTTGCCGGCGTCTCGCACGTGATCAACTACGACGTCCCCGAGAAGCCCGAGGACTACGTGCACCGCATCGGCCGCACCGGCCGCGCGCAGGCCGTGGGCGACGCGTTCACGCTCGTGACACCGGAAAATTTCAGCGATCTGCGCGACATCGAGCGCTTCATCGGGCAGAAAATCCCGGAGCTCAGGCTCGAAGGCTTCCCCTACCAGCCGATGGGCGCCCCGCGTCCGAAGGAACCGCAGCAACGCGGTGGGCGCGGCGGCGGCGGGGGTCGTCCGCAGCAGGGTGGGCGCGGCGGAGCAGGTTTCGGCGGCGGGACCGGGCGACCGGGATTCCGCCGGTTCGGCAGCCGCGACTGATCGATTCATGGCGAGCCGCGCCGCTGTCGAGAAACACCTCGCCGCGTTGCGCGCGTGCGAGCGTTGCCCGCTCATGCACCGGCCCGCGGTCGTGGGCCGGGCGGTGGCGAGCCGCGCGATCCTGATCGGGCAGGCGCCGGGCGACAAGGAGCCCAAGCTGGGTCGTCCCTTCGCGTGGACGGCGGGCAAGACGCTCTTCAAGTGGTTTCACGGCGCGCTCGGCTGGAGCGAGGACGAAGTGCGCGACCGCATCTACTTCGCGGCGGTGTGCCGTTGTTTCCCCGGCAAGCGTCCCGAGGGCGGCGATCGCGTGCCCGCGCCCGAGGAGATCGCCGCATGCGCGGCGTGGCTGGAGCGGGAGTTCGCTCTGTTGCGGCCCGCGCTTGTGCTCCCGGTCGGCAAGCTCGCGATCACGCAGTTTCTCGGTGAGCGACCACTGGCGGAGACTATCGGGAAGAGTTTTTCCATCACCTACCGCGGCCACGCCACGGAGTGCATCCCGCTGCCGCACCCTTCCGGCGCGTCGCCTTGGCATCGGATGGAGCCGGGCAAGACGCTGCTCCATACCGCGCTCGGACTGGTTGCGCGGCATCCGGCGATTGCTGAAATAGCTCGGTAGCCCTGCGCATGAGAGCAGGGACCGTCGGAGTTTGAGCGGTGGTCGGTCCCGCTTCTCACGAAGCGGGCTACGGGCAGAAAAAAGCCGCGCTTGGCAGCGCGGCCGAAATCTCAGGCGAACAAACGCTCGGGCTCAGACCTCGTAGGCCGGGAGCACCTTGTCCACCCGCACCTTGTCGAGGCGGGCAAACACCGGCACGCCGTTGTCGTGCGGGATCGTGACCTCGCCTTGGATCAGCGGCTGGGCGTAGCGGACGAACTGGAAGTTCATGCTCACGCCGTCCTCGTTGATCCATTCGCGGGGGAGCTTCTTCACGGAGTTGGCGACATCGGCGAGGGGCGCGAGGCCGGTCTCGGTCGTGTATTGGTCGCCGTCGCCGCGGAGGAGGGTGACCATCTTGTCGGTCTCACCGTTGATGGCGGCCTCGACGGCGGCCTGACCGGCGAGGTAGGCCTCGTTGACGTCGGTCTTGGAGCCGGCATGAGCCGCGCAGCGCTGGAGCAGGCCGGGCTTGGCGACGCGGAACTTCACCCCGGGCAGCGCCTGGCCGAGAATGTCGGCGAGCACGTCACCGGCGCCACCCAAGGTAGCGTGGCCGAAGGCATCGGTCGCACCGTCGGCCGCGACGTAGTTGCCGTCGCCATCGACGAGGCCCTCGGCCACGACGATCAGGCAGTATTTCTCGCGCTTGAGCACGCGGCGGATGTCCTCGACGACCTTCTCCTGATCAAAGGGGATCTCGGGGAGGAGGATGAGGTGCGGCGGATCGTGGGGGTGGTCGCGGCGCTTAGCGAGCGAGGCCCCGGCGGCGATCCAGCCGGCGCTGCGGCCCATGACCTCGATGATGGAGACGAGATCACCCTGGCCCATCGCCTCGTTGTCGCAGGCGACCTCGCGCACCGCGGTGGCGAGATACTTGATGGCGCTGGCATAACCGGGCGTGTGGTCGGTGATCGGGAGATCGTTGTCGATCGTCTTCGGGACGCCGATGACGCGGAGCTCGTAGTTCTGCTGCTGGGCGAGCTTGGAGATCTTGTCGGCCGTGTCCTGCGAGTCGTTGCCGCCGATGTAGAAAAAGTAGCGGATGTTGTGCGCCTTGAAGACCTCGAGCACGCGCTCGAAATCCTGCTGCTTCTTGAGCTTGTAGCGGCAGGTGCCGAGGGCGGCACCCGGGGTGTGCTTGAGGGCGCGGATTTGCTGCTGCGACTCCGCGGCGAGGTCGATCAAGTCCTCCTGGAGGATGCCGAGGACCCCGTTGGTCGTGCCGTAGATCTCCTCGATGCACTCATGGTTCAGCGCCTCCGAGATTACGCCTGCGACGCTGGCATTGATGACGGAGGTGGGGCCGCCGGACTGGCCCACCAAGACGTTTCCTACGAGTTCAGCCATGACAGTGTTTTTGGTAGAGGATTGAAAGTGCGTGAAGGTGCAGGAAAGCGGGTAGCGCCGGGGCGTGGCAAACTCAAATTTCCCGATGATCCCCGGCGCGCCTCGCCGCGAATTCAATTGCGCGCGCGGGATGCCATCCCGCGCGATTCAGCCACGTTTCCCCATGAAAAACGCCCACCCGTCGGCGCGCTTCATGGAGTCCCATCGGGCCCCGAGCACGGTGCTCCTCCAGAAACAGGATCAGGATGCGATGAAGGAAACGAAGAAGCAGGCGGCGTGAACCGGGTGCCGTTTCGGGGCGTGCGGGCTACAGCAACCGTCCCGGCTGGTAGTCCGCCGCGCCTTTGTGCTTCCGCGCGAGCGGTTTCACTTCGCTGACGAAGGCATCGACTTGGTGCGGCGCCGCGCCCACAAAGCGGGCGTTTTCCGAGAGGATGGCCTGCAGCGCTTTTTTCCCGAGGCCGATGCGCCGGTCGCCCGCCAGGCGTGCGAGCAGATCCGCGTCGCCCTCGCCAGTGCGCAGGGCCTTGGCGGCGGCGAGCGCATGTTCCTTGATCGCCTCGTGCGCGGTCTCGCGGCCGGCGCCGTGCTTCACGGCCTCCATGAGGATGGTCGTCGTGGCGAGGAAGGGCAGGTTGCGCTCGTTCTCGGCGCCGACGGCTGCGGGGAAAACCTCCATCTGGCGCAGCACCGTGAGGTAGGTCTCGAGCGCGCCGTCGATCGCGAAGAACGCATCCGGGAGCGCCACGCGGCGCACGACGGAGCAGGAGACGTCACCCTCGTTCCACTGGTGGCCGGCGAGCGCGCCCGTCATCGCCACGTAGCCCGAAAGGATCGTGGAGAAGCCGCAGATGCGCTCGCAGTTCCGGGCGTTGACCTTGTGCGGCATCGCGGAGGAGCCGACCTGGCCGGCTTGGAAACCCTCCGTCAGGAGGCCGGCGCCGGCCATCAGGCGCAGCGTCGTCGCGCAGCTCGCCGCCGCCGCGCCGAGCTGGTGCAGCGCGGTCACGACATCGAAGTCGAGCGAGCGCGGATAGACCTGCCCCCCCGCGCCGAGCGAGGCGTGGAAGCCGAGATGCTTGAGCACGCGCGCCTCGAGCTGGTCGACCTTGCCGGAGTCCCCGCCGAGCAGCGTGAGCTGGTCGAGCTGCGTCCCGACGGCGCCCTTGAGCCCGCGCACCGGGTAGCGCGCGAGCAGCTCCTCGATGCGGGTGAACGCGATCAGCAGCTCCTGGCCGAACATCGCGAGCCGCTTGCCGAGTGTGGTGGGCTGGGCGGGGACGTTGTGCGTGCGGCCCGTGATCATGAGGTCGCGGTGCGCCTCGGCCTGACGCGAGAGCGCGAGCAGCGCGGCCGCCGCCTTGAAATGCACGAGCTTCAGCGCCCGGAAAACCTGGAGCTGCTCGACGTTCTCCGTGAGATCGCGGCTCGTGAGCCCGAGATGGATGAACTGCCGCTTCGCCAGCTCGGAGAACTCCTCGATGCGCGCCTTCACGTCGTGGAGCGTCACGCGCTCGCGCCGCGCGATCGACGCGAGATCGATCTGCGCCTTCACCTTCTCGTAGTCCTTGATCGCGTCCGCCGGGATCGGCACGCCGAGGTCGCGCTGGGCCTTCATCACCGCGATCCAGAAATCGCGCTCGATCGCCACGCGGCCGTGCTGCGACCAGACTTCCTTCATCGCGGCCGAGGCGTAGCGCTCGGCGAGGACATTGGGGATGGGCGCGGCGGCAGGGGAGGGCGTTTCGTTCACGGCAAAGGCACCGGTTAAGCGTCTGCCGCGCGCGATGGCGAACGGAAAAACGAAATCAGCCGGTCATCGCGGGGGCAGGATGCCGACCAGGCCTGCGCTCAGGGACGAATGTCGATCGCCTTCAAACCGGCGGCCGCCGCAGGATTCAGTTGCCGCTCGTCGGCCGAGACCAAACCGACGCGCTGGAGTTCGACGGCCGCCGCCACATGCAGGATGTCGAGGCTGCGGCAGAGCAGCTTCGAGGTGTGCGCGGCCGAAAGCCGGGCGGCGCGATGAAAAACCGCGGCGAGATCGAGCGGGGTGTGCAGCAAGCGGCCTGCCCGCAGATCAAGTTCCAGGAGCCTTTCGAGCTCGGCTCGCTGCAAGGCGGAAAGCGCCTTGCGGCCGTGAAGCGCACGAAAGGCATTGCGCACTTCCAAGTCGTGAAGAGGCGTGAAGGCCACGGCGCCGGCGTGAATCGCCTCCGCCCTAGCCCGCGTCGAAAACGGACCGGTGACATAAATCGCCACCAAGGCGCTTGAATCGAAATAGACGCCAGCGCTCACCAGACCCCGCGACTATCGATGATGAATTGCGCCGCGTCGATCGCCCGGCCGTTGCCGAGCGCCATCACCTTCAGCGATCGGGCCTCAAGATCGGGCCAGGGCGACGGTTTCTTCGGCGCCGCGGGCGGCATGGGCGCCGGCATCAGCGTGGCTACAGTCCGGCGGTTGCGGGTGATTCGCAGTGCCTCGCCCCGTTCCACGCGGAGCAACGCGCGCCTCGGGTTTTTTTGGAGTTCGCTCACGGTGACCGTCGACATGGCTCGCAGGGTGGCGCGACGACGAGCGTGCGTCAACCATGCTGCCGTCACTGCTGGCGGTGGGCGACGGCGACTTTCCCACGCCAAGTGCTCACGCCGCGAGACACCGCACCGCCAGCTCGCGTAGGACTTCCTCCTGCTCGTGCGGGCGGCGGATGATTTCCTCGAAGGCGGCGATGAACTCCTGCTGGTTATCGATCAGGCGGCGCAGGGGCGGGAGCTTCGCGCTGCCGGCGAGCTTGCCGAGATACCACGGGTTCTGGGTGAAGAGGTTGAACGAGCTTTTCTCCGTCGCGCCGGTGAACTTCGCGGCGTGAGCGGCCTGCGCCTTTGGGAATCCCTCGAGCCCGCGCGGTCCGATGCGCACCTCGCCGGCATCCGCCAGCGCGCGCACTTGCAGGAGGATGCGGTTGCGGTTTTGCAGCGCGCTGATCACGGGGCGCGCGTCGCCGCCACCGAAGAAATGCCGGTGCAGCGCCGCGAGCGTCCACTTGAGATCGCCGCTGAAGAACGCCTCGGCCGCCTCGAAGAAATCGCCCTCCGCGACGTTGGGCGTGAGCTCGGCGACGTGCGCTTCCTCGATGGCGGCGCCCTCGCCGGCGTAGGTCGCGAGCTTGCGGGTCTCCTCGACGATGAGGCGCGTGTTGGCGCCGACCTTGGCGAGCAGCAGCTCGACGGCACCCGGTGCAAATGCGGCGCCGAGCGACTTCGCCTCGGCGAGGGCCACGCCGGCCAGCGCCTCGCTCGCGCCGTCACCGTCGCCGCCGACAAGCGTGAAGTCGGCGTTCTTCTCGCACCATTTCGGAAACGACCGCCGCCGATCGAGGGGGGCGGCGGTGATGAGCACGGCGGTCTCGTCGGGATTCACGGCTGCGAGGAGCTGCTGCAGATCCTCGACGAGCTTCAGCGTGCTCTCGGCGCGGCCGGTCACGGTGTCGGCGAGGAAGTTCACGTCCTTGAGCCACACGACGCGCCGGCCGCCGAACATCGACACGGTCTGCACGGACTCGCGAAAGCGGTTCACCGCGGCCTCGACCTCGCTGACGTTGGCGGCGAAGCCGTTGAGCACCTCGCGCGAAAACTCGTCTGTCACCTCGGCGGCGAGCGCGGCGAAGCGTTCCTTGCCGAGCCGCCCCACGAGGAAGTCGTCGCCGCCGCAGATGAACGTGAATTTTTTCGCCGCCGCCATGGGTCGGGAATCTGCGCGCGAATCAACGGCACATGCACGAAAAAAATCGCCAGCCGGGCGCTCTCCCGTGAGCTTGCGGCGCGTTTCGATTGATGCCCCCCACCGTCGCTTCTGTTCCCCGCCCCCATTCCACTCATCAGCCACCTGCGGCTGCCGCGTGGTGGCGCGATCTGCTGGGGCTCGCGCTTGTTTTCGGCGCGCTGAATTTTTTTCTCCTCGGTCGGCTGCCGCTCGCGAATCCCGACGAGCCGCGCTACGCGCAAATCCCGCGCGAGATGCTGGCGGCGGACGACTGGGTGCTCGGCCGGCTCAACGGCATCCCCTACTTGGAGAAACCGCCGCTGGTTTATTGGGCGGTCGGCCTGTGCCACCGCGTGTTCGGTCCCGGCGAATGGTCGATGCGGCTCACGCCCGTGCTGTTCGGCCTCGCCGGTGTGCTGCTCACCTACGCGGCAACTCGGCGGCTCCACGGGCGGCGCGCGGGGATCGCGGCGGCGGTGGTGCTTGGCACGACACTGATGACGATGGCGCATTCGCGGCTGCTGCTGCTCGACATGGCGCTGGCGACGCTGATGGGTGCGACCTTGTTTTGCTTCATCCTTGGCGTGCGCGAACCGGCCGGGCCGCGGCGGCGGTGGCTATTCATGGGCCTCTACGCGAGCGCCGCGCTTGCGACGCTCACCAAAGGCCTGATCGGATTCCTGATCCCGGGGGCGGTGATGTTCCTGTGGCTGCTGGTTTTCAACCAGTGGCGGCGGCTCGTGCCCCTCTACCTGCCGAGCGGCCTGCTCGTCTTCCTCGCGATCGCGGCGCCGTGGCACGTGCTGGCGGCGCAGCGGTTTCCGGGGTGGGTGGAATACTACTTCGTCAACGAGCACTGGCGGCGCTTCACCGAGCCGGGCCACGGGCGCACGGAGCCGTGGTTTTTTTTCACGGCGGTGCTGCTGGCGGGGCTTTTTCCGTGGGTGGGCTTCCTCGGCGGCGCCGTGCGCGAGGCGATCGCGGGCGGTCCGTTCGACGGCCTCAGGGCCTGCTGGCGGCGGCGGCGGGAAAATGCCGATGCGTGGTTTTTTGTCACGTGGGCGGCGTTCGTGTTTCTTTTCTTCAGCAAGTCGCAGTCGAAACTCATCCCCTACTTGCTGCCGATGTTCCCGGCGCTCGCCGTGCTGATCGGCGTGTGGCTCGCGCGCCGCTGGGAGGCAGGCGAGGCGCGCCGGCTCCGCGTGGGGCTGCGCATCTTTTCGTTTGGCTGCGGCCTGCTCGCCGCCGCCTTGCTGGTCCTCGCGCTGAAACCCGATGCGATCAAGGATGTGGCGCAGGCCGCGGCGCTCCGGCCCTACGCGCTGGCGCTGGCGGCGGTGCTGATCGTGGGCGGCGTGCTGGCGCCGTGGGTCGCGCGGGTGCGTGGCGTCGCGGCCGGCCTTTCCGCGGTCGCGGGCACGGCGGCCGTCTTTTTCCTCGGGGCGGTGATCGCCGGGCCGGAGTTCCAGCGCCCCGACACCAAGTCACTCGCGCTGCTCGCCCGCGAGCGGATGCAGCCGCAGGATCGGGTCTATCACTTCTGGGCGTTTTTCCACGACTGGGTTTATTACACGGGCCGGCCGGCGGGGCTCGTCAGCTACACCGATGAAATGCAGGTGCAGTTTCTCGACCCGGCCGAACGCGCCGCGCGCTTCATCGACGACGCGGAGCTACGGCGCCAGTGGGCCGGGTCCGGCCGCGTGTGGGTGGTCCTGCGCAAGCGCGATCTCGGGCACTATCGCCAGCATGTGACCACCGCTTATCAATTGATCGCGGAGGGCCGCGGGCACTATCTGTTGAGCAACCAGCCCTGATGTCCGCGCCTTTCCTGCCGCTCACCCGCCCGACAATCGACGACGAGACCATCGCCGGCGTGGCCGAGGTCCTGCGTTCCGGTTGGATCACGTCCGGCCCGAAGGTGAAGGAACTCGAGGCCAAGCTCTCCGCGCACTGCGGCGGCCGGCCGGTGCGCGCCTTCAACTCCGGCACCTGCACCATGGAGATCGCGCTCCGCATCGCGGGCGTCGGCCCGGGGCACGAGGTGATCACGACGCCGCTGTCCTGGGTCGCGACGAGCAATGTCATCCTCGAGGTCGGCGCGCGCCCCGTGTTCGTCGACATCGATCCGGTGACGCGAAACATCGATCTCGATCGCGTCGAGGCCGCGATCACGCCCGCCACGCGCGCCATCCTCCCGGTCGATCTCGCGGGCCTGCCCGTCGATCGCGACCGGCTGCACACGCTCGCACGCCGGCGCGGGCTGCGCGTAGTCGAGGATGCGGCGCAGTCCTTCGGCAGCAACTGGCGCGGGCGCAACATCGGGGCGGCCGGTGATTTCGTCTCGTTCAGTTTCCATCCCAACAAGAACATCACGACCATCGAGGGCGGCGCCCTCGTGCTGAACGACGCGGCAGAGGCCAAACTGGCCGAGCAATACCGCCTGCAGGGCGTGGTGCGCACGGGATTCGACGGCATGGAGGTCGAGGTCGTCGGCGGGAAGTTCAACCTCACCGATGTCGCCGCGCGCGTCGGCCTCGGCCAGCTCCCGCATCTGGAAAAATTCACTGCGCTGCGCCGCGAACTCGCGCGCGCCTACTTCGAGCTGCTCGGCGCGCCCGCGCTGCGTGATCTCGGCCTCGGGCTGCCGCCGGCGGATTTCGCGCAGAGCAACTGGCACATGTTCCAAGTCGTGCTGCCCGGCGATCGCCTCACGATCCCGCGCGCCGAGATCATGGCGAAGCTCCACGCCGCGGGTATCGGCAGCGGTGTGCATTATCCCGCGATCCATCTCTTCGCCGTTTACCGCCGCCTTGGCTGGAAGGAAGGAGACCTACCGATCGCAGAGGGAGTTTGCCGGAATATCCTCTCGCTGCCGCTCTTCCCCGCGATGACGCGCGCCGATGTCGCGCGCGTGGTCGATG
>JANOCA010000154.1:0-5903 GCA_031411915.1 Opitutaceae bacterium
AGCGCTCGCCGTAGTGCGGTGAGGCGAGCAGACGATCAACGGCGCTCGCGTAGGCGTCGGGCGAACGATCAGCGGTGAATGTGGCAACCTCAGCCGGTGAGGGCGGGAGACCGGTGAGGTCGAGGCTCACGCGGCGGAGGAGCGTGACGCGGTCGGCCTCGGGGGCGGGTGCGATTTTTTCCTTTTCGAGGCGGGCGTAGATGAAGCGGTCGATCGGGTTTCCGATTTGGCCCTCCTTCGCCGAGGCTACGGAGGGCGGCACCTGAGGTGCCGGGGCGATGAAAGCCCAATGCACGGCCTTGTCCGGCTCCTCGCTGTCAGGGGCGGGCGCGCCGGCGTCGATCCACGCGCGGATTTTCGCGATGTCAGCGTCGGAGAGCGGATCCTTTTTGTAGGGCATACGCGAGATGTCGTCGTGCTCGCCGAGGATGGCCTGCAGCATGATGCTCGCCTTGGAATCGCCGGCTTTGAGCGAGGTCCCGGCATCGCCGCCTTCCTTGAGGAAGGCCACGGTGTCGGCGCGCATGCCGCCCTTTTGCTGCGAGGCGCCGTGGCAGCGGTAGCAGTGCTGCGCGAGGATGGGCTTCACGTCGCGCAGGTAGTCCACCGGCGCGTTGGCGGCGGGGAGCGCGCAGGCAAAGACGAAAAAGGCGGGGAGGGTCCGCGAAAGCATCACGGACAGGAAACCGCTTCGGGCCGGGTAGCAAAAGGCTTTTTTCATGATCCGGGCCCCCTCTTTTGAGGGAGGCGCATTCATGGCTCGACCTGACGTGCGGTTTGCGGCGAACGTGACGCCCCTCCCCGCACTTTTCCCCCTTATGAAGAAATACAACGTCGCCATCATCGGATATGGCTGGGTCGCCACCGCGCACATCCAGGCCATCAACGCCACCCCGCACGCGCAGGTCGTCGCTGTCTACTCGTCGCGCCCGCAGGACAACGCCGCGCTGAGCACGCGCCATGGCGGCAAGATCGAGGCCTACACCGATCTCGAGGCGATGCTGAAGCGGAAGGACGTCCACGCGGTCTCGATCTGCAGCTACCCGAGCCAGCATGCCGCGCACATCATCGCCGCCGCCAAGGCGGGAAAGCACATCATCCTCGAGAAACCGATCACGCTCTCGCTCGCCGACGCGAAGGCGGCCGCCGCCGCGGTGAAGAAGGCCGGCGTGAAGACCTGCGTGTGCTTCGAGTGCCGTTTCTCCAGCCAGTTCCAGGTCACCAAGTCGGTCATCGACGCCGGCCTCCTCGGCGCGATCCACTACGGCGAGGTCGACTACTACCACGGCATCGGCCCGTGGTATGGCCAGTTCCGGTGGAATACCGGCAAGGCCAACGGCGGGAGTTCCCTCCTCTCCGCCGGCTGTCACGCGATGGACGCCCTGCTCCTCTGCATGGGCGGCGAGGTCGAGGCCGTGACGACCTACGCCACGCGCTCGCAGAACAAGACCTTCGCGCAATACGAGTATGCGACGACCACCGTCTCAATCCTGAGATTCTCCGGCGGCCGCATCGGCAAGGTCGCCTCGGTGATCGACTGCATCCAGCCCTATTATTTCCACACGCACCTTGTCGGCAGCGAGGGCTCGCTCCTCGACAACAAGTTTCACACGAACCGCGTCGGCGGCCTCAACAAGCACGGGTGGAGCAACCTTTCGATGAAGATGCTCGATTCCGGCGACGTGTCGGACCACCCGTATCAAAGCCAGTTCGAGGCCTTCTTCGCCGCGCTGGAGCGCGGCGAGGACATGCCCCTCACGAGCCTCGCCGAAAGCATGAAGTCGCACCGCGCGGTCCTTGCGGCCGACATGTCGGCGGCGCTGGGGCGTGAGGTGAAGATGAGAGAGGTCAGGTAAACGGGCTAACCAAGGATGGATTACCCAGCTCTCTACGCGGAGTTGTTTCGCCCGATCGAAAAAGCCGTCGGGCCAATCGATCCGACTACAATTGTCGCCAT
The DNA here is from genome assembly GCA_031411915.1 of Opitutaceae bacterium. Lineage (GTDB taxonomy): Bacteria > Verrucomicrobiota > Verrucomicrobiia > Opitutales > Opitutaceae > ER46. Next base: position 1,958 of record JANOCA010000154.1, read on the forward strand.
CATTGGCTTCGATGGCGGTGGGCCGTTAAGTTTTTCCACCGTTGGCGCGGAAGACAGGAGAGAATTCGTCACTTACATTTCGTGTGAGTTAGCGGTCCGGGAGGAGCAGGTGCCATCAAGCCACGGCAGGTTCGAGTTCATGTGCCATTGCAACGACGAGGACTGGGTTCGCCGTGTTCTTACAACAATCGGCCGAATGTCTCTGGCAGCGATGTTCGATGACGGCCACACAGTCGATATTTCCGAACTCGCAGGTGACGAATCATCGCTGCGCGGCCTAGTGATTGAGCGCTACGCAGCCGTGACGATCGATAACGCACCCTACGCTCTGCTTCGCGTTCATGGAATCACTGCGGAGGAACTTGAGTTTGCCACGCGCAAAGGCTCCGAGGCGCTGCTCAAGCGACTGAAGGCGAGAGGAGTTTACCCGAACACTGATATTCGCAGACGCAGCGTCATTTGAAAAACACACCTCTCAAAGCCTCGGAAACTTACCCTGAGCGGCAGATTTGGCTCGCGGAATCTCAGGCTGCGCTGGCTAAGACGTGGGACAACCCGGCGGACGATGTCTTCAACGCCTTGCTTGAGCAGTGAGTGCCTCACTGCCGCAGAGCGGCTACGCGCGAGCGAAATTGTTCTTTCGTCGGTGCGAGACTAGATCTGCTTCGAAAGCGGCCCAGCGATGATCGAGTTCAGATCGACGTGTCGGCGGCATTGCCGGCGATTTCGATTTTAGGTCCGCACGACCGCGCCGAACTTTGGCGCTCGGAATAAGGCGTGACGGTATTCTTGCTTACACCCGGAAAATCGCCCCGAGCTTTTTGCCGAGCAGGAGGCTCATGCCGACGATCGTCGCGCCGAGGAAGGCCATGGCCCACACGCCGAGGGCGCTGGCGATGAACTTGCCGTCGCCGAGGAGCTGGAAGAGTTCCATGATCGCCTTCGTGATGGGATAGAACGCTTGCTTCTGCGCGAGGATGAGCGAGTCGCTCACCTCCAGCATCGCGAAGGCGAACGCCAGCAGGCCGCCAGCGATCAGGTTCGCGGTGATGAGCGGGAGCGTGATTTTGATCACGGCCTTGAGCGGCGGGGCGCCGAGGTTTTGCGCGGCCTCCTCGAGCGTCTCGCTCGTCTGCTGGAAACCGGCGGCGGCGGCGCGCACCACATAGGGCAGGCGGCGCACCGAGTAGGCGATGATGAGGAGGATGGTCGGGTCGCGCGTGGGATTGAGGAACGCGAAGAACTTTCCGTCCTGCGCCATCGCGAGGTAGCCGAAGGCGAGCACGAGGCCCGGGACCGCGAGCGGCAGCATCGCGAGGAAGTCGAGGATCTGGCGGCCGCGGATTTTGCTGCGCACGACGACGTAGGCGATGGCGACGCCGAGCACGAGATCGATGACGGTGGAGATGCTCGCGAAGCGCAGGCTGTTGGCGATCGCAGGCACGGTGAGGTCGTGGCCGAGGGCGAGCTCGAAGTTGCCGAGCGTCCAGTGGTGCGGGACGACGGTGCCATACCAATCCTGCGAAAACGCCACGAGGATCACGCCGAGATGCGGGAGCACGGCGACGAACGTGACGCCGCCAAAGAGCAGCGTGCAAAGCCACGCGCGGCCGCGGGGCAGGGCGCGCGCGCCGCCGGAGGACGTGGCCTTGGCCATCATCGCGTGGCTCGCGCGGCCGAAGAGCGCCTTGCTCAGTGCGTAGATCGCGACGGAGCACAGGAGCATCACGGCGACGAGCGCGAAGGGAAACGGGTTCGCGCCGATGTCCTTCAGCCCATGGTAAATCTGCACGCTCGTGACGCGATCGTAGTCGAAGACCAGCGGCGTGCCGAGTTCCGTGAAGGCCCAGATGAACACGATCGTGCCGCCGGCGAAGAGGCCGGGCCGGATCAGCGGCAGCGTGATTTTCCAGAACCGCCGCAGGCCGGTGCAGCCGAGGTTCTGCGCGGCCTCCTCCATCGCGGGGTCGATGTTGGCGAGGGCGGCGACGGCGTTGAGGTAGATGATCGGGTAGAGGGAGAGCGCCTCCACGATGGCGACGCCCCAGAACTGGTTGGCCGCAAACCAATCGATCGTGGCGCCAGGCGCGAGCAAACCGACGTGGTGGAGCAGGGCGTTGAGCGCGCCGTATTGCCCGAAGATCTGCTTGATGCCGATGGCGCCGACGAAGGGCGGCAGAATCATCGGCACAAGGACGAGCGAGCCGAGCAGGCCCTTGGCCGGGAAAATAAAACGATCGCTGACGACCGCGAGCGGCACGGCGATGAGCGCGGCGAGCGTGGTGGCGGCGCAGGCGAGGAGGAAGGAATTGCGCAGCCCGCCGAGGTAAGTCGGATCGCCGAGCAGCGCGGCGAAATAGGCGAGGGTGAAGCGGCCGTCGGCGTCGATGAAGCCGCCTTCGAGGACCTGCCACACGGGCCAGAGGAAGAACGCGGCGAAAAACACGACCGTGCCCGCGAAGACAAAGCGCGCGAGGGATTGCGACATCGCGGGAAGAGTGCGCGGCCGGCGCGCGGCGCGGCAAGTCGGAAGGTGGGGTGGGTCGATGTAGCCCTGCTCGTGAGAGCAGGGACCGACGGGAGCCTGCGGGTGGACGGTCCCGCCTCTCACGAGGCGGGCTACGGGAGAATTTTCTGGCGCGCGCAGCGCCGTTCGCCGGATGCTCGCGGCATGCTCCAGCGCATCCTCGTCGGCTTACTCGGAATGATCATGGCGACAGCCGCCCTGCGCGCGCAGGTGACCGAGACGCCCACAACCGTCGAGCCGGGGAGTTTTTTCCTGCGGATGGATGCCGTAACCGTCGGGGTGAACCGCGACAAGACCGAGCCTATGCGCTACACCGCCCTTGGGCTCGCCTCGTCGATTCTCTCGATCGGAATGACGCAGAATGTGGATGTGCAGGTCGGCGCGCAGTTCTTCGTGCGGGAGACTTTCCAGCTTGGCGGCGGCGCGCGCAATTCACGCTCGGGGTGGGGCGATACCTCGCTGCGGGCGAAGTGGCGTTTCTGGAACGACTCCACGCTCGGGGCCTCGGCGGCGGTGATTCCTTATGTGAAGCTGCCCTCGAAGACCACCGGCGTAGGCAACAACCACGTCGAGGGCGGCTTCATCGTGCCGTGGGCGATGAAGCTCGCTCTCGGCACGGAGGTTGGCGCGATGGGGCAGTGGGAGCTGAAGCGCAACGACGCCAACAACGGCTACGACTCGCGGTGGTATGCGAGCGCGTTTGTGCGGCAGGCGCTCGTGGCGGGCTTCGGGGTGTATGGCGAGACGACGGTCGAGGCGACCTCGGCCAGCTCATCGCGCTTTGTCGGCACGCTGGGCGGCGGCGCGACCTACGACTTTTCGAAGTTCCTCCAGTTTGACTACGGCGTGAGCCGCGGCGTCGGCGGCCGTGCGACCGACTGGGTCAACGTGCTGCGGCTGCGGTGGTCGTTCTGACGGTTTGTTTGTGGGAGCGAGCTTGCTCGCGACATCTGGGGCATCGAGTCGCGAGCAAGCTCGCTCGCACAAGGTCAGTGGCTACTTCACCGGCGCCACGAGGATGTGGCCGGCGGCGGCGATGCTGAGCGCGACACTGCGGTCGCGGTCCATCCTCAGCGTAAGCAGGCCGGCGGCGAGATTGCGCTCGGCGACGCGGGCCTTGGCGCCGGGGCGCAACCCGTGCTGCTCCGCGAATTGGAGGAACTCCCCGGACTGCTCCGTCACGCGCACAATGCGCAGGGGTTTGTCCACGGCGCAGGTGGCCAGCGTGGCGTAGACCTGCGAGTCGAGTTTGCCGTGCCGCGTGGGAATCGGATCGCCGTGCGGATCGGTGGGGGGGTGGCCGAGCAGGGCATCGAGCCGATCGAGCACGGTGTCGGAGATGGCGTGCTCGAGCCGCTCGGCCTCGGCGTGGACCTCCGTCCAATCCATCTTCAGCACATCGACGAGGAACGTCTCGAT
>JANOCA010000155.1:0-1699 GCA_031411915.1 Opitutaceae bacterium
ACGAAGGCGATGGAGGAATTGAAGCAGAATCGCCCTGCGCCCACGATTCCCCGCGTGGTCGGTGGCCCGATGAAGGAGTGGCTCAACGCGATCGCCAAGGAGGGCCCGATGCCGGGCTCGAACTTCGAGTATTCCGTGCCGCTCTCCGAGATGGTGCTGCTCGGCGTGCTCGCGATGCGCACGGGCAAGAAGCTCGACTGGGACGGAAAGTCCGGTCGCATCACCAACGACGATTCGCTCAACCGCTACGTGAACATCTCCGCGCGTTCCGGGTGGAAGGTGTGAGTGGAGGCAGGCCGCGAGTCGTAGGGTGGCCCCGCGGCCCGCGAGGCCGGGCGACCCGTGAGATCCGTCGCTTCGGCGCGGGCCTCGACGTTTTTCCCGTGATTCCCTCGGGTGGGCACGTCAGCCTGCGATGACGCCATGAGACCGCTGATCGACGCCCACCTCGACCTCGCGTGGAACGCGATGTATTACAACCGCGACCTCCTCGCTTCGGTCGCCGAGGTTCGCGCCGCGGAGCGCGGCCAGGCCGACGAGCCGGGGCGGGGGCGCTGCACCCTCACGTTTCCTGAACTGCGGCGCGCGCGCGTGGCCGTGTGCGTCGCCACGCTCATGGCTCGCAGCGGTCCCGATCCGTTGCCGAAGCCGGACGCGCGGCGTGTCGCCCTCGACTACACGACGCAGGCCGCGGCCCACGGACACGCCCGCGGGCAGCTCGCCTACTACCGGCTGCTCGAGGCGCAGGGCCATCTGCGATTTCTGAAGACGAGAGGCGAACTCACCGCCCATTTCGCCGCGTGGCAGCTCGCCCCCGACACCACGCCGCTCGGCGTGATCCTCAGCATGGAAGGCGCGGATCCGATTGTGGACCCGGCGCAGGTCGAGGCGTGGTGGGGCGATGGCCTGCGGGCCGTCGGCCCCTCGCACTACCGTCGCAGCCAATATGCGTGCGGCACCGACACCGACGGCCCGCTGAGCGCGCGCGGGGTCGAGCTGTTGAAGGAGTTCATGCGCATCGGGATGATTCTCGATGTCACGCACCTCAGCGACCAGTCGTTTGCCCACGCGATGGAGGTTTACGAGGGACCGATGCTCGCGAGCCACCACAACTGCCGCGCGCTCGTGCCGGGCGATCGCCAGCTCACCGACGGACAGATCAAGACCCTCATCGCGCGCGGCGGCGTGATCGGCGCGCCGTTTGACGCCTGGATGATGGTGCCCGGCTGGCAGCGCGGGGTGACGAGCCCGCAGGTGGTCGGCCTCGAGGCCGCCGCCGCCCATATGGATCACATCTGCCAGCTCGCGGGCAACGCCCGCCACTGCGCCTTCGGCACGGACCTCGACGGTGGCTACGGCACCGAGCAGACCCCGCGCGATCTCGACACCCTCACGGATGTCCACCGGCTGGAGGAGATCCTCGCGCGGCGCGGCTACTCCGCGGCCGACATTGACGGCATCTTCTTCGGCAACTGGCTGCGCTTCTTCGGCGCTGCGTTGCCCGCGTAGGGAGTTGCGGGCAGAGCCCGTTACGTCAGCGCGACGATCGCCTTGATCACGCCCGTCTCGGGCTTCAGCCAGCCGGGGAACTGCGCGATCAGATCGTCGAACTTGGCGCGGTGCGTGATCCACGGGCCGGTGTCGATCGTGCCATCCTCGATGAGGCGGATGATGCGGGCGAAGTCGCGCGTGAGGGCGT
>JANOCA010000156.1:0-25049 GCA_031411915.1 Opitutaceae bacterium
ACAGCCAACTTGGTGAGCCCCGGCGGCTCGCCCAAGAAACAATCGCTGAAGAGCACCCCCGCCAACTCCCTCTTCCAGAACCCCACCATCGTGACGCCGGCCAGTGCGGAACCCCGCACCCGCACCAACGCCAAGTAAGCCGGTCATCGTTCACGCCATGAAAACCATCTTCCGGCGATTCCCCGCGGCCGCGGCGCTCCTGACGGCGCTGTGCGCCGCCACTTTGGCGTTCGCGACGCCGACAATCTCATTCGTCACTCCCACCAGCGGAACGATCATTGCACTGCCCGCATCGACGATTCCATTGACCGTCAACGCCGCGCCCACGGCGGGCGCAACGATTGTTTCGGTTCAATTCTCGGTGAATGGAACGGGCGTCGGAACGGTTTCCGGAACGTCGCCGTTCACAGTCAACTGGCAGCCGCCTGCACCGGGGAACTACACCATCACAGCACTCGTCACGGACAATTCGACGCCGACGACGGGGGCGAGCGCATCGAGCCCAACCGCCAGCGCGACAACGTTCCTGACCGTAACCACGACCCGCTTCGTATCGCTCGTGTCGTCTGCGGGTAGCAGTGTAGTCGCTGAGGACTCCGAAGTGTTTTTCAGGTCAACGGCGCTGATGGCTGACTCTATTGTGACAAGGGTAGAATTTTGGGTCGGTGGAGTCTTGCGCGCAACGGCGCCGCAAGCGCCTTACAATGTCTCGCTTGTCCTGTCTGGAGCCAACGGATTTGTCCCCGGAGTGGCATCGCCGGTCGAAGCCCGTGCCTATCCCAGCGATGGAGGCTCTCCTACGGTTTCCACGACTTTGAATGTGACAGTTGCCGCAAAGGTTGCGGGCAACGCTCCACCTTCGGTTTCGATTACCTCGCCGTCGGCTGGATCCGTTTCAGTCAACGGAAACGTCACGATCTCGGCGGCGGCCACGGACACTCTCGGAGGGTTTATCCCCAGTGGCTCAGGCCAAGGCGTGACGTTTTTCGTAGATGGAGATCCCATTGCCCCGGTCGGCGCGGGAGAGGCCAATCCCGATTTGGTTGCTCCCTATTCGGTCACATGGAGGCCCACGGTTGCGAAAAGCTACTCACTCCGGGCGCAGACAATCGACAACCAGAACGCGATTGTCCTCTCGTCGCCTGTAGTGGTTACCGCCACGGCAGGTTCGCCCTCCCCATCCGCAATTACCCTGACGTCTCCTACCGCGACCTTTTCTCCCGCGGTCGGCGCGAATGTTTCCCTCGTCGCCTCCCCGACGGTCGGTCCCGGCGTAACGGTCACGCAGGTGGAATTCTTGGTAAACGGTGTTGTGGTAGGATCGCCTGTCACGGCGCCGCCTTACTCTGTTACTTGGACCCCCATAGCGCCAGGTGCATATTCCCTCGTTGCCCGCCTCACAGATTCAACGACCACGGTCACCACGTCAGCTACGACAACGATTAATGTTGTCGCTGCGCCGGCACCCACGGTTGCCATCACATCTCCGACATCGGCCACTCCTGTCGCCATCGGGAACCCCGTGACGATTAGTGCTACCGCAACTGTCGGAACAGGGCTTGTGGCGACGAGCGTTCAGTTCCTGGCGGCAGGAGTTCCGATTTCCACCGACAATTCCGGTCCGCCGTTTACGGCCTCTTGGACTCCTACGGCAACGGGCGCGACGGCGTTAACGGCAGTGGTGACCGACTCGAACGGCAATGTAGGGACGTCGGCTCCAGTTAGCGTCAACGTCACTGGCACCGCGCCGACGACCCTCGCCGCCGTCCTCACTCTCACCGGCTCTTCCAACATCCCTGCCGGCTCAACCCGCGCGCTCGCCGTCACGGCTTCCGGCGGTTCCGGCGCTTACGACCGTGTCGAACTCTACTACGATTCCACCCTCGTCGCCACCGATACGAGTGCGCCCTTCACCTTCCTCTTCACCGCGCCCGCCGACGGCGGCAGCCACGTCCTTAGCGCGCGGGTCGTCGATGCCAACGGGCTATCGGCCAATTCGAATGCCATCACGATCAACCTCACGTCCGCGATTGGCGTGGCGCCGGTCGCCGCGATCGTAACGCCAGGGAGCGGTTCGTTCCTCGGCGTCAACGCTGCGACCACCATCACCGGCGCGGCCACCGATGCCGACGGCTCGGTCACGGGCGTGCAGGTCTTCGTGAATGGCGCCACTGGCACTGCAGCGGGTCTTGCTAACAACGGTGTCGCTACAATCTCAGGCTCCACTTGGTCGATCAATTGGACGCCCACCGTCGTGGGCACCGCCTCCATCACCGCCATCGCGACGGACAACAGCGGCAACGCTGTCGCCGCGCCCGCGGTCGGGGTTTCGGTCACTGATAGTTCTTCGCCCGGCATCACACTCGCGCTCACGCCCAGCCTCGTCGTGAACGGAGTAGTGCAGCCCGCGGTCGTAAACGGCGTCGCTACGCTCCCGAGCGGTGCCACGCGCAACATCGTCGCCACCGTCTCGCCCGCCGCCGGCCGCGCGGTCGTGCGCGTCGAGTTCTTTGTCGATGGCACAAAGATCGGCGAGGACACGACGGCGCCTTTCACCTTCCGCTACACGGCGCCCCCGCTCGCGTCGGGCGAGTCCTCGCACGCCTATGTGCTCTCGGCCCGCGCCACGGACAATGCCGGCGCCGCGCGCGACGTGTTGCAACCCCTCCTCGTCGTCTCACCCATCGGCCAGCCGCCGACAATCAACCTCATCACCCCGGCCAACAATGCCGCCGTCGTGCCCAACACCGACGTTAGCCTGGCCGCCTCCGCCGTCGCGACCGGCGGCACCGTTGCTTCCGTGCAGTTCTACGTGAACGGCAATCCTCTCCTGGTGAACAATGGGAACCCCATCACCGCGGCTCCCTACACGGGCATCTTCCGGCCCACCGCCGCGGGCACCTACGTCATCGATGCGATCGTCACCGACGACCGCGGTAACACCGCCGTCTCCACCGCCGCCACCATCACCGCGGCGTTTGCCACGCCCACGATCGTGTTCACCGCGCCCAATCCCAACGCGGTCGCGCGCGGCACGCCCGGCGTGCCCCTCACGCTTTCCGCCAGCGCCACGGTGCAGACCGGCACGGGGGCCTCCATTCTGCTCGTCGAATTCCTCCTCGATGGCGCCCAGATCGGGGCGGACACCACGGCGCCGTATTCGATCTCCTGGGTTCCCACCGCGGCCCATCTCGGGACGCGCGTCCTCACGGCGCGGGTGACCGACACCAACTCGCAGACGGCCACGAGCCCCCCCCTCACCGTCAACGTCGCCAACGTCGTCGGCTCGCCGCCGACCGTGAACGTCATCGCCTCGCCGATTCCGGGCGGGCTTGGCCTGCAGACCGCCTCCACCGTCAACTTCATCGCCACCGCCGTGGCCACGGGCGGCTCCACGCTCAGCAACGTCGAGATTTTCCTCAACGACATCAGCATCGGCCTGGCCGCGCGTGAGCAGGCCACCAACACCTACCGGGCATCCTACAGCCTGACGCGCTTTGATTTCACGACCATCACCCCGATCATCAACGAAACCACGGGCGCGGTCACCTACCCGGTGCGGCTCTACGCCATCGCGCGCGACAGCAGCAACAACCAGACTGTCTCCGCGACGACGAACCTCGTCATCAACCCCGCCACCAGCAGCCCCCCGACGATCCAAGTGCAGGGCCTCACGCCCAACAACATCAACGTCGGCACGCAGTTCTTCATGCAGGCCAACAACGCGGATCCCGACGGGACGGTGACCACGATCCAACTCTTCGCCAACGGCGCGCTGGTCGGCACTTTTCCCAATCCCCAGCAAGGCGCCCTTCTCATCTACACGCCCACCACCGCCGGCTCGTTCAACGTCTATGCCGTCGCGACCGATGACACGGGCAACACCGCCGTCTCCACGCCGGCCATCGTGGTGAATGTCACCGCCGTGCCCGCGCCCACGACCACCATCACGCGGCCGGCGGACAATTCGACCGTCACTTCCGTCGGCGCGCCTGTCTTTCTCGAAGGCACCGCCGTCAACACCGCCACGACCCAGGTCCCGACGCTCCAGTTTGTCGCGACCTCCTCCGGCGGCGTGCGGCAGGTGATCAACGGCAACCGGGTGAACAACAATTCCACCAGCTACCGCGCCATCTTCATTCCGCAGAATCCCGACACCTACACCATCACCACGCAAGCCACGGTCGGCATCGCCCAAGGCACCAGCACGCCCGTCTCGCGCCGGGTCGTCGCCAACAGCATCCAGGGACTCTCGCCCACCATTGCCCTCACGCGCGCACCCGGTGTCTCCGGCTTCCCCGGCACCGCCACCACCGCCTCGACCGCCGATCTCGCCGCGACCTCCACGGACCCCGACGGCTCGATTGTGAGCGTGGAGTTTTTCCTCGACCGCAACAGCATCGGCCAGGCCCGCCGGGATCCGCAGGGCAACACCTGGCGGCTCGTGACGGCCTTCGCCGGCCTCCAGCCCGGCCCCATCGAGATCGTCGCCCTCGCGACTGACAGTTCGGGCAACGTCGTGGCCTCGCCCACCGGCAATATCAACATCACCGCCCCGTCCAGCATCGCGCCCTCGATCACCATCACCCCCTCGACCACCAGCCCCGCCTTCAACCGCGCGGTGCAGCTGCGCGCCAACGCCCGCGACTCTGACGGCACGGTCAACAGCGTCCAATACTTCGCCAACGCCACCGCGATCGCGACCTCCACCAACGCCGGCTCGCTCTTCCTCAGCACGTGGACACCGACCGAGTCCGGCACCTACCTGCTCTGGGCGCTCGCGACGGACAATTCCGGCATCACCACCGTGTCGCCGACGCTCGAGGTCAACGTGCGGCGCAACAACCCCGTGCTCGAGAACGCCGCCTTCATCCTCCAGACGTATCAGGATATCGCGAACACGACCAACATCAACCCCCTCGTGTTCGACCAGCTCGATGAGCAGCTCGGGGCCGGCACGCTCACCCGCGCCGACCTCATCGTGAGCCCGCTGACCGCCAACGGCGGCCTGCCGCTCACCGATCTGCCGGGCTTCCAGGCCCCGGTGAACCTGCTCGCCACCTACTACGTGCTGATGGGCCAGTGGCCCACGCCGCAGAACTACGCCAACTTCCTCGCCATCGCCCGCGGCAGCCTGGCCGCGGCGGTCGGCAGCATCCTGACGGCCAACGAGTATTTCGCGAAATACGGCTTCGTTCCGACGAACCAGGTCCTCGACACGCCCACGAGCCCCAACAACGCCGAGGCTTTCCTCGCCCGCCTCCATGTCGCCGCCGGCCTGCCACCGCCGCAGGCCCTCGATCGCGTCCGTTTCCGCAGCAACACCACGCTCTCCGCCACCCTCGGCCGCGGTTATGCGGCGGTCGGCCTCAACCAGGCGCTCGCCGAGTTCATCACCAACACCAACTCGACCAACACCGCGCTGTTCGACCGCGCCCGGGCGGCGGCGCTCTTCTACCAGCTCGCCCGTCCGCCCGTCACCGTCACCGTCGATGAGATCACGGCGCGGATCGATGCGCTCCTGCGCCTGCCGACCCGCGCCGCCATCGCGGACGCCGTGCTCAAGGATGTTTATTACGGCTACCGTTTCGTCACGATCACCCGGCATCCGCAGTCGCTCGTGGTCGCGCCGCGCTCCGGCGTCATCTTCAGCGTCGAGGCGCAGGGCGCGCCGCCGCTCGCCTATCAATGGCTGCTCAACGGCGCCCCGGTGCCCGGTGCGACCAACACGATCCTCAGCCTGACCAACGTCGACGCCACGCGCGCGGGCACCTACACGGTCGCCATCACGAGCAGCGCCGCCACCGCCACCAGTGATCAGGCCGTGCTCACGCTCAGCAACACCCCCACGCGCCTCGTCAATATCTCCACGCGCGGCGTCACGACGGGCGATGGCACCAACATCCTCATCGGCGGCTTCGTGGTCACCGGCGCCAATCCCACGCAGACCCGGCAGATGCTGATCCGCGTCATCGGCCCGACCCTCACGGGCGCCCCCTTCAACCTCGCGGGCGCGCTCCCGAATCCGCGCTTGGAACTCTACTCCGGCAGTAACCAGACCCCCGTCCTCGTGAACGACGACTGGGGCCAGCAGACCGGCGGCCAGCAGCAGGTGAACGCGCTCCAGCAAGCGGTGCAGCGCGCCGGCGCCTTCAATTTCGCCGGGCCCAACTCCGCCGATGCCGCCGTGCTCGTGACGCTGCCGCCTGGAAATTACACGGTCCAGGCGAAGAGCCCGGCCAACAACCCTGCGGCAACGGGCATCGTTCTCATCGAGGTCTATGATGTCACGCAGGGCACTGGCGCCGGTCCGAAGGCCGCCAACGTCTCGACGCGCGGAAACGTCGGCACGGGCGCCAATGCTCTTATCGCGGGCTTCGTCGTCAATGGCGCCGTCTCGCGCCGCATCCTCATCCGTGGCGTCGGCCCTACGCTCGCCGGCTTCGGCGTCCCCGGCGTCCTCGCCGATCCCCAGATCACGCTCACCAACCAGGCGACCGGTCAGGTCCTCGCGACCAACGACAACTGGGCCTCGGGCGTCGAGGCGCCGGTCATCGCCCAGGCCTCCGTGGCCGCGGGCGCCTTCCCGCTCGCCAACGGCAGCCGCGACTCCGCCATGATCGTGATGCTCCCGCCCGGCGCCTACACCGTGACGCTCACCGGCGTGAACAACGGCACTGGCGTCGGCATAGTCGAGGTCTACGACGTCGATCCGTGACCGGTCGCTGCGCGACCGGAACGCTCAACGTTTAACGCTCAACGCTCAACGCTGAACGCTCAAGTTCAGCGTGTCCGCCCGTAGCTGCGAGCGTGAGCGAGTGGTGGTTGTCGTCTCGCTGGCACTGGCCGCTAGGGCCCGAAGATGATCTGCCGTCACTTGAGCGTTGAGCGTTCAGCGTTGAACGGTGAGCGTTGCCCCATGCCCAAATGGCTCCTCGTTGACGGCTTCAACCTCGCCTACCGCTGCTTCCATGCGCTGCCGGAGCTGACACGCGCCGACGGGTTCCCGACCGGCGCGCTGCACGGCTGGGTGAAGTCGCTCTGGAAACTCATCGACCTCGAGCAGCCCGCCGCGACCCTCGTGTTCTTCGATCTCGGCGAGTCCGAGGACCGCGTGGCGCTCCTCGCCGACTACAAGGCCCAGCGCCAGCCCATGCCCGACGCGCTGCGCCAGCAAATCGATCCCATCAAGGGCCTGACGCGCGCGATGGGCCTCGCCGGCATCGAGCGGCAGGGCGTCGAGAGCGACGACCTCCTCGCCGCCGAAGCCGTCCGCCTCGCGTCGGCCGGCCACGACGTGACGGTCATGAGCAGCGACAAGGATTTCGCCCAGATCGTCGGCGACAAGATTCGCATCATGCTCCCGCCGCCCTCCGCGAACCCGAAGCTCGGCTGGCGCCTGCTCGATGCCGCCGGCGTGCAGGAAAAGTTCGGCGTCCCGCCCGCGCAGATCGCGGACTACCTCGCGCTCGTGGGCGACACCTCGGACAACATCCCCGGTATCGACGGTGTCGGCCCCAAGACCGCGTCGAAATGGCTCGCCGAGTTCGGCAGCCTCGAAGGCGTGATCGCGCGTGCCGCCGAGCTGAAGCCCGATCGGTTCCGCGAGCCGGTGGCCCGCGACGCCGAGCGCCTGCGGATCAACCTGAAGCTCACGACGCTCAACCTCACGCTGCCGCCCGTGACGCCCGAGTGGCGCACGCCGCAACCGGAGGAACTCTTCCGCCTGCTCGACGGCTACGAGATGCGCTCCACCGCCGCCGAGGCCCGGCGGCGCTACCAAGGCCCCGTTGCCGCTTCGCCCGCGCCCGCCGCGCCCCCAAGCCAGGCGATGCAAGGCGAGCTATTCTGACGCGCACTGGTTTGGTAGCCCTGCTCGGCAGAGCAGGGACCGTGGGAGGGTGGCTCGAAGTTTCTGCCCGCTCGGAACGTGACGCCGACTTTCTGAGCGGGCCGATCAGACCATTCCGAGGTGGGGCTGGCTCTCCGAGCCGGCCTGCTTTACGGGGCAATTCGCCGGCTGGAACTCAGGCCGCTTGCGGAGAAGCGGCCCCACCATTCTGTCGCCCAAGCTTCAAAGGACGCTGGTATCAAATTTCCCCCAGCCGCACGCATGCGACCTCTCGCGTCGCATCCGCACGCGTGAGGGGCGGCACGGCTATCTTGCATTTTTCCATCGCGTGCGGGCAGCGCGGATGAAAGGCGCAGCCGCTCGGCGGGTTGATGGGGGAGGGCGGATCGCCGGGGAGCACGATGCGCTGGCGCGTGCGCTCGGTGTCGGGATTGGGCGTCGGGATCGCGCTGACGAGCGCGCGGGTGTAGGGATGCAGCGGCCGATCGATCACATCGAGGGCGGGGCCGAGCTCCACGATTTTACCCAGATACATCACCGCCACGCGATCGGAGATGTGCTTCACCACGGAGAGGTCGTGCGCGATGAAGATGAGCGCGAGGTTCATCTTGCGGCAGAGCTGCGACAGGAGGTTGAGGATCTGCGCCTGAATCGAGACGTCGAGGGCGGAGACGGGTTCGTCGGCGATGATGATCTTCGGCTCAAGCGCGAGGGCGCGGGCAATGGCGATGCGCTGGCGCTGGCCGCCGGAGAATTCATGCGGGTATTTCTGCATGAAGCGCGGCGCGAGCCCCACGAGCTGCATCAGCTCGGCGACGCGCGCGGGGACATCGGCCGCGGCGCAGACCTCGTGGACGCGCAGCGGCTCCGCGAGCGTGTCGAACACCGTCATGCGCGGGTTGAGCGATGCATAAGGATCCTGAAAGACCATCTGCATGTCGCGACGCACATCGCGGACCTCGGCGATCGAGCCGGTCGTGAGATTCTTGCCCTCCAGCACGACCGTCCCGGCGGTCGTGGGCACCAGCTGCATGATGGTGCGGGCGAGCGTGGATTTGCCGCAGCCGGATTCGCCGACGAGCCCGAGCACCTCGCCGCGCGCGATGCTGAGCGAGACACCATCGACGGCCTTTACGGTGCCCGCGCTGCGCTTGAGGATGAAGCCACGCGTGAGCGGGAAGTGGGTCTTGACGTCGGTGAGTTGGAGGATCGGGGCGGACATGTTCGGCGGGATCACAGTTCGCCGGCTTGCACGCGGGTGCAGGCGTGGGCGTGGCCGGGGGTGGCAGGCGCGAGCACCGCGGGTGTCGTGGTGCAGCGCGCGGTCGCGAACTCGCAGCGGGCCGCGAAGGCGCAGCCCGGCAGCGGCTTCGAGACATCGGGCGGCAGGCCGCGGATGGTGTAGAGCTCGGCGCCCTTGCTTTGCAGCGCGGGGATGGAGCGCTGAAGCGCGCGCGTATAAGGGTGGAGCGGCGAGTAGAAGAGCGTGCGGGTGTCGGCGGTCTCGACGATGCGCCCGGCATACATCACCTGCACGCGATCGCAGAGGCCGGAGACGACGCCGAGATCGTGCGTGATAAAAATCACGGCCATGCCGAGGTCGCGCTGCATTTTTTTGATTAGCTCGAGGATTTGGGCCTGCACGGTCACGTCGAGTGCGGTGGTGGGCTCGTCGGCGATCAGCAGCTCGGGTTTCGTGATGAGCGCCATCGCGATCATCACGCGCTGCCTCATGCCGCCGGAAAACTCATGCGGGTAGAGGTGGATGCGGCGCGAGGCGTCGTTGATGCCGACGGCCTCCAGCGCCTCGAGCCCGCGCTTGAGGGCGGCGGCCTTGGAGATTTTTTCGTGGATGAGCAGCGGCTCGATGAGCTGCTCCGAGACGCGCAGGTAAGGATTCAGCGACGTCATCGGATCCTGAAAGATCATCGCGACGCGCTTGCCGCGGATGGAGCGCGACTGCGCCGGCGTGCATTTCAGGAGATCGACGCCGTCGAAGATCGCCGAGCCGGCCTCGATGCGCGCCGGTGGCACCGGCAGCAGGCCCATGATGGAGTAGCAGGTGACGGATTTGCCGGAGCCGGACTCGCCGACGATGCCGAGCGTCTCGCCGCGCTCGACCGAGAAACTCACGCCATCGACCGCCCGGTAGACGCCACTGCGCGTGTAGAAACTGGTGCGGAGATCGGTGACGGTGAGGAGAGGCACGGGGTGGAAGACGCGGAGACGGAGAGAGGGGGAGACGCGGAGAAAGTCAGGAGCGTGGAGATGCGATGAGTTCGCGCAAGGCTGCGGAGACGGTGGCGGGGGTAAGGTCGGCGAGGTTGCCGCCGCCCGTGGGCGGGCAGCCGGGCGGCTGGAGAATGCGGGCGGGTGCGGCGAAGACCGGGCCCGTGCGCACGGGGTTGGTCGGCCCGAAAAGCGCGAGCAGCGGAACGCCGAGGGCGTTGGCGAGATGCATGCCGCCGGTGTCGTTGGTCACTAGGATCCGTGCCGCGCGGAGCTGCGCGACGAACCCAGGGAGATCGGTTTTGCCCGCGAGGTTCTCCACGCGCCCAGACGAGAACCCCTCGGCGACGGCGGTAGTGATGGAGAGATCGTTGGCGGTGCCGAGGAGGACAAAACGCTCGCCGGGCAACGACTCGATGAGTGCGCGCCAATGGGCGACAGGCCAGCGCTTGGCCGGGGTGTTTTCAGAGCCGGGAATCAGGGCGATGCGCTGATTGTTTGGAGGCTGAACGCTGTCAGCGAGAATCGGCGTGCGATCAATCGTCGCAGCCAGGCCGAAGTGGCGAAGGAAGTTCTCCCAAAGTTCGAGTTGGTGGTGCGTGCGCTCGTCAAAGTCGGCGGGCGCGCGGTAGGCGTGCGAAAGCAGAGGGCGGGACTTGCCGGGTCGCACGAGGCCGAAGCGCTGGCGGCAACCCGCGAGCCGGGCCTCGAGATCGCCCCGGAAGGAATTGGTGAAGAGCAGCCACACGTCGGGGAACGCGTGGCGCAGTTTTCGGAAATGGAGAAAATAGCCGGGGCCCTGCGGTGGAAGCGCGTGGAGTTGGTCGGCGACGGCCCATGATTCGAGCAGCGGAAGGAACTGCTTTTTCGCGAGGAGCGTGATCACGGCGTCGGGGCGCGAGGCGCGGATCGCGCGGAGGAGCGGGAGCGCCATCACGACATCGCCGAGCCAGTTGGGCAGACGCACAAACACGCGGGTGCGGCGGGGCAGGGCCGTGCGCCCGCGTGCCGCGAGGTCGGCGGCGAGGAGGTTGCGCCTGGCCTCGAGACGGAGGCGCTTCGCGGGCATGTCCTGGTTGCGCCAGCGGTCGTGCGCCCAGAGCCACGAGGCACAGAGATTGTCGTCGCCGCGGAGGAGATCCTCCAGCCAGCGGTTGAGGCCGATCGTGACCGACTCGCCCGACCCGTCGTTCGCGAGGCGATGGCCGCCGATTTCGACGCGCCAGAAGGCCCGGCGGCGCGGGAAAATGCCGACGACGCGCGCGTTGAATTTTTCGGCCATCAGGCCGGGCAGCTCCGTCGTCGAGCACACGCGATCGAAGAGCGTGGTGAGCGCGCCCTGCAGCCCCGCGTTTTGGTCGAAGAGCACGCCGACGAAACCGCGGCGGCGCAGGATCTTCAGCGCCTCGGCGAAGCCCTCCTTGCGCGAGAGCAGCCTCATGCCGAAGCGCTCGCGGGATTTTTTGACGAAGGCGTCGGCCGCCGGGTTGTCGAGCGGCCGGTAGATGATGCCGAACTCGGGGAACGGCCCGGGGACAAGCAGCGGCTGGGCGGTCTGCGCTTCCCAATAGGCGATGTGCGGCGAGCAGATGAGCGTCGGTGCCGGTTCGCGCTCGTGCCCGGTGTAGAGCGCGAGCAGCTCCGGCGAGAGGGTGACGATTTCGCGCAGACGACGATCGCCGAGGAACGGGGTCGCGAGTGACAGCAGCCCCGTCTCGATCAGGCGCCGGCAGCTTTCGCGGCCGATGGCGCGGTGCCAGGCGGCGGGTTTTTCCGGGAAGGCGTGGTGGAGATTGGACAGAATCAGCCGGCGGCGGCGGGGCAGGAGGAAAAAAATAAAATCACCCAGCCCCACGGCCAGCAGGCGCAGGACCGGCTCGGGGGAGAGCGCGACCAGCCGGCCGATAAACTTGAGCAAAAAAAGCAGCACGTGCGGCGGGTTGATTGCCGGGTGGCGGCAGGGGAGGCAAACCAACAGATATTTGCGTTTGATTTCGCGTCCGGTCGTCCCTGAAACATGCATGCTTTGCGCGATGGAACCGTCTGCGGTCTCACGGTCTCACCGAGCTGCCCATGATCGAACTGCTCATCATCAAACCTTCGTCGCTCGGCGACATCGTGCAGGCCCTGCAGGTCGCGACCTCGCTCAAGGCCCAGTTGCCGCGGCTGCGCATCTCGTGGGTCGTGCGCGAAATCTTCGCGCCCATCGTGCGGGCCTGCGAGGCGGTGGAGCACGTGTATGTCTTCGAGCGCGCGGCGGGGGCGAAGGGATTTCTCCGCCTCACGAAGGAACTGCGGAAAACGACCTTCGACTACGTCTTCGACATGCAGGGGCTGCTGCGCACCGGCCTGATGACCTCGCGCGTGCTGGCCAAGAAAAAGATCGGCCGGGCGGATGCGCGCGAATTCTCCAGTGTGTTCTACGACCAGAAAGTGGCGCTGCCGCCCGATGGCAAACGCAGCCATGCGCTGGATATCCTCCTGCAATTTTGCCCGGTGGTGGGCGCCAAGGCCGAGCTGGCCGGCACGGTGAAGTTCCGCGCGGCGGACACTCTCAAACTTCAATTCGCGGACACCCGCGGTGGCGGCAAGCCGATCGTGATGTTTGTGGACAGCCGGCGCGCGGAGAAGACGTGGGGCGGTTTCAAGGAACTGACCGAGCTGCTTCTGCGGGAAGATCGCACGCGCAAGGTCGTGTGGGCGGGCAGCAGCTACGTGCACGACCGCGGGGCTTTTCCCCCGGCGCAGTTTTTCAACCTCACGGGCAACACGAGCCTCGTCTCGCTGCCCGCGCTCGTGAAGCGCGCCGACTGGGTGATCGCCAACGACAGCGGCCCGATGCATCTGGCGGCGGCGCTGGGCGTGCGCGTGCTGGGCATCTTCGGGCCCACGGACCCGCGGCTCTTCGGGCCCTATCCGCTCAATGCGCCGGGCAACATCGTGGTGCAGGCGCCGGTGGGCGACCTCAAGCTGCTCTCGGCGAAGGAAGTCTATCAGCGGTTCCAGCGGGCGCAGGCGCGGTTCAAGTAGGGGCCAAGGGACCAGGGACAAAAAGACCAAGGGGCAAAAAGACCAAGGGACGACCGCTCGGCGCGGGGCGTGCGGTATAGAGGGATAGTTTTCAGTAGTCTTTTGGTCCCGTGGTCCCTTGTCTTTTGGTCCCTTAATCCATGCTCGATCCGAAGCTCATCCGCGAAACGCCCGACCTCGTTCGGGCGGCGATTGCCAAGAAACACCTCGAAGTCGATCTCGACGCCGTGCTCGCGATCGACGCGGCGTGGCGGACGCAGTTGCAGGAAGTCGAGGCGCTGCGTGGAAAACAGAAGGCCGCCAACGCCGCGATGGCCGCGCTGCCGAAGGGCTCGCCGGAATTCATCGCGAAGGTCGGCGAGATGAAGGCGGTTTCGGCGCAGGTGAAGGAGCGCGAGGCGGCGCTCAACGAGACCGAGGCGAAGTTCAAGCAGGCGATGCTCTCGATTCCGAATCTGCCGCACGCGAGCGTGCCGGAGGGCCGCACGCCGGAGCAGAACGTGGTCTTCTCGACGCACGGCGATGTGAACGCGGTCTCGCCCGCGGCCAAGGCGCATTGGGAGATCCCCGGCTTCGACAAGCTCTTCGACTTCGCGCGGGGCTCCAAGGTCACCGGCGCGGGATTCCCATTTTACGTCGGCGACGGCGCGCGGATCGTGCGCGCGCTGCTGCATTTCTTTTTGGAGGAGGACACCAAGGCCGGCTACACCGAGGTGAATCCGCCGATCTTCGTGAACGCGGCGAGCGCGACCGCGACCGGCCAGCTCCCCGACAAAGAGGGCCAGATGTATGAGACCACGCCCGATCACCTCTACGCCGTGCCTACAGCGGAGGTGCCGCTGACGAATTTCTTCCGCGACGAGATCGTGGAAGAGGCGGCGCTCCCGATCAAACGCTGCGCTTACACGCCGTGTTTCCGCCGCGAGGCGGGCAGCTACGGCAAGGACGTGCGCGGGCTCAACCGCCTGCACCAATTCGACAAGGTCGAGCTGCTCAAGTGGGTCCACCCGAGCACGAGCTACGACGAACTGGACAAGCTCCGCGACGACGCCGAGCGCCTGCTGCAGAAACTTGGCCTGCCGTATCGCGTGCTGCTGATGTGCGGCGGCGATCTCGGTTTTTCGCAGACGAAGAAATACGATCTCGAGGTATGGTCGGCGGGGCAGAAGCGCTGGCTCGAAGTGTCGAGCTGTTCGAACTTCGAGGCGTTCCAGGCGCGGCGCGCGCAGATTCGTTTCCGCGGCAAGGAAAGCGGCAAGCCCGAGCTGGTCCACACCCTCAACGGGTCCGGTCTCGCGGTGCCGCGCGTGCTCGCCGCGCTGCTCGAAAACAACCTTCAACCTGACGGACGCGTGAAGCTGCCGGCGGCGCTCGTGCCGTATTTCGGCAAGGAGTTTTTGGCCTTTGCGTGAGGCCGCCGCGAAGCTCGCAGCGATCATCCCGCGCGAGCGATTGGACGCGGCGGTGCGGGCGTGGGCCGAAGCAGCGTCGCGTCGAGGCAAATGGGCGGTGGCGTTTTCCGGCGGCGCGGACTCGCTCGCGCTGCTGCTGTTGATCTGGGCGCACTGGCCGGAGCGGCGGCGCACGCTGCGAGCGCTGCACTTCGATCATCGCCTGCGCGGTGCGGAATCGCGCGCGGACGCGAAGTTCTGCGTGCGAGTATGCAAGGAGCTTGAGGTGGAGTGCGTGGCCGGCGCGTGGAAAGGCAGGCGCCGCGGTGCGAGTGAGGCCGAGGCCCGCGCGGCGCGGATGGCTTTTTTTGAGGAGCAGGCTCGCGTGGTGTGGTTCGGTCATCAGCAGGACGATATCGCGGAGACGATGCTGATGCGCCTGGCACGCGGCAGCGGCACAGGCGGACTTGCGGCACCACGGCCGGTGCAGACCATGCCGCGCGGTCGGGTGCATTTGCGGCCGCTGCTCGGCCTGAAGAAGGCGGAAATTGAAGCCGCCTTGAGGAGGGCAGGAGCGGCGTGGCGCGAGGATGCGACCAATGCGGGCGACGATTTTTTCCGGAATCGCGTGCGTCGAGCCGTAGTGCCCGCGTGGGCGAAGGCCGCGCAGCGCGATGCCGTTGCGGGGGCGGCGAATGCACGGGCCCTGCTGGAGGAAGACGATGCCGCGCTCGAATCATGGCTCGACGAGCTGCTCCCAAGGCTAAATTCCCGAGGGAAGCTGCCGCTCGATCCGCTCACCGACAAACCGCGCGCCCTCTGGCGGCGCGCGTTGCACCGGTGGCTGCGGGCCGAGCCGCGGGCGGGGGCAATTTCGCGGGTGGCGTTCGATACGCTGCTCACCGCGATTATGCGCGGGCCGACGCGCCAAAGCTTGGGTCGGCTGGGCTTTGCCGTCAGTGATGGCCGGGAGCTGCGTTTCCAATCGGCCCGAAAAAAACAGCCCTGATTCCTCGGGTGCGCCAATTGACTTCCGAGGCCGGAACATACACCGTGCCCGCTCAGTCCCAAAACGTAAATGTCCGAACCTGACTCCAAAAAGGCCCGCCGGCCGCTCAAGAACCTTCCCCCGGATCGCTTCCAGCCGAAGATGTTGATCTTCTGGCTTGTGCTGGTGGCCGCGGTGCTGGCGCTGCTCTTCACCACCACGGGTGCGAGCAACCAGCCGGAGATGCTGACGATCCAAGATGTGGTTGAGCGCGCCGAGACGAAGAACATCAAAATTGATTCCGGTGCTCCGGCTGCCATCCGCCCGGACCTGAGCGGTGGGCGCGATGGTTACGCCATCACGGGCAGCAGCCGCAAAGATGCGGATTCGCCGTTCAAGCCCTTCCGCGCCTCGGGTCGCATCACTGATGCGAACATGGAGCGCCTGCAAAAATCCAAAGCCTTCGTGGAGCAGCCGTCGCAGACGATGCTGACCTCGTTCATGTTCAACCTACTGCCGATCGTGCTCGTCATCGGCCTGCTGTATTTCCTCTTCGTCCGCCAACTGCGCCAAGCGGGGCGGGGGGCGCTGAGCTTCGGCAAGAGCCGGGCCAAGCTCCTCACGCGCGATCGCGATCGGCTCACGTTTGCCGATGTGGCGGGCTGCGATGAGGCCAAGGAGGAAGTCTCCGAGGTCGTCGAGTTTCTCAAGGATCCGAAGAAGTTCACCAAGATGGGCGGCCGCATCCCGAAGGGCATCCTGATGGTCGGTCCTCCGGGCACGGGCAAGACGCTCCTGGCCAAGGCGGTCGCGGGCGAGGCCGACGTGCCTTTCTTCAGCATCTCGGGTTCGGACTTTGTGGAGATGTTTGTCGGCGTCGGCGCGAGCCGCGTGCGCGACATGTTTGAGCAGGGCCGCAAGAACGCGCCTTGCCTCATCTTCATCGACGAAATCGACGCGGTGGGTCGCCAGCGCGGGGCCGGCCTTGGCGGCGGCAACGATGAGCGCGAGCAGACACTCAACTCGATGCTCGTCGAGATGGACGGTTTCGACACCACCGAGGGCGTCATCATCATCGCCGCGACCAATCGTCCCGACGTGCTCGACAGCGCGTTGCTGCGCCCGGGCCGTTTCGATCGCCAGATCTACGTCGACTTGCCCGACATCCTGGGCCGCGAGCAGATTCTCCGGGTGCATGCCCGCAAGATCAGCCTCGCGAAAGCTGTCGATCTCGCGGTCGTCGCACGGGGCACTCCCGGTCTCTCGGGCGCGGACCTCGCCAATCTTCTCAATGAGTCCGCGCTGCTCGCCGCGCGACGCGGCAAGAAGGAAGTCGAGATGATCGATGTCGAGGATGCGCGTGAGAAGGTCCTCTTCGGCCGCGAACGTCGCCGGGTGATGGACGATGCGGAGAAGAAGCTGACCGCCTACCATGAGGCCGGCCACGCCGTTGTGCAGGCGGTGCTCGATGACGGCACCGTGCCCGTCCATAAAGTCACCATTATCCCCCGAGGCCAGAGCCTCGGCAGCACGACCTTCATTCCGACGAAGGATATCCTGACCCGGCCCATGAAGAAGCTGCTCGACCAAATCGCGATGGCTATGGGCGGGCGCATCGCGGAGGAGATGGTCACGGGCGACTTCAGCAACGGCGCTTACGGCGACATCAAGCAGGCGACCAAGATTGCCCGCGCGATGGTCTGTGATTACGGCATGAGCCAGCTCGGTCCCATTTCGATGGGCGACAATCAGGATACCGTCTTTCTCGGCCGCGACATCACCCGTTCGCAGCACCTGAGCGAGGACACCGCGCGCAAGATCGACGGCGAGGTTTCGCGCATAATCTCGGAGCAATACAATCGGGCGAAAGAGATCATCACCGCCAAGCGTGAGATGCTCGACAAGATCGCCTCAGCCCTCCTCGAGCACGAGACCATCGAGGGCAAGCACGTGCTCGAGATTCTGCACCACGGCGAAATCCGCTCGCCCATTGTGCGCGAGCTGCCGCCGAAGCTGGTCGAGAAGCCGTCGGACAAGAAAGTGGCTGACAAGCCTGAGACACCTCCCGGTTTGGCGACGGCGCCGAACCCGGCCTAGGTTGGGTGAAGGGGGGAACTTACTTCTGAAAAGGGCGGCTTTTGCCGCCCTTTTTTGTGTTTTTCCACCGGGCGGGCTCAAATCGGCCTTGGATTGCGCCGATGGAACGCAATTCTGACCTCTGACTTTACCATGAAGATTTGTTGCATCGGCGCAGGCTATGTCGGCGGCCCCACGATGGCCATGATTGCGCTCAAGGCGCCGGAGATTGAGGTGCGGGTCGTGGATATGAATGCCGCTCGCATCGCGGCATGGAACTCCGGCACGTTGCCGATTTACGAGCCGGGGCTCGACGAAGTGGTGCGCCAGACCCGCGGGCGTAATCTGTTTTTCTCCACGGATGTGCATGGCGCGATCGCCGCGGCGGACATTATTTTCGTCGCCGTCAACACCCCCACGAAAACCTACGGCGTCGGCGCCGGTCGCGCGGCGGACCTGCGCTTCATTGAGTCGGTGGCGCGCACGATCGCCGAGCACGCCAACGGCCCCAAGATCATCGTCGAGAAAACGACCATCCCGGTGCGCACGGCCGAGACCATCAAGGACATCCTCGCGGCCAACACGCGCGGGCACACCTTCGAGGTGCTCTCCAACCCCGAGTTCCTGGCGGAAGGCACCGCGATGGCGGACTTGCAGATGCCTGATCGCGTGCTGATCGGTGGCGAGCGCACGCCGGGCGGGCAGGTGGCGTTGCAGAAGCTCGTCGAGGTCTACGCCCATTGGGTGCCGCGCGACCGCATCATCACGACCAACCTCTGGTCCTCGGAACTCTCGAAGCTCGTGGCCAACGCCTTCCTCGCGCAGCGCATCTCATCAATCAACTCCGTCTCCGCGCTCTGCGAGGCGACCGGTGCCGATGTGGACGAGGTAGCGAACGCGATCGGCCGCGATTCGCGTATCGGGCCGAAGTTCCTGCGCGCGTCGGTGGGCTTTGGCGGCTCCTGTTTCCAGAAGGATATCCTCAACCTCGTCTATCTCTGCGAGCACTTCGGCCTGCCCGAGGTCGCCCGCTATTGGGAAAGTGTGGTGACGATGAACGACTGGCAGAAGCACCGGTTCGCCGGGAAGATTGTGCGTGCGCTGTTCAACACGGTCGCCGACAAGAAAATCGCGGTGCTGGGATTCGCCTTCAAGAAGGACACCAACGACACGCGCGAATCCGCTGCCATCGCAATCTGCCGCGATCTGCTGGCCGAACAGGCGCGCGTGGTCGTCTATGATCCGAAGGTGCCGGCCGATGAGATTCGCGCCGACGTGCTGGGCAAGGGCCGCGACGAACCTCGCCTCACGATCGCCGCCTCCGCCTACGAGGCGGCGCAGGGATCCCACGCGATCGCGATCGTGACGGAGTGGGACGAGTTCAAGCACCTCGATTACGCGCGGATTTTTGCCGGGATGCAGCAGCCCGCGCATGTGTTCGACGGCCGGAACATCCTTGATCTGCCGAAGCTGCGCGAAATCGGCTTCCGCGTCTCGGGAGTGGGAAA
Organism: Opitutaceae bacterium; assembly: GCA_031411915.1. Lineage (GTDB taxonomy): Bacteria > Verrucomicrobiota > Verrucomicrobiia > Opitutales > Opitutaceae > ER46. The sequence goes on from JANOCA010000156.1 coordinate 19,075, forward strand.
GTAGCCCGTTTCGGCGGTCCTGAAAGCGAGAAGGCCGCCCCCCGTCACAACAGAGGGCGGCCCATACTCATTTGGCGTAATGTCCCGCTATCTCCTAGCGGGAATCGTCGTCGCGGCGTTTTCGGCGGCGCTCCACGAGGCGGACCGGCTCCTTGGGTGGCGGCAGCACGTAAATGCCGAGCGCGCGGCGCAGGTAGGTTCTCAGTGGCAGATTTGTGGGAAAAAACGGGGCGAAAGCGGGCATGGCGTCGTGTCGTGAGGTTGGGCCCGGGGCATGATGTCTCAACGGGTTAATTCCGCCCCTGACCTGCGGAAAACGCGTAACGGTGACTCGGTCCCTGTGTGCGCGACTCCTTGCAAGGCCATGGTTCGTAGCGGCGTGCGAACAGTCCTTGGAGGAATGCCTCTTGCCTCTGTCGGCATCGGCGTAGGACGCGCGATCAGTGCGAGGCTGGCGCTCGATTCGCCACGCAACATTTCCAACGCTTGAACCGATCCCGTCTCGGATGCTTTTGTGCCGCACTGCCAAGCGAACAATTCCGTTGACAGTGCCAGTCGCGACCGATGCTTTGCGCTCTTTTATGAAAGTCGTTTCCTCCATCAAATCGGCCAAGAAGCGCCACCCGGCCTGCCAAGTCGTCCGTCGCAAAGGCAAGATTTACGTCATCAACAAGGTCGAGCCGCGCTACAAGGCGCGCCAAGGCTAACCCAGCACCATTTCCACGATGAAAGCCGAAGGTCATCCCACGCTAAACAACGTCTGCTTCCTTGATATCGGAACCGGCCGTCGTTTTCTCACCAAGTCCACCATGAAGTCCGCTCGTAAGGAGCAGATCGATGGGCAGGAATATTCCGTCATCGTCCGTGACGTGACGATGGACTCGCACCCCGCCTACACGGGTGAGAAGCGCCTCGTCGACACCGCGGGCCGCGTCGAGAAGTTCACCACGAAGTTCAAGCGCGGCACCGCCCCGAAGAAGTAAGCGCGGCGTCCGCAGCCAATCTCGAAAGCCCTCCGATGCGGAGGGCTTTTTTGTGGCCGGCGGATGACACGCGACCCGGCGCGAATGGGATTGCCGCGGCCCGCGTGGCTTCGCGTGATTCGCGTTTACTCATTTTCCATTTCGTCCATGCGCATTCATCCCTTCCAAGGCCTCGTTCCCACGCCTGCTTCGGCACCCGAAGTGGCCTGCGTGCCCTATGATGTCGTCAACGCCGCCGAGGCGGCCGCGCTCGCCGCCGGCAAGCCGCACAGCCTGCTGCACGTCGATCGGGCCGAGATCGATTTGCCGACGGCGACGGATCCTTACAGCGAGGCGGTCTATGCCAAAGCGCGGGAAAACTTCCTCGGCCTTCAGCGCAACGGCGTGCTGGTTCGCGAGACCGAGCCGTGCCTCTACGTCTATCAGCAGCAAATGGGCTCGCACATTCAGCGCGGGCTCATCGCCGGCTGCCATGTCGACGACTACGACCGGGAGTTGATCAAGAAGCACGAGAAGACGCGGAAGGACAAGGAGGACGACCGCACGAAGCTCATCGACACGCTGAGCGCCGACACCGGTCCGGTGTTTCTCACCTATCGCGACCACGCGCCTGTGACCGCGCTCGTGAACGCAAAAACCAAGGAAAAGCCGCTGCATGACTTCACCGCACCCGATGGCATCCGCCACACGGTGTGGCGTATCGCGGGCGGTGCGGAGTGGGTGAGCGCCTTTGCCGACGTGCCGGTGACCTACATTGCCGATGGCCATCATCGCGCCGCGAGCGCGGCGCGTGTCGCGCGCCTTCGCCGTGAGCGCAACCCGCAGCACACTGGCGCCGAGGACTACAATTGGTTCCTCTGCGTGCTTTTCCCAGCGAGCGAACTCAAGATTCTCCCCTACAATCGCATCGTCGTCGATCTGCACGGCCTTGCTCCGGCGGACTTCCTTGCGAAGGTGAAGACGATCTTCGGCCTGAGCGAAAACGCCGCGCCGTCACCCGCCGCTGTCGGCGAGGTGGGCATGTATCTCGGCGGAAAGTGGTATGGGCTGCGTTGCGTGGCCGATGCCAACGCCGATCCGGTCTCGCGCCTTGATGTGAGTGTGCTGCAGGACAAGCTCCTCGGTCCGGTGCTTGGCATCGCCGATGTCCGCACGAGCAAGCGCATCGACTTCGTCGGCGGGATTCGCGGCCCGGGCGAGCTCGTGAAGCGCATCGATGCCGAGGGCGGCGTGGCGTTCTCGATGTATCCCGTGACGCTCGCGCAGCTCATGGACATCGCCGACGCGGGCCAGATTATGCCGCCGAAGAGCACGTGGTTCGAGCCCAAGCTCCGCTCGGGGCTCGTGGTCCACACGTTCTGAGCGGTTTGGAGGGGCACGGGCGCCGCCCGTGGTTGGGGGAGAAACATGGGCGGGACGCCCATGCCACTTCCCTTGCTTGCGCCGTGCCCGCCGAGCCGTTTGCTCGCGATATGGTTTTGGCAACTCAGCGGCTGCGCCGCCTCGCTACGCTCGGCTTCCTCTTCCTCGCGGTGGGTGCGGCCAGCGCGATGGCCGCGGGCGCTCCCGCGGATTTGCCGGCGTTTCCCAAGCCCCTCGCGGATTACGCGTCGGTGCAATCCGCCGACCTCGGGGCGACGCTCGCGGGCCGCGCGCGGCTCGAGCCATTCAACATCGTGGCCACGATCATCTTTGCGCTGGCGATCCTGCACACGTTTCTCGCGGGCAAGATCCGGCACTGGGCGCACGTGGTCGAGGAGCGCCACCTCGCGCGGCGCAAGTCGCGTCCCAGCGCGACCGATCGCAACGAGGACGGCCAGCCCGACGAGGTGAGCTTCTGGGGGCAGACGCTGCATTTTCTCGGGGAGGTTGAGGCGGTCTTCGGCATCTGGGCGCTCGCGCTCGGCGTGGCCATCGTGGCGTTCAAGGGCCTCGACACCGCGATCCACTACATCGCCGACACGGTGAACTACACCGAGCCGATGTTTGTCGTCATCATCATGGCGCTCGCCTCGACGCGCCCGGTGCTCCGCCTCGCGGAGCGGAGCATGCGCGCGGTGGCGGGGCTCGGTGGCGGCCGGCCGGTGGCTTGGTGGCTCTCGATTCTCACCCTGGCGCCTTTGCTGGGCTCGCTCATCACCGAGCCCGCGGCGATGACGATCGGTGCGCTGCTGCTCGCGAAGCAGTTCTACGCGCTCAACCCCGGGCCGCGCCTCAAATACGCCACGCTGGGCCTGCTCTTCGTCAACATTTCCATCGGCGGCACGCTCACGCACTTCGCCGCTCCGCCCGTCCTGATGGTCGCGGCCGCGTGGGGCTGGGACCTGAAGTATATGTTCACGCACTTCGGCTGGCACGCGGTCACCGGCATCGTGCTGTCGAACGCCGCCTACTTGGTGGCGTTTCGCCGCGAACTCTTCGCCCTGCAGGCGGCGCCAGCGGCGGAGTCTGCGGCTGAGGATTCCATCCCGTGGTGGGTGACAGCGATGCACGTCGCGTTTCTCGGCTTTACCGTCTGGATGGCGCACCACCCGGTGTTGTTTGTCGGCGGTTTCCTGTTCTTTCTGGCCTTCGCGCAGGCCACGGCCCACTACCAAAGCAAAGTGGAGCTCAAGGCCCCTTTGCTCGTCGGATTTTTCCTCGCTGGCCTCGTGATCCACGGCGGGCTGCAGGCTTGGTGGATTCAACCCGTGCTGGGCAGCCTCGGCGAGGTGCCGCTCTTCGTCGGCGCGACGATCCTCACGGCCTTCAACGACAACGCCCTCATCACCTACCTCGCCACCCTCGTGCCGGGCTTCAGCGAGCCGTTGAAATTCGCTGTCGTCTCGGGCGCCGTGACCGGCGGCGGCCTCACCGTGATCGCCAATGCCCCGAACCCCGCGGGCCAGTCGATCCTGCAGCGTTTCTTCCCCGGCGGGGTCTCGCCGCTGGGCCTCTTGCTCGGCGCGCTGCTGCCCACGCTGATCGTGGCGTTTTCATTCATGGTGCTGTGAGTTGCGCCGTCCGCGGGACGCCGTGCCACGGTCTGCGCCGGCGGTTCGGCTCTTGTGTGTGGCGCCGATGGTGCTAACGGATCGGCTGTCAGGGGTTCGGCGTGCAACCATCAACCACAGGAGACCGCCATGATCGCCACACAAGTCCGCCAGAAGGATGCCGTGTTCTACTTCGCTTCGTATCCCTCGGAGCTGTTGCTGAAAAAGGTCCGGTTCATCAGCCGATTCTATGACGAGGAGGGCGGCGGCATCGCGGCCGAAGCCGTCGCGGCCGACGACGATGTCGGCCAGTTCATCGCGAAAATCGAGCGCAACGACAAGGCGTTCCAGCGGGAGATGTCGAAGGCCAAGGTCGCCTCGATCCGGAATTTCTACGAGACCGCGATCTCGCAGCCGCCGATTCCCGGCGTCGTGCTGCTCTTCACGCCGCAGCAGCTTTCCTTCCGCGCGCACAGCGATGGCAGCGGCGTCGGCCCCCTGCAGGAGCCCGACGAGAAATTCCTGATCATCGACGGGCAGCACCGGCTCGCGGCGCTGGAGTTCTTCGAGCGCACGCATCCCGATGACGCGAAGAACATCGCCGTGCCCTGCGTGATCTTCGACGGGCGCACGGAGGATTTTGCGACGGAGATGTTCGTCATCATCAACTCCACGCCCACGCGCATCAACAAGAGCCACCTCGTCGATCTCTACGAGCGCGTGTCGTGGGCCGAGCCGGACCGGCGCTTCGCCGCGCACATCGCCGAGATGCTCTACAGCGAGGGCGACAGCCCGCTGCGCTACCGCATCAACCGCCTCGGCGGCCGCAGCAAGCAGGAGAAGTGGATCCTGCAGGCCGAGATCTTCAACGAGATCCACCGCTGGGTGAAGACCGCGTGGCGGAAGATCTCCGCCGAGGGCACCGACAAACGCGCGGCGGCGAAATACTACGAGGTCGTGCGCGATTTCCTGAAGGCGTGCGCGGCGGTGTGGGGCGAAGGCTGGGGCGACAGCAGCGCGATGATCACGCGGCCCGTGACGCTGAAGGCCATGCTCCGGGTGTGCGCGGATCTGGCGACGGCGGATGCGGAGCCGGCCGAGGGTCGCGTCGAGCGCTGGCGGCTGCGGCTTGCGCCGTGGACGGACCAGATCCGGGAATTTCGCGCCGAGGGCTTCTACGAGCGTTTCCCCGCCAAAGGCCAGGTCGAGCGTGTGGCCCGCATCCACCGCGACCTCGGTCGCTGGGCCGGAATCCCGCCACGGGCGCGCGTGAAGGAGTGAGCCGGATTTGGCCCGCTCACCAGGCGGGCCTACAACTCACCCGTGAGCTTGAGCCGCGCCTGATCGGGCACGTCGACCTTGGTGGTGCCAAGGTTGCGGAGCGCGGTGTCGGTTGTCTGATGCACGACGATTTCGCGGCGGAGGCCGTTGGCCTCGACGCTGAGGATCCCTTCGAGACGCACTTGATATTTCACCACGACGCCATCGTGCAGCCAGAGCTTGAACGTGCCCGCGGCGCGCACCGGCGTGATGGCGGCCTGCCCGTCGCGCACGAGCAGCAGTTGCGCGCCGAGATCGGTGAGCGTGCCGGTGACGACCTCACCCTCGACGGCGAGCTTGTCATGGCTGCTCACGATCACCGCGAGTTCCTCATGCGGGAGACTAAGGCCGAGCTGGATGTTGCTGTAATTCTGCTCACCGCGATCCCCGCGACCGCCGCGTGATTTCCGGCCGCCCGGCCCCCGCAGGCCGGTCGGCGGACCGCCGGTGAGCGGGGCGTGCCCGGTCGCGCCCACCGTTGGGGCCGCAGTGCGCTCGTTGATATCGGAGTCCTTCAGTTCATCGGGCCGCTTCCAGCCATTCTCGGTCTCGATCACGCAGGCGACATTGCCCCGGAAAATGTAATTGGCATCGACCTCGGTCGTGCTGCGGCCGAGGCGGCGGCGCACGGAATTGATGAGTGGCATCCGTGCGGCCGTGTAGCCGGCCTTGCTGGTGCGGCCGACGATGTCATAGGTGC
>JANOCA010000157.1:0-12021 GCA_031411915.1 Opitutaceae bacterium
CCGGCTTCCAGTCTGCCCAACGCGTCACGTCCGATCACATCTGGATCGATCCCACCAATCGCATCGGCACGCAGGGCATCGCCCAACGCTATTTCCTCGGCGATAACGTCGGCCAAAACGTCGACCGCGGTCCTACCTTCCTGAAGAACCTCGACGGCACCTACCCGCTCACTTGGTTCAACAACCGCACCGGCACCTGGGTCAATGAGCCTGTCACCGTCACCACCCAGCTCAACAACGGCCAAGGCGCCCGCCAACGCACCGAGACCCGCACGGTCAACGCCACCGCCCAGAGCTTTTTCTTCCGGGATCGGCTCGTGACCACCGTCGGTTTCCGCCGCGACCGCCAGCGTTCCCGCACCAGCGCCGGTGCGTTCATCAACCGCAATACCGGCCTCGCGGATCTTTCCAACACCAATGTCTTCGGGCCCGCCCAGGGCTTCGTCTCACCCTCGGGCACCGTGATCAACCTGCCCGGCTGGGTCGAGCAGGATGGCGACACAAAGACTTACGGCGCCGTCCTGAAGGCCACCGGATGGCTCAACGTCCACGTCAACAAGTCCGACAGCTTTGCCCCGCAAGTCGTCCGCCAGTCGGTCGGTCTCGGCAATGTCCCCAATCCCCGCGGCTTTGCCACCGAATGGGGCGTGAACATCTCCGCCCTCCAGGGTAAGCTCAACCTCCGTATCAACCGTTTCCAGACGAAGGAACTCAACTCCCGCGGCAGCGAGGTCGGCACCCTCGGCAACCGTTACCTCGACATGGAGGGCCGCCCCGACGGCAACAACCAGATCCAGCAGGCGTCGTTCCGCTTCTTCACGACCAACATCGCCCGCGGCCGGTTGATCGCCCAAGGCATCGCCAATCCCACCGACGCCCAGATGTTTCCCCTCGTCGCCTCGCTGATGGCCCCCTACGGCACTGACAAGGCCAGAAACGAAGAGTGGCTCACCCGCATGGTCTTCTCCGGCCCGAGCCAGCCGCAGACTGTCGGCACGACCGACGTTTCTTCCGAGGGCTTCGAGCTCGAGGCGACCTACAACCCCACGCGCAACTGGCGCATGAAGTTCACCGGTTCCCAAACCCAAGCCCAAGACGATCGCGTCTCACCCGAGATCTATGATTGGTGGCAGGCCCGCCTCCCGGTTTGGACCACGCTCCGCAGCGACATCAATCCCGGAGACGGCCAGGGCCCGACTTGGTGGACCACGCTTCCGCCCAACACCAGCCAGACGCCCCAAAACCGCTGGGTGGGTGAGCAGTTTGGCCCGTATTGGGCCGCCGCGACCAACGCCGGCCGGCCGCGTTCGCAGATTCGCGAATTCCGCGTCACCGGACTCACGAACTACGATTTCACCGAGGGCAAACTGAAGAATTTCAACGTCGGTGGCGCCTTCCGCTGGGAGAGCAAAGCCTCCATCGGCTTCGGCGCCGGCCCGGCCGAAACGTCCGGCCCCTACGCCGGCACCGTGCTCTTCCTCGACAACAACAAGCCCTACTGGGACAAGGCCCGCATCTACTTCGATCTCTCCGCCGGCTACAAATTCAGGCTCTGGGGCGACAAGATCCGCGGCAAAGCGCAGCTCAACATCCGCGACGTGCTCGAAGACGGCCGCCTCCAGGCCGTTGGCGTCAACCCCGATGGCCAGCCCTTCGCCTACCGCATCATCAATCCACGTCAGTTCATCTTCAGCACGACATTCGACCTCTGACGGAGCGGTGGCCCTTGCCCTGCCGGGTTTGGCTTGGCGAAGAATCGCCGCGCCGTCGCGCGTCAGGGGCGATGCCGCGCTCGCGCACGAATGACCGCGAGAATGTCGATGTCCACTCGTAGCCGACGCCGGCGGTGATTTGCGCATGGTCTCGGAGGATTCGCGCAGGCCAGAGGAGACCGCCGCGGCCGCGGCGGGCCATCCGGCCTGCTGCATGATCAAATGCAAGCATCCCCGCGCATTTCGACTTCGTGCTACGGCGAGGCCGGCCTGGCGGGTTCGGCTCCGCGGCCTGCGGGCCAATGCCTCGAAGCGCAGCAATCGGCCCAAGCCACCGCGCGCATCATGGGCGTGACCGACGGTTGGATGACCACCTTCCTCGCCGCGGGTCCGGGCCAGCCGCAGACCAACGGCCTCTCCGACATCGTCTCCAAGGGCTACGAGGTCGAGATGACCTACAACCCCACGCGCAACTGGCGCATCAAGTTCACCGGTGCGCAGCAGATCGCGATCGACGCCAAGATCGGCTCCGAACAGTTCGACTACTGGCAGACGCGCCTGCCTTTCTGGACCACGGCGCGGGCGACTCCGTGCCCGGCAACGGTGACGGGCGCGGCGCTCCCTATTGGACCACCGTCCCCGCGCTCGGCGGCGACACGCCCGAGACCAGTTACTTCAATGGCCTCCTCTCGCCGTATCTGTTCGGCGTCGCCAATGTCGGCAAGCCCCGCACGCAGGTCCGCAAATACCGCTGGGCCTCGGTCACCAACTACTCCTTCACGGAAGGTCGGCTGAAGAACTTCAACGTCGGTGGCTCCGTGCGCTGGGAAGACAAAGGCGCCATCGGCTTCTTTGGGGCCGCTCCGTCCCGGAATCCCGGCTCCTTCAGCGGCGTCATCCTCGAACTCGATCCCAACCGTCCGATCTTCGACAAGTCGCGGTTCTACTTCGATGCCTCCGTTGGCTACCGTTTCCGCTTCTTCGGCGACAAGGTCCGCACGAACGTGCAGCTGAACGTGAAGGACGTGTTCGAGAACGGCCGCCTGCAGCCCGTTGGCGCCAACCCGGATGGATCGACCTACGCCTACCGCATCATCGAGCCGCGCCGGTTCATCCTGAGCGCATCGTTCGATTTGTAGTCCACAGTTTGCTGTCTGCAGTCCGTGGCTGAGGCGTCCCGCCTCAGTGTCTTTTCGATCAAGGCAACGAGGCGAGACGCCTCGTCCACGACTGCGACTTCGCGCCGCTTACGCTCCCGGCCGCGCCGGTCGCACGCGGTGCTGCGATGGCCTGGGGGGCGCCGAGAAAGGCCCGTGCTCCGCGCGGAACTCCTTCGGGGAGATCCCGACATGCCGGCGGAAGAGTTTGGAAAAGTGATACGGGTCGGCGAGGCCCACGGCCTTGCCGACCTCCCCAATCGGGAGGGTCGTGCTAAGCAGGAGTTCGCGCGCCTCGCGGAGCTGCCGATCGATCACGTGCTGTTTTGCGGAGACGCCGAGGTGGCGGCGGAAGAGCTTCAGCACGTGCGAGCGGCTGCGGCCCACGAGCGCCGCCATCTCCTCAATCCGCGGCCCGAGGTGGAACCCGCGCTCCACATGCACGATCAGCCGCTCGAGTTCCTCGGGCCGATGAGCCGCCGGCGCGACTGCGCCGGTGACCGCGCGCATGAGCTCGCGCACGAGCAGCAGCCCCAGCGCACGCGCCTCCGCCTCATCGCGCGGCGAGTGGAGATACCACCGCACCGCGTAGTCGATGAGGCGCCCGAGCGGTTCATCCGTCTCCAGGCGCAGCCGCACGACACCCTCCAGGCCCGGCCATTGCACGTCGCGCCGATCCGGGGAATCGCGCTCAGGCTCGCCGCGCTCGTGCGGGACGTTGGGCATCCACCGTGCGCCGGGGCGATACCACGGCACGAGATGCACGTGCGAGGTGAACATCGGCGCCTCTGCGGACGGCCGGTAGGCGATGCGTCGTCCCCACGGCAACACGTAGAGATCGTGCGGCTCGAGCCGGTGGGGGACGTCGTCCACGGTGAATTCGCCGCGTCCGCTTTTGCACCAAAAGAGCCCCCGGCTCTGCACGCAGCCGTTGGCGAAGCCCTGCTCCGCGGAAAATTGAAACAGTCCCGCCCGGCAAACGGCCGGGGCTTCCGCGGGCGCGGGGGGCTCTGGTTTTCGTTTCGCGCGGCTCACCGGCCGCAAAAGAACAAGTCTATCCCCACTTGTCCATTTCGCGCGCGTCGGCCGGCTGCTATCCTCAGCCAACCCCACCTTGACCATGCACACCCTGACCCCGCGTCTGTTCGTCGCGACTGCGTTGCTCACGCCCGCGCTAGTCTTCGCCCAAGCCATCGCGCCCACGCCCGCCGCCACTGCGGCCGCGTCCACCGAGGCCATCGTCCTCTCGCCCTTCGTCGTCGATACCTCGGGCGATCGCGGCTACTCCGCGTCGTCCACGCTCGCCGGCAGCCGCCTCAAGACCGACCTCAAGGACATCGCCTCGTCGGTCAGCGTCCTCACCGAGGAATTCATGAACGACCTCGCCGCCAACGATGTCGCCAGCGCGCTCGCCTTCGTGTCCGGCGCCGAGAACGACTCGACCTACCATCAGGAGTCCGTCGCCAGCCTCGGCGGCGCCAACGGCTACGTCGGCGGCGATTTCGGCGACAACAACAACCGCTCCGGCGAGGTCCGTGTCCGCGGCCTCGGACGCGCGAGCACCACGATCAACTACATCGAGGTCCTCGGCTCCACCGATCGCTACAACACCGACCGCACCGAATTCCTCCGCGGCGCCAACTCCATCCTCTTCGGCCTCGCCGAGCCCGCCGGCCTCGTCAACTCGTCCACCAAGGTCGCGCAGCTCCGGCGCAACTTCGCCAAGCTCGAGACCAAGTTCGACCAGTTCGGCTCCCAGCGCTACGTCTTCGACGTCAACCGCACGCTCATCCCGGGCAAGCTCGCCGTCCGCGGCGTCCTCCTCGAGAACGACCAGCAATACAAAGTCAAAAGCGCCTACCAGAAGGACCAGCGCTACTTCGGCACCGTCACCTACCAGCCGTTCAAGCACACCACGCTGCGCGGCTATGTCGAACGCGTGAACGCCAACGGGCGCCGGCCCAACTTCCGCACGGTGCAGGACAATGTCTCCGAGTGGCTCGGCGCCTACAACCGCTACGCCCCGCAGATGACCGCCGCGCAGGTCGCCGCCGCTTTCTATTGGGATCCCGTTGCGCCCAGCGCCACCGGGATCGCGCCCGACTCGGTCGTCACGCTCGCCAACGGCACCTCCGTCAACCTCGGCCTCATCCGCCGCCCGCTCGACACCCTCGCGACCGCCACCGTGCTCTACTACAGTCCCGGCCAGTGGCAGAACCCGCTCGATAATCTCGTCACGATCACCTCGAACCGCACCGTCACCGGCGGCGCCGTCAACCCCGCCACCGCCCGCAGCCAGTTCGCCCGCACCGGCGCCGCCCGCGAGAACAGCGCGCTCTTCAGCGCCGACCCGCAGGTCACCGACCGGCGCATTTTTCCCTACGAGACCGCCGAGATCGGCGCGCTCCCGGGCAACTACCGCTGGGAGGACGACGACAAGCTCTTCCTCACGCTCGACCAGCGGCTCGCCGAGGATCTCTACGTGTCCGCGAGCTTCCAATACGAGAAGCGCACGCAGGAGCAGTCGTTCGCCACCCTCACGCAGACGAACCAGATCTCGGTGGACATCAACCAGCGCCTGCCCGACGGCCGCTCCAACCCGAATTTCCTCCGCCCCTTCATCTACGGGCGCAACCTCGGCGAATACTCCAACGCCACCGCCCGCAACCTCGTCGTGCAGGCCAACTACGATTTCGATTTCGCCAAGAAACTCCCGCGCGTCGGCTGGCTCGGCTCCCACCGCCTCACCTCCGTTTACACCGCCGCCAAGGTGAACCGCCTCGGCTACCGCTGGCACTACCAGATTGACAACGACATCCCGGTCGCGATGACCGCCGCCGCCATCAACGCCGCCGCCAGCCAGCGCTGGGCGATGCAGCTGTGGTATGTCGGCGATCCGGTGCAGGTCGGCGACACGGGCCTGCGCTTCACCGGCTTTCCTTCGAACATGGCGAACCACTGGAACCGCTCCTACGACTACCGGTTCTTCAACAACACCGCCACGCCCGCGCCTGGCGTCTGGCAGAACGCGTCCACCCAAGCCCACTACGGCCGGCAACTCGTCGGGGGCGGCCGCACCTTCACCATCCAGAAAAACGACGGCGTGGGCGTCTCGCTCCAGAGCTTCTTCTGGAAACGCCGCCTCGTGACGCTCCTCGGCTGGCGCGAGGACAAGGTCGATAGCACGCAGGGCGTGCTCCGGCCCGTCGGCGAGTTTCCCTTCCCGATCACCGCCGGCGCGAGCCGCTCCGATTACCTGCCCGGTGGCAACGTCTTCATCAACCGGGCCAATACCAGCACGCAGGGCCTCGTCTTCAAAATCACCGACCAGCTCAGGGTCTTCGCCAACCGCTCGGAGAATTTCGCCGCCACCACGCCGCGGCAGGACAATCTCTACCGCCCGCTCGCGCCGCAGAGTGGCGAGACCAAGGACTACGGCGTCGGCCTCACGCTGCTCGACGGCCGCCTCGATGTGCGCGCCACCGCCTTCAAGTCCTCGCAGCTCGGCGCCACCAGCGGCACCGGCGTCGCCGGCATTCGCGTCGTCGCCTTCGAGGAGGCGCTCTACAACGCGCTCGGCAACGCCGGCCGCATTGCCGAATACACCACCATCGACGAGTTCGGCAAAGCGACCAACGTCGTCTACGTCCGCCCCAACAACGCCGCCACGACTGAGAACCTCGTCTCCAAGGGCGAATCGCTCGAGATCTCGTTCCGCCCGACGCGCAACTGGGACATGGTCGTCGGCGTTGATCGCTTGAAGAATGTCGCCACCAACGTCGGCCGCGAGCTGGGCGAATTCCTCGCCGTCCGCGCGCCGTTCTACAAAAAATATTTCGACGAGGGCCTGCGCGCCGACGGCACCACGACCACCGCTTCCTCCACGCGCATCGTGGACACGTTCGTCAACACGATCGCCAGCAACTACGTGAACGAGATCCTGAAGGAGGGCATCTCCAACCGTGGCATCTCGGAATACACCGCGCGCCTCGTCGGCCGCTACAAGTTCAACGAAGGCGTGCTCAAGGGCTTCACGCTCGGCAGCAACCTCCGCTGGGAGTCCGGCAAGGTCCTCGGCTATGCGCAGAAGGACACGACCTTTAATTTCGGCGGTCTCTCCAACTTCCCCGGCCGCGTTTCCGACACGTCGAAGGAATACCGCGGCGAGGCGCAGCTCTCCGGCGGCCTGTTCGCGAGCTACGGCCGCCGCATTTTCAACGGCAAGGTCAACTGGCGCGTGCAGCTCAACGCCCAGAATCTCTTCGGCGAGCGCGGCCTCCGCGTCTTCGCCGCCAACCCCGACGGCTCGCCCATCTGGGCGATGGCCCCCGCGCGCGCCTATGAGCTCTCGAATTCGTTCGAGTTCTGACCTCACGCCAACGCCTGCCCGCTTGCCCATGAGACTACTCCGGCCCCTCGCCGCCGCGTGCGCGTTGACCGCCGCCGCCCGCGCCCAGTCCGCCCCCGCCGATCCCGCCGCGGAACCCGTCCAGCTCAGCCCCTTCACCGTCTCGACCACCGGCGACGCCGGCTATCGCGCCGCCAACACCCTCTCCGGCTCGCGCCTCGACTCCTCGCTCCGGGACACCCCCGGCGTGCTCGACGTGCTCACGAAGGATTTCCTCGACGACATCGGCGCCACCACGCTCGAGCAGGCGCTCGCGTTCTCCACCAACTTCGCGGAGGACGCCGGCGACTTCGACAGCCAGGGCGTCATCAACACCGTCTTCCCCGGCTCCCAGATCAACGTCAACTTCCGCACCCGCGGCCTCGGCGGCACGATGGCCCGCAATTACCTGCCGACCGATTCGCGCCCCGCCTTCTACACCGTCGAGCGCATCGACAACTCCAGCGGCCCCAACGCCATCCTCTTCGGCCTCGGCAGCGCCGGCGGCGTCGTGAACATCACGACCAAGCGCGCGAAGCTCAACCGCCCCGCCTACGGGCTGGATTTCCAGTTCGACAGCAACAGCAGCCGCCGTGTCACCGCCGACGTGAACCAAGTCCTGATCCCCAACAAGCTCGGCCTGCGCGTCAACGGCATCGCCGAGCGCACGAAGAAATACCGCGCCAATTTTTCCAACAACACCGACGGCGTCCACCTCGCCACGACGTGGCGCGTCAACGACCGCACCGAGGTCCGCGCCGAATACGAGCGCGAGCACGTCACCGGCTCCGTCGCCTATCCCGGCCCGCATCTCACGAACACCTACGTCACCAACTGGCTCGACCGCGGCTCGCCCGTCTTCGATTTGCCGGCGAACTGGGAAACGCTCACCGCCGCCCAGCGCAACGCGATCGTCAACCCCGCCGGCACGCCCGTCGCCTTCAATTACATCGGCGCCGCCGTCAGCCCCGTCGTCGTGCAGAACGGCCGCCAGTCCTTCATCATTAACGCCGCGACCTCGCTCTTCACCAACGCCAGCCTTGGCAGCAACGACGCCAGCAACCGCCAGACGATCGATCCGCGCTTCTTCAACCCGCGCGGCAACATCAACGGCCCCGGCGGCCGCAAGGGCGTCGATCGCGAGATCTACGCCGTCGCCGTCGATCACAAGCTCGCGGAGAAACTCTACCTCAACCTCTCCGCCTCGCGCGAGGAGAGCAGCGCCGACACCTACCAGGCCTTCGCCAACGGTGCCGCCAGCGGCGCTACCATCCTCGCCGACGCCAACCGCACCTTCGCCAACAGCGCGCAGATCCTGAATCTCGGCGCGACGCCTCTCGCCACCAACGCCGCCGGCCAGGCGATCAATCCGTTCGCCGGCCAGTATTACGCGCAGTCCCGCTGGCTGCATCGCACGCAGCAGGGCGAGCGCGAGGTCGTGCAGGGCACGGCCGCGTGGCAGTTCAACCTCGGCCGTTGGTTCGGCTCGCACCGCATCGTCGGCACCGCCTCCTACATGGAGACCGCCTCCGGCAGCGAAAACTTCCGCGACTCCTGGCTCTACGCCCCCTTCAACGCCGATCCCATCAACACCAACAACGGCGTCACGCGCCGCCACTACGCCTCGCCCGTGGATGCCGGCAATTTCTTCGTGCCCGACTGGCGCGAGTTTCCCGCCCTCACGTGGAATCACCCCACGCGCGGCCCCATCACCAGCGGCTGGGTCACCGAGGGCGAGGCTCTCCGCACCGCCCGCCAGATTTCCTATCTCACCGCCGCCCAGAGCCGCTTCTTCAACCACCGCCTCGTGCTCACCGCCGGCTACCGCGTCGATGAAGCCACCGACTACGTTTACGGCGAGCGCACGATCCGCCCGCCCGGCTGGGAAGCCACCAGCGGTATCGGCGCCCTCGATCGCGACAACGTGAGAAAAACCACCACGCGCGGCCCCACTCGCACCTTCGGCGGTGTGTTTCATCTCACCTCGTGGATGTCCGTCTATGCGAACCGGAGCACCAACTTCGGCCCGCCGCGCGGCAACGTCGTCGGCCCCGATGCCGTCACCCCGCCCAACACCGCCGGCGAGGGCCTCGACACCGGTCTGAAGTTCGAACTCTTCGGCGGCCGCGTCGCCGCCGACCTCGGCTACTTCGACACCGCGAACAACGACGTCACCGAAGTCCTCACGCTCAACCTCAACAGCGCCGACAGCATCCGCGGCGCCTACAACGGCGTCTTCCCAATCCTCAACAACCCCGCCGGCACCACGCGGCTCTTCAACTCCGCCGATCCCGCCGCCGTCGCCGATCTCAAGGCGCGCTTCCCGCTGCTGCGCCCCGTCTATAACGCCAACGCCGACATGCTCGACCAGGCCAGCCGCGGCTACGAGTTCCGCCTCACGGCGAACCCGATGCAGGGCCTCCGCCTCCGCGCCACGTTTTCCAAGACCGCCCGCGAGCGCGAGAACCTCTACCGCTTCACCCTCCCGATGGCCGCGCAGCTCCGCGCCTACATCACGGATCTGCAGGCGAAAAATCCCGGCGTGAACGTCGGCAACCTCGCGACGGCCGCCAACCCGACCACCACCGTCGCCAGCCTGCTCGACGCCCTCGACCAGCGCCTCGACCAGTCGATCGACTCGCTCTCCAACAATTTCGGCGGCGGCAAGCTCAACGCCAACCTCACCGCCACCTACGATCTCCCCGGCCGCCTCAAAGGCTTCGGCGTCACCGGCAGCGCCCGCTATAAATCCGGCGCCTACACCGGTGCCTACGAGATTCGCACCGGCGGCGTCGCGACCGGCGCGCTCCTCGGCACCGTGCCGCTCTTCGGCAACAGCACGATGGATTACGACGCCTCGCTCCGTTACCGCACGCGCTTCACGTGGCTCCGCAAAACCGCCGTCACCTTCCAACTGAACGTCTTCAACGTCCTCGACCGCTCCGACCCCGTCGTCCGCCGCATGAGGACGACCGTCATCGGCCCCAACGACGCTCCGCCGACCAGCGCGCAGCTCATTCCGTCTTCCTACTTCATCCGCACTCCGCGCGCGTGGACCCTCACCTCAAAGTTCGATTTCTGATGCGGGCCGCCCGGCCCTTCCTTTGGTTGCTGCTCGCCTCGCCGCTCGCCGCCACCGACGCGCCCCCACGGCCGCTGATCTGGGCGACGAACGACGAACGTCCCGCCATCCTCGCCAAGATCGAAACGCAGCCGTGGGCGCGCGCCTGCTTCGACGCGATGAAGGCACGCGTCGCGGACTCCGTCGCGACGCACGCCGGCGATCCTGATGCATTTCTGCGCGGCCTGCCCTTCGTCGCGCACCCGACCGACGCTACGCGACACCCCACGTTTGCCCTCATCGGCGGCAACATGGCGAGCACGCCCGAGGGCCGCCGCAGCCACAACCTCCAGCGTTTCCTCCACCTCGGCACCGATTGCGCGGTCCTGTATTTCCTCACCGAGGAGGAGCGCTACGCTCGCTGCGCCGCCGACATCCTGCACGCCTCCGTCGAGGCACTCGCGCAGATGCCGCGTAACGACGCCTCCGAGCAGGGCGGCATCGTCTATCCCGGCGATGTCCTCTACGAGGCCCGCGCCGTCGGCGCGCAGCTCCCCATTATCTACGATTTTCTCCATCCGTGGCTCAGTCGCGGCGCGAAGGTCCACAACGTCGCCGCGCGCGCGCCGGTGGCTTTCGGTTTCGCCCGCGCGCAGCAGGTCTTCCGCGCCTACGCGCGCCTCATCATCGAGCATGGCCAGATCAACAGCAACCACCCCGTGCTCGAGATACCCTGCCTCGCGCTCAACGCCCTCGCCATCGACGATCCCGCCGAGCGCGCCGAGTTGCTCGCGCATCTCACGACGAAGGACACGCCCAACCAGGACTCGCTCAAAAAGGTGATGCGTGTGTTTGCCGAGTCCGGCGGCATCTGGCCGGAGTCGTTCCAATATTCCGTCGGCGTCTCCGCGCGCGTCACCTATCTCGCCGCGCTCCTCCGGCGCCAGTCGCCGCCCGCCCTCTCGCTCGACGGGTATGCCGCGTTTCCGCTCTCGCTCGTGCGGCTCACCGATTTGCGTTTTCCCAACGGCGACAACGTGCGCGTCGGCGACGGCCCGCGCCGCTCCGGCCAGCCTTGGGATGCCCTCGAGATTGCCTACGCGCTCGCCCTGCGCGAGGGCGATGCGGCCACGCAGCAGACGATGGGCGCGCTCCTCAACTTCGGGATCGCGCAAGGCCGCTACGACCGGGCCAAGCCCCACGGCTTCGTGTCCGGCGCCGACAGCTACCAAGGCCCGCTCCAGCTCCTCTGGTTCGCTCCGACTCTCGCCGGCAGCATGACCGCGCCCGCAGCGCGCACGACCGACGTGCTGCCGTTCGCCGGCGCCGTGCTCCAGCGCAACCTCTCGTCCACGCGCGATCCCGCGCACGCGCTGATGGCGACGGTCAGCGGCGCGTCCTACGTCCACAGCCACGCCTCCGGCATGGCTCTCGAACTTTATGGCGCCGGCCACGTGCTCGGCGCCAACGCCGGCAAGGGCGCCTACACGACGGACGATCACGAGAATCATCGCCGCCTCTTTGCCGCGAACAACAGCGTGATCGTCAACGGCACCTCCCGCAGCGCCGGCGGCTGGGTCAACCTCGGCATCGACACCGTGCGCCCCGTCGCGCTCGAGCCCGCCGTCGGCGCCGCGCCTGTTTCCGCGAATCACTCGTTCACGCTCACGCGCTTCACCGACACCTCCGGTGAGGGCACGAAGG
>JANOCA010000158.1:0-10990 GCA_031411915.1 Opitutaceae bacterium
CGCCGGCACGCATTTCGACGTGCCCGCCAACAGCGGCTTCACCATCGCGGTGAAGAGCGGGCTGTGCGAATACATCTGCTCGTTCCTGCCGTGACCCACGCGGGGCTTCGGCCCCGCCTTCGTCCTTACGTGCGGGCGGGCTCCGGCAACGCTGCCCGCCGCCTTTTGAGCCCGCGCACGGCCCGCCAGCCGAGCGCGCCGAGGCTCGCCAGCCAGTAGAACGGATCGACCGCATAGTCCCAGCAGTTGGCCGACTCCAGCGCATCGCAGGCGAAGCCGATGAGCGCCGCGAGCAGCAGCACGCCGAGGCGGTTGCCCAGGCCCAGGAAAATCACCGCCAGCGCGGCCAGGCCCCACGCCGCGACTTCGCGATCCCAGCCCCAGAAATAAAGATCCACCGAGCCCACCAGCATCGGATGCAGGTAAAGCGCGGAGCCGGCGACCGCACCGAAGATCCACGTCGCGGTCCAGTCCGCCGGCCGCAGCACGGCGAGGCCGCAGAGGCGTTGCCAGAGTCCGGCGCACACCACGGCAATCAGCGGCAGGCTCGGATTGGGGCAGTAACCGAAAGCCCAGCCCGAGACCCGCAGCCCGTCGACCGGCAGGAACAGCAGCAGAACCGCGATCACACCGAAGGCGAGGTTCGCCGTCCGGGAGCGGCCGCAGATCCCCAGTCGCGTCCCCACCCAGAGCAGGAGCAACCAGGCCAACGCCACGAGCACGAGCGGATAAAGATGGGTGATCATCGGGCTCAGTCCTGCGCCGTCGACTCGGCGCTGATCTGGCGATCGAGCCAGGCGAGGTTGAACTCCACGTGCTTGATCCGCTCGCGCTGCCACGAGTAGGTCACGTGGATGCGGCCCGCGCGGTCCTCGGCGAGGGCCGGGTAGGAGTATTCCCGGCCCGCGGCGGACTCGAGCACCGGCCCGGCGATCCAACGCCGGCCGGCATCGGACGAGATGGCGAGCCGCAGATTCTCCCGGCCGCGCTGGGCATGGTTGTAGACCATCAAGATGCGGCCGTCCGCGAGCCGGAGCGCATCGAGCGCGGAGTCAGGGTTCGGCAGCTCGCTCGGCACGGCGTCCGACCACGTCCAGCCGTTGTCCGAGGAATAGGCCGTGTGCATGCGGCGTTCGGGCCGGCGATCGCGCAGCATCATCAGGACGCGATCGTCGCCCAGCGACACGAGCGACGGCTGGATGAGGCCCGTCTCCGCCGCGAGGTTGCGCATCCGGTATTCGCGGACGCTGCCGCGCGGGCCGGGGGTCAGCCACAGCATCTGGGGAAACTTGAGCGCCATCTCATGGTAGACCGGCAGCCCAATCCGGCCGTCGCTGGCGTGGATCGGCTTGTTGCGCACGAGCGTGCTGAGGTTGAGGAAGGGATTGAGCGTGAGCCGCTGGCTCGCCGTCCACGTGCGGCCCTCGTCGGGCGAGGTCTTCACGTTGAGCGCGCTGCCCGACCAGCCGCCCATCGACACGCTCACATAGACCATCCAGATCGTGCCGGCCGCATCGGGGAAAACCACGGCGTTGCCGACCTTCTTGATCGAGCGCTCCAGCTCCTCCTGCGCGCTCGCGCGATCCACCGCGAGCGTCGGGGTGGTCCATCGCGCCGTGCCGGCCACGCGCCGGGACGTGAAGAGCGCCACATCGGCCGCGCCCTCGCGCGTGCCGCCATACCACACCGCCAAAAGATCACCGCTCGGCAGCGCGCAGATCGTGCTGCCATGCGCCGAAGGCCGGTGGTCGAGCGGCGAGACCCACGATTCCGAAAAATGCGGCGCCCCGCCCGGCGATCCGATCGGCCGGGCTTCCCGCGCAGTAGCAGGCACGACCTCTTCCGGCGCGGATCCCACGCCCGTCGGCGCGCGTCGCGCCGTGACCCAGCCGATCGTGAGCGCGACGGCGATCAGCACACCGCGATGCAGCGGCGCCAAGCGCGACGACCGCATCGGCCGGTCCGAGGTTTCGACTCCGGAAATGATTGGGCGCGGATTAATCGGCGCCTTTCGGGGCCGCCGCGGCCTTCCGGTTGTGGCGGAGGAGAAAACGCGCCGTTTCATGGAAGGCGGCCGCGAGCTGCGCGTGCTCATCAGGCGCGGTCACGAGCCCGTTCGCCGGCGCCGGTGTTGCGAAATCCGCCCACACCCGATCGCGGCGACCCGACGGCAGGTGCAGCGTGCCGTAGTGCGGGCCCTGGATGAGGCCGATGGTCTTCGTGTTGTGATCGACGATGAAGGCGGCGTTGCTCCGCCCGCCGTCGAGCTGCTGCTGGCGGAGCAGATCGCGGCCGAGCGTGGCGTTGCGGTGCGGCACGCCGGCGAGCGCGGCGACCGTCGGCAGCACATCGACCTGCGAGGCGACGCTGTGGATGCGCGCGGGCGCGAGACGCCCGGGCGCGTAAAAGAGCAGCGGCACGTGGTAGCGGGTGAGCTGCTGCTCGGTCCACGCGGGCGGGAAACGTTTCCCCGCGTTGCCGCCGATGCCGTGGTCGCCGACGAAGACGAAAATCGTGTCGTCGAAATAAGGCGCCGACCTCGCGGCCTCGATGAACTTGCGGAACGTGTAGTCCGAGTAGCGAAACGCGTTCAACTCCGCGAGCGTTTCGAAGCCCGCGGCCTTCAGCTCTCCCTCGGGCAGCTCGATCCGGGAGAACTCCTTCAGATCCTCGCGCGGGATGGTGTAGGGACGATGGTTGCCGGCGGTCTGGATGACGGCGAAGAACGGCTTCGTCTGCGCGCGCAGCACCTCGTGCGCCTCGAGGAAGAGGCTCTTGTCGCTGATGCCCCAGACGTCGACGCGCGGCGATTTGAAGTAGCCCGACTCGAAGATCTGCAGGTCCGGGATGTTGGCGGTGAGGACGCCGCGGATGTTTGCCCAGCTCGTGCTGCCACCGAGGAAGTAGAGTTTTTCGTAGCCGGCGAAATCGCTGATGATCGTGTGCTGATCGACCAGCGCGGGGTTGCGGCTCGCGGTCTCGACCATCTCGGTGTCCGGGATGCCGGTGATCGTGGCCCACACGCCGCGCGCCGTGCCGACATGCGGCGTATAGCAGTTGTCGAAGAACACGCCCTCCCGGCACAGCTCCGCGAAGAACGGCGTCGTGTCGAGCGGGTTGCCCCACATCGAGCTCTTGTAGGCGCTGAACGACTCGCAGATCACGAGCACGACGTTGGGCGGCCGCGTCGCGCCGGGGCTCGGACGCGCCGCCGACACCTGCCGCTCGAACGGCAACCGCGCCGGGTCGGGCGTCGTAATGCCGAGATAGGCGGCCATCCGCAGGTAGTGCGCGCCGACCTCCTTCGCGTCGTAGCCCGAGGCGCGGAAGCCCAGCGAGCTGAGGAACGACTCCACGGGATTGAGCGCGAGATGCGCGCTGAAGTCGCCGCGCAGCGCGAACGCGTCGCTCCACCGCAGCGGATACTGCCCCACCCGGCCGAAGACTCCCACGACGCAGACCGCCGCCGCACCCGCATACCACGCGCCGCGCACCCAGCGTCGCGCCGGTTGCGGACCCGTCGCCGCCCGGGTGTGCAGCCAACGCGCAATCACCACGCAGCCCACGGTCGCGAGCGCGATCACCAGCAGCAGGCGCAGGACCGGGTAGGTTTCCCAGACCATCGTCGCCGAAATCTTGGTGTCGGCGAGCAGCCCGAGCGCGGAGGCGTTGAGCCGTTGGTTGAGGTAGCTGAGGTGCAGAAAATCGCAGGTATAAAGCAAGGCGAGTGCCGCACTGAACCCGCCCAGCGCGATCACCCAGCCGCGTCGCGCCACCGGGCCACAAAACGCCCCGATCCACGGCCACGTGCCGAGCGCCAGCAGCACAAGCATCGCCATCGCCACCACGCGGGCATCGAAACGCGCGCCGAGCACGAAGGCCGGCCACGCTTGCGCCCAAGTCGCCGTGTCAGGCTTGAAAGCCAGGTAAGCCGCCGCGCGCAGGGCGGTCAGCCCGGCGAAAAAGAACACCGCCAGGCCGGTGACCCACCGGACTAACGGCGGCACCGGCGGCATGATGGGAATGAATTGGGGCGGGAAAGCATGCGAACAAGCACGAGAGACGCTCCCGGAAGCGCAGGGGTTCGCCGCTGGGGAGCGCGAGTTACGGCGGGCCGCGAGGCTGCGTCAACGGCTTTGCCCGCGGCCCGTCAAATATCCGCCCCCGCCAAGGCCGCTATCGACAGCGCGGCGCGGGCGCGTTTCGATCGCAGTGCCTCGTCCCCCCTTTTTCCTCATGCACCGCCGCTCCTTCGTCACCGGCTTTGCCGCCGCCTCCACCCTCGCCGCCACCCCCTCACGGCTCCTCGCCGCCGCCGCGCCGAAAAAAATCGCGCTCGGCTACGACAACTTCGCCGTCCGCGCCATGCAGTGGAAGGCCCCCGCGCTGATTGACTACGCCGCGTCGCTCAAATGCGACACCCTCCTCATCTCTGACCTCGACGCTTACGAGAGCCTCGAGGACGCCGCGCTCCGCACCGTGCGCGCCAAGGCCGAGGCGGCGGGCGTGCAACTCTACGCGGGCAGTTGGAGCATTTGCCCGACGTCGAAGTCGTTTCGTCCCAACCGCGGCACCGCCGAGGAACACCTGCGCCTCGGCATCCGCGTGTCGAAGGCGCTCGGTTCGCCTGTCTTTCGCGTCGTCCTCGGCAACGCCGAGGATCGGAAGACCGAGGGCGGCATCCAGGCCCGCATCCGCGACACCGTCGCCGTGCTCAAGGCCTGCCGCGCCGACGCGAAGGCCGCCGGCGTGAAGATCGCTGTCGAAAATCACGCCGGGGACATGCACTCGTGGGAACTACTCCAGCTCATCGACGCCGCCGGCCGCGATTTCGTCGGCGCCAACATCGACTCCGGCAACGCCGCCTGGACCCTCGAGGATCCGATGGACGTTCTGGAGACGCTCGGACCCGTGACGCTCTGCTCGAGCCTGCGCGACGACATGGTTTGGGAGACGCCCGACGGCGCCACCGTGCAATGGACCGCCGCCGGTGACGGCCTCATCGACTGGAAAAAATACGCCGCGCGCTGGGCCCAGCTCTGCCCGACCGTCCCGATCATGATCGAGACCATCTCGGGGGGGCCGCGTGAGTTCAAATACAAGCAGCCCGAGTTCTGGCAGCACTACGACAAGCGCCCCGACAAGCTCGCGAAGTTCGAGGCGCTCGCGAAACGCGGGAGAAAAATCCCGCCCGCCTTCACGCCGCCGGCCGATCCAAAGGATCGCCCTGCCGCCACGCAGGCCTTCCAGAAAGCCGACCTCGAAAAATCGCTCGCTTACCTCCGCAAGGAAATCGGGCTTGGATTAAGAACCTGAACTTCACCACGGATTTCACGGATCAGCACGGATAACGGGAACCGGCATTCATCCGTGTCCATCCGTGCAATCTGTGGTCAAAAAACCTACCCTCCCAAAAATGAACCGCCGCACCTTCCTCCAAAACTCCGCCGCCACGGCCGCGCTCGCCGCCGTCCCGTTTTCAATCCGAGCCGCCGACAAGGCAGGCGCGAAAAAATTCCGCACCGTGCTCATCGGCTGCGGCTGGTGGGGCAACAACATCCTCCGCGAGGCCCTGGCCAGCGGCGCCTGCGAACTCGTCGGCCTCTGCGATGTCGACGCACGGCAGTTTGAGCCGACGATGAAAAACGGCGCGGCCGGCGCCGAGACGCCGAAGCTCTTCAAGGATTACCGCGAGTGCCTCGCCGCCACGAAGCCCGACATCGCCATCATCGGCACGCCCGACCACTGGCACGCGCTCCCCATGATCGCGGCGGTGAAGGCCGGCGCGCACGTCTACGTCGAGAAACCGATCGGCCACACCGTGATGGAGGGCCGCGCGATGGTGAACGCCGCGCGCGCTGCCGGCCGCGTCGTGCAGGTCGGCACGCATCGCCGCATCTCGCCGCACAATGTCAGCGGCCGCGACTTCCTCCGCAGCGGCAAGGCCGGCGACATCGGCATGGTCCGCTGCTTCGTCAATTACGGCGGCGGCCCCGAGCGCCCGCTTCCCACCGTCGAGGTGCCGAAGGAGCTCGACTGGGACATGTGGTGCGGTCCTGCGCCCCTGCGCCCCTTCAACGGCGGCGACCCGCGCAACCCGTCGCAGGGCGCGGGCAACCGCGGCATCCACCCGCGCGGTTTCCGCAACTACCTCGATTACGCAAATGGCACGCTCGGCGACTGGGGCATCCACTGGCTCGACCAGATCCTCTGGGTCACCGACGAAAAGTATCCGAAGAGAATCTTCTCCACCGGCGGCCGCCCCATCGCCGGCCCCGCGATTTCCATGCCCAACGAGCAGACGACCGACGCCCCCGACCACCAGCTCGCGACCTACCAGTTCGACAAGTTCAGCGTGCAGTGGGAGCACCGCCGCTTCGCCAACAACAACACCGACAAGGGCGAAAACGTCGGCTGCTATTTCTACGGCACCAAGGGAATTTTCCACATGGGCTGGCAGAAGGGCTGGACGTTCTACCCGACCGATGCGCGCCAGCCCACGATCAACGAGGAGCCCAAGCTCAACTCGCCCGATTCGCAGAACATCAGGGAACTCTGGGCCGACTTCCTCGCCGCGATCCGCAGCGATGGAAAAGTGAAACCCGTGAGCGACATCGGCGAGGTCCACCTCTCCACCAACATGGCGCTCCTCGGCATGCTCTCGCTCAAGCTCGGCAAGAGCATCGAGTGGGACGGCGCCAAGGAGCAGATCGTCGGCGACGCCGCCGCGAACAAACTCCTCCGTCGCGAGTATCGGAAGGGCTACGAATATCCGAAGGCGTGAGGGTAGGCCCGCCAAGTGCCTGCTCACTGGGAATTCTGCGATCTTTGCGAACTGATCGGCTTCCATGAGTCGCGAGGGCTCGCTCACTGCAAAGGTTCACGGCGACAAACTGCCGGCCTTTTCGTCGCTTTCTGACGCTCGCAAGAATTTGTTCGCGTTGCGTGACGCGCGGATCGCGACGCTTCGTAAACTCGCCGATTGCGCGGCCGGATTCGATGCTGATGGCACACCCGAAAGCCTGAAACAGCTTGAAGCATGGCATGGCGATTTGCTGCGCGTTGGTGGATTCAAAGTGCTGAAAACAACACGCGAGGAATTTGAGCTGAGCATGGGTGCGTATTTTGGCTACGTAGTCGTTTCAACGTGCGCCAATGCGCGTTGGCACGTCGAACAAGGTGCCTTCCGAAAAGGACGCTACGAGTTTGGTGTGAAACGCGGCCTGATGAGCATGATGCTGACATCCTACTCTCTGCCTCTGGCGGCAGAAGCGGGTCGGAAGCACGATTGGATGTATCGCGAATTCCGGCGTCACTTTGAGCGGTGATAGGGTCTCGCGAAACCTATTTTCCCGCCAGCGCCCGCCAAATCGGCTTGGCCCAATTGGGCATCGGGCCGTAACGCTTCTCCACCTTGCCGTCCGTGCAGCGAAAGATGAGCCGCGCAGGTTCATCCTCGGGCGTGTTGTCGTAGAAATATGCGCGATCGGCGATGCGCGCGGCCTCGATGCTGTTCGCCATTGATCGCTCGTAGCGGCTTGTGATTTTCCCGATCGGAACTTCGTGGCCACCCTCGGCAACCCGCTGCGCGATTCGCCCCGCGTTGATGAACGGCGATTCCGTGCCGACAAAAAAGAACCGGATGAAGTAGCCGGCCCGTTTCACCCGGCGCAGGTAGTCCAGCTTCCCTTCAGTGGAGAGCACGGTCTCGAAAGCGACGCTGCTGCCCGCCACCAAAGCCTCCTCGCGCATCGTATCAGCCAGCCGCGCCGCCTTCAGCACCGCATCCGGCGAGTTCCAGTCGCCGAAGCGATCACGCGCGAGGTTGTCGGGATTGATGTAGAGGCAGCCATGAAACCACGCATGCCGCAGTCCCTGCTCCGTCACCGAGGTCTTGCCCGACCCGTTGGGGCCCGCGACCACCAGCAGGCGCGGTCGCTCACCCGGCGCGGCTGATTCTTGCGGCGATGTCATCGCGCAGGCGCTTCAACGCTTTCTTTCTTTTGCGCGCCGCAATCGGCGCCGCCTTGGCGAAGAGGCGGTTCAGCTTTTGCAGCGCCCGCTCCTCGGACGCGGCTTCCGCGCGGGCGGAAAATTTTTTGGCAGTGGCGACCATGTTGCCCGCAGCGTGACTTGGCAGCATCACCTGGCAACCCCGCAATCAATTCACCACGCCGCTCAAATCGGCGAAATCCCCACCACCACGCCCGCGACCGCCCCGAACGCCGCGTGCCCCGCGAGATGACAGAGCCCGACGAGCAAGTCCGCCTCCTTGAACTCCGCCAGCGGGTGGTGGTCCGCGACCACCCACACCAGCGCGAGGCTGAACAACAGCCCGTGCAGCACGCCCACGCCCAGCCCGAGCATCATGCTGATCGGCATCCCGGTGAGGCCGAGCGTCACCATCAGCAGCGAATAGAGCATCCCGAAGCCCAGCGCCGCCGCGCCGTGCACGATCAGGCCGACGCGGTGCGCGTGCTCGCGGCGCTTGGTCAAGAGGCTGCCCAGCGCCAGGATCATGTCGCCCTTCGAGCGCGCGACCTTGGCGATGATCCACATCACGAGCTCCATCGCCACAAAGCCCAGCGCGCCGGCGAGCAGCGCGGTCAGCACAAACGCCACGATTGGCACGGTCGTCGTCATGTTGCCTCCGAATTCTTTTTGGGGGTGGGGGAAAGCGACTGTCCGCCGACGGGCGCAGGGGTTACGCCGCCGACGCCGAGGACGATGAGTAATTTTTCCCGGAACGCGAGCCCCCGCACACTTCCCCTCAAGCGTCGTGGCGGACTCAGCTCGCGGCTTGTCCCGGCCGACGCCCCGCGCACACTCGCCGCCCATGTGCCTCGCCCCGCTCTCTCGGCCCGCGCTCGCCGGCCTGCTTCCGCTGCTACTGGCCGTCGCCGCCTCCGCCCAGCCTGATCGCGTCGCCGGCCGACCCTTCGCCACGCGCTCCCCCGTGCTCGCGCAGCGCGGCATGGTCGCCACCAGCCACCCGCTCGCCTCGCAGATCGGCCTCGATGTGCTCAAGGCCGGCGGCTCCGCCGTCGACGCCGCCATCGCCGCCAACGCCGCGCTCGGCCTCATGGAGCCCACCGGCTGCGGCATCGGCGGTGATCTCTTCGCGATCGTGTGGGACGCGAAGACGAAAAAACTCCACGGCCTCAACGCCTCCGGCCGCTCGCCGCTCGGCCTCTCCGCCGCGCAGCTGCAGGCCGAGCTCGCCAAGCTCAACCGCACCACAATCCCGATCCGCGGCCTGCTCTCGATCTCGACGCCCGGCTGCGTCGACGGCTGGTTCGAGCTGCACGGGAAGTTCGGCCGCCTGCCGATGCGCGACGTGCTCGCGCCTGCGATCCGCTACGCGGAGGCGGGCTTTCCCGTCACGCAATCGATCGCCGAGCTGTGGGCCGGCGAGATCGAGGCGTCGCGCGCGGTCGAGCTGCCCGGCGCGTTTCGCGAGGTGTTTGGGCCCGGCGGCCGCGCGCCGCGCGAGGGCGAGATTTTCAGAAACCCCGGCCTCGCCCGCACGCTGCGCCTGCTCGCCGAGGGCGGCCGCGCCGCCTTCTACCGCGGCGAGGTCGCGGAAAAGACCGACGCCTTCATGCGCGCCCACGGCGGCTGGCTGCGCAAGGTCGATTTCGAAAAGCACACCTCCACGTGGATTGATCCGGTCTCGGTGAATTACCGCGGCTACGATGTGTTCGAGCTGCCGCCCAACACCCAGGGCATCGCCGCGCTCCAGATGCTGAACGTCCTCGAGGGCTATGACCTCGCGAAGCTCGGCGCCAATTCGCCCGACACGCTGCACCTCATGATCGAGGCCAAGAAGCTCGCCTTCGAGGACCGCGCGAAATTCTACGCCGACCCCGCGTTCGCCAAGATCCCGCTCGCCGGTCTGCTCGCCAAGGACTACGCCGCCGCGCGCCGGAAGCTGATCGATCCCGCGCGCGCCGCCGCGACCGTCGACGCCGGCAACCCCGCGCTCAGCGCCGGCGACACCGTCTACCTCTCCACCGCCGACGCCGAAGGCAACATGGTCTCCCTCATCCAGAGCAACTACATGAACCTCGGCTCGTTCATCGCCGTGCCCGGCCTCGGCTTCTGTTTCCAGGATCGCAACGTCATGTTCGTCACGCACGATGCCGCGCACGCCAACGCCTACGCGCCCGGCAAGCGCCCCTTCCACACGATCATCCCGGGCTTCGTGCTGAAGGACAGGCAGCCGTGGCTGGCGTTCGGGGTGATGGGCGGCTCAATCCAGCCGCAGGCGCACGTGCAGGTGCTCGTGAACCTGATCGACTTTGGGATGAACGTGCAGGAGGCCGGCGACGCCGCGCGCTGGCGCCACGACGGCTCCTCGAACTACGATTTCCCGCGGATGACGGATGGCGGCCAGGTTTCCGTCGAGAGCGGCGTGCCCGCCGCCAGCGTGCGCGCCCTCGCCGCGCGCGGCCACCGCGTGCGCCCCGTCACGATCGACCACGGCTTTGGGGGCTACCAAGCCATCCGCTGGGATCCGGTGAACAAAGTCTACTGGGGCGCGAGCGAAAGCCGGAAAGACGGCGCCGCGATGGGGTATTGAGAATGTGGATTTCGTGGCGGCGGGCGTCCCTGCCCGCCGAGGTTGGGTTTTCGAACTCCTTGGACCGGCGGGCACGGAGGCCCGCCGCTACCCTCGCTGTCCCGCCAGCCCGAGGTCCTCGTAGATCGCGGCGGTGATCTCGCGCACGCGCGCGGCGTGATCGGCCTGCTTGGGCCGGCCGTTGCAGACGAAGGCGGCGACGACACGCTTTTCCGGATCGCAGAACGCCAGCGACGACAGCGAGCCGCCGTGGCCGAAGGTCCGGTCCGAGCAATGCACGCCGCCCACGGCGCGCTGCCGGCTGATGCCGAGGCCCCACGCCGCCGCGTTGCCCTTGGCCTTGAAATTCGGCGCGTCCGGCCTGTGCACCTTCGTGAACTCCGCCACCGTTTTCGTCGCCAGCACGCG
>JANOCA010000159.1:0-6096 GCA_031411915.1 Opitutaceae bacterium
AACATGACGAGCGGCTACGCCACCGCCGACGCACCCGGCGCCGCGTGGGGCTACAACGACTTTGCGATCCAGCTCTACGCGCGGTCGCTGGAAAAAGTGTTCGGGCAAACGCTGGCGGAGGCGTTCGCGGCGCGGTTCAGCACACTGCAGTTTCAGGACGGCGCGATTTTCGGCCACCGCAACGGCCTCGGCATCGTGGCGAGCCCGCGGGATTTCGCGCGCCTCGGCTGGCTGTGGCTCAATCGCGGCCGCTGGCGCGGCGAGGAACTCATCAGCGAAAAACTCTTCAGCGCCGAGGTGCGCCCGCAGGTGCCCGCCGATCTGCCGTGCGCGATCACCGCGGGCGCGAAGCCCGACGACTACCTCGCAATCGGCAGCTACGGCGGCGGCACCAACCAAACCCCGCACGGCCCGGGCGGGTATGGGCTGAACTTCTGGTTTAACACGCGCATCGCCTCGGGCGAACGCGTGTGGCCCGCGGCACCGCCGGATGTTTACCAAGCCAACGGCCTCTGGAATCGCGACACGCTCACCGTGTTTCCCGGCCTGCGCATGGTCGTCGCCGTGCGCGGCGCGAAGTCACCGGGAAAATTCGAGCCCGGCCGCGCCGACGGCGAGTTCAACCAAAACCTGCGGCTGGTGGTCGAGGCGGTGGATCGAAGGTAGTTGGGCGTGGAGCAGCGGGCAGTCGTAGACGAAGCGTCTCGCCTCGTGAATTGGCTTATCTTCGGGGCGCCATCTCCGAAAAGGCACTGAGGCGAGACGCCTCAGCCACGGCTCTCTCCAGCCGCCCACGATCCTATTTCAGCACGGGCGCGACCTGATCGCCCGTCGCCCGGCCGCCGGGTAGCTCGAGGATCTTGATGCTGCGGAAATGGATCTCGGCGCCCTCGGATTCGAGGCAGAGGTAGCCCTTGCGCACGGAGGCTTGGCTCAGGCCGTTCACGAACTTGCCGTTGACGGAGAGCTTCACGACGCCGTCGACGGCGACGACGACGTAGGTGTTCCACTGCCCGCGCGGCAGGCAGCGGTTTTCAAACGACATGCTGCGCCGGCCGCGTGGGTTGTCGGGCACGGCCTCCAGTCCGCCGGCGCCGAAGAGTTCGCCATGCACATAGCCGAGCGAGCGCGGCGAACCGTCCTTCTCGCGATTGAGCAGCGGCCATTCGACTTCCAGCATCTGCACCTCGAGGCCCTTCGGCAGGCGCGAGCGCTCCTGCGGCGTGGCATCGCTCCAAAGGAACACGCCGGAGTTGCCGCCCGGCTCCATGTGGCGCCACTCGATGTGAAGGATGAAGTTCTCGTATTGGCGGTCGGAGCGCATCACGCCGATGGGCTTGCCGCGGCACACGAGCAGGCCGTCGCGCACGAGCCAGGTGTCGGGGGACGTGTTCACGTCGACCCAGCCAGCGAGGTCCTTGCCGTTGAAAAGATCGCGGAAGGCGCCGGGATCGGCGGCCGGGGCCGATGCGGCGAGCAGCGCGCACGCGGATGCGAGGAGGAGGGAGCGGGGATTTTTCATGGGGTGGAAAATGGGACGGTGGCGGCGAGGCGCGCCATCATTCGCGCGCGCCCACGCCGAAACGCATCGGCGCCGCGCCGCGCGGATGCGCGCCGATGGCGGGGCGTGAGCCGGGCGGGCCTTCGCTGAAATTCGGCAGCCACTCGCCCGCAGCGACGCCGGGGCTGTCCGCCGCGAGTTCGAACCGCCCGGTGAGCGTCGCGCGATCGAAGCCCGCACCCGCGGCGTAGACCGGCTCGCCGCGCACGCCGTGGGGCTCGAGGCCCGGCGGGCACTGGCCGTTGAAGAGATCGTAGTCGTGGCTGTTGTCGGTGTTCGCGCGATGGTTGCTGAGGCTGGAGTTTCGCGGCTCGCGCACGTGGAGGATGTTGTTGCGCGAGGTCACGTGCTTGACGATGCGCGTGCCGCCGAGGCCGCCGGTCGGCAGCCAGCCGTCGCCACGGAAGACGGTGTTGTGAAAGATGTATTGCGTGCCGGTCATCCACTGCTCGCCGCCGGCGAAGCCCATCTTCATGAAATTGCCGCCGCCGGCGCCCGGGCTCTGCTGGCTGCGGACGGAGATGTTGCGCCAGACATAGAGCGGGCCGATCGAGGTGGCGGCGTTGCCGATGCCCATGAGGGTTTGCTCGATGTAGTTGCCCCAGACGCGGGTGTTGCGGTTGCCACCCTCGATCTCGAAGCCGTCGTCCCAGCAGTAGCTGACGAAGTTGCCGTAGACATCGGAGTCGGGGCCGGGCGCGCCCTTGAAACTGCCGTTGCTCCCGCCGCCGATGATGTCGTTGAACATGTGCTCGGGGTCGGTCCAGCACTCGTTGTAGCGGATGACGTGGTTGCCCGCGGTGTTGAACAAACTGATCGCCTGAGTGCCGGCGGAGTGCGTCGGGTAGCGCGGCTCGGTCCAATTGCTGCCGTCGAACGCCGGGTGGTGCAGCTTGCAGCGCTGCACGACGAGCCGGCGCAGCGTCGGGCTACGCGAGCCGATCGCGGACTCCATGTTGAAGGCAAAGCCCGTCTCGGGATTGAGCCGGCCCCAGTCGGAGACGTCGCAATCCTCGATGATGATATCCTCGCCGCCGAGGATGTTGATCGCGTGGGCGTAGCTGGCGGTCTTGCGCGCGGCGTCGCCGGCGCCCCGCAGCGTGAAGCCGCGCACGATCACGTGCGAGGCGTTGATCGTGATGCACGCGTCGTGCTGGTGGCGCACGTCGATCGTCGCGCCGCGGCCATCGTAGACGCGATACGCGCCGGGCCGGCCCGACTGCGTGATCGCGAGCGGCTGGTCGCCGCTGGCGACGCGCACGGTCTCGCCGACGGGAAACTGCTCGCTCCATGTCGCGGCGGTGAGCCGCGCCTTCGTCGCCGTGCCGACGAGTGACAGCTCGATCTCGTAGGTGGTGCCCGGCGTGAGATGGACGAGGCTGCCGCGATAGTCGGCGAGGTCCTCGTCGGTGCCGGCGATCGGGTGGAAACGCATCGGGTAGCCGTCGCGCCAAGCCGACTCCGCCGCTCCCTGCGGGCGGAAACGCAGGAGCGCTGGCTTTTCCGCGGCGCCGTCAGCCGGCGACCAGTAAATTCCGAGACTGTGAAACGTCGCGATCGCGAAGGGCTCGCGCGTGGCGCGCGGGGCTTTCACGAAAGGTTCGGCGGCGAAGAGCGAGCTGGCGGCGAAGGCGAGCAGCAGCGCGAGGGGCTTCATGCGGAGGAGCCGAGCAGAATCCGCCATCCGCGCCAAGGATTCAGCGCAGACGCCAGTCGTGGACGAGGCGTCTCGCCTCGTGGTTTGGTTGATTTCCAGGGCTGCATTCCCGACAAGCCACTGAGGCGGGACGCCTCAGCCACGACTCTTCGGCTTCGCGTGGTTTCTGATGTAATTTCAGATCCGTTGGAGCGCCTCGGGGCTGCGGACGATGTGATCGTAGCTTTCCTGCTGCCACAGATCGCCGGTGCGGCCGAGCGCGCGGTTGATTTCGTGCGCCGTGAAAGATTTCCACGAATGCAGAATCGCACTCAACTCATGCCCGGCAGCGGGCGTAAGCACGGCATGCACGTGGTTCGGCGCGACGAACGCCTCGTCGAGCGTGTAGCGCTCGCCGTCGAAATGCCGCAGGGCGCGCCCGACGATCGCGTGCGGCTCGGGTTCCGCGAGCAGGCATTCGCCGTGGCCAGCGTCGAGCCATTCCTGCAGGCGGCGGGGAAACCGCTCGATGAACTCGGCGCGCGTCGCATCGTCCCACGGTTCGGGGTGAAGCTGGCGCCATGAGTCCTTCTCGGCCTGCCATCGGCGCAGAAGCGGAGCGGGCAGTGCGTCGGCGGTGCGGAACGTAGAGAAATACACTACGCCCTGCTGCCGCCAGTGCGGGAGGTTCCCGGTGACGTGATCGATCTCACCGCGCGGATCGAAGAATTTGTAATCCGGGTCCGGCGGGGTGAAGACGGACATGGTGAGTCGTGGACAAGGCGTCTCGCCTCGTGGCTTGTCTGGTTTTGTTTTTGGAGTTTCGGAGTGTGAAGGGTCTCGATCTCGGACTGAGGCGGGACGCCTCAGCCACGACGACTCAGACAAACCCCAGGTTCGGCTTCGCAAAGCGGCCGATGTTGGGAAGGACGACGGGGAGATTCGCCGCGCTCACGCAGAACCACGTCGCGAGCGTCGCATTATATTCATCCACGCTGGTGCTGGGAATCCAGCGACCGCGGCCGGTGTCGTCAGGGCCGTTGACCGCGAGGCTCATCATCTGGCCGTAGATGTCGCCGCCCTGCACGGCACCACCCATGACGAACTGGTGGTTGCCCCAGCCGTGGTCGGTGCCGCCGGCGTTGGGCACATAGGTGCGGCCGAAGTCGGAGGCGGTGAACGTCGTGACTTGATTCGCCACGCCGAGCTCCACGGTCGCGTCGTAGAAGGCGCGCAGTCCTCCACTCAACTCGGCCAGCAGCGGCCCGTGACCGGCGACCTGGCCGCCGTGCAGATCGAAGCCGCCGAGCTGCACGAAGAAAACCTGGCGCTTCAGTCCGAGCGTGGGCGCGACCGAAATGAGGCGCGCGACCATCCTGAGCCGCGCGGCGGTCTGCGTGTTGGGAAACACGGTGGTGAGATTGGCAGCCGAGTTCAGGACCGTCGTGATCAGCGCGCTGTCGTCGAGCGCCTTCTTCGTCGCGTTGCCAAACGCCGCGGCGTGTGCGTTGGGATGCGCGGCCGCATACATCGTGTTCAGCGCGTTGCGCCGGGCGGTGTTCGCGGGGCCCGAGGCCGTGCCGAGATTGAGGCCGCTGGCGCCGCCGGAGCCGATCGCGAATTGCGTCACGGTGTCGCCGCGTTGGAACGAGTTGATGCCGTTCAGCGTGATCGACATCGAAATCTGGTTGTTCGTGTTCTGCGCATCGAGCAGATCGGCCAGGCGTCCGCCCCAGCCGGTATCGAACGGTTTGTCGGCGATGCTGCTCTGCCACTGGAAAATCTGGTCGGAGTGCGAGAAGAGCTGCGACGGCGTGTTGCGGCCGGCGCGGTAATCGGCGAGCGTGAGCGGGCGCAGGAGCGTGCCGACATTGGCAAGCACGGCGAGTCGGCCCTCGCCAAAAAGGCTCTGCATGCCGGGCACCGAGGAGTGCAGCGCGTAGCTGCGTCCGTCGGAATATTTTTTCGGCGAGATGGGCAGCAGGCCGGATTGTGCGACGGCGAGTTCGCTGCGAGCCGCGGTATAGGCGGCGTAGCCGGACGCGTCGGAGGGGACGATGAGGTTGGTCGCATCGTTCCCACCTTGCAGGAAGAGGCAGACCAAAGCCTTGAAATCGGCGGGCAGCGCGGCGGCACGTTGCCGGTTGAGACCATCGGCGGCGACGGCACCGAGCACGCGGAGCTGACCGAGCGCGGAGAGCAGGCCGGTGGTGCCCACTGCGGCGCAGCACGCTTGGCGAACAAATTGGCGGCGGGAGACGGAAGATTGCGAAGACGCGGAAGAATGGGAAGACGTGGAAGACATCGGCGTGGTCAGCGCTGGGTGGCGCCGTCGGGACTGAGGATGACGAGCTGCGTCGCAATCTGCACGCGCAGCAGATCGGTCTCGGCGGCGGAGAGTGATTGCAGCGTGCTGACGATGGTCGCGCGCGTGGCGGCGGTCATCTGGTTCGCGCAAAAGAGCAGGTTGAGTTGATCGACGAGCGCGGCGGGATCGCGTGCGTTGACCAGCAGCGCGGAGTAGTCGGGCACCAAGTAGGGCGAAACGCCCGACGGTGGCAGCGGGAGCGTGCTCACATCGCGCACGAGGTAGCCTGAGAGGACGTTCGGCGCGTCGATGGCATAAACGGAGTCCACGATTTCGAGCTCGGGCGACACGAGCCCGGCGGCCGACATCGCGCCGGGCGGCGAATAGGTCGGCGAGAAAAAGTTGAACACCGTGAGCGAGCCCAGCGGGGTCTGGCTGCCGATGCCGCCGAAATTCAAACGACTGTTGGGGCCGTAGCCGCTGGGATTGTTATAGAAGCTGTCCATGAACTGCCCGTTGGCGGCGGAAAATCTCAGCGCGCGGAAGACGGCAGTGAGCCGGAGCACCGGCTCCTTGATTTTTCCGTAGCCG
>JANOCA010000160.1:0-11557 GCA_031411915.1 Opitutaceae bacterium
AAATCCGCGCGTTCGTCCCGGGGCATCGCGGCGGCGCGCAGCGCGGCGATTTCACCCTGCTGGCGCCAGGCGACGACTAACCCGCCCAGCGTCGTGAGCGTGAGCAGGGCGATGAGCCAGGTCTTCGGGGAGTTCACGGGAAGCGAGACGGCGGCGTCGCGGCAAAGTTCCCGTCGAGGCAGGGCGGTCTATGACCCGCCCTTTTGCACGCTGAGTGTTCGAAACGAGGGCGGGTCACAGGCCCGCCCTCCCTTCGTCATCGCGGCGGGAACTCGAACTCCGCCTTAGCGCCCGTCTTGGAGAGCACGAGGTAGGCGCCAAAGGGCATGCCGCGCTTCGACATGAAGCCCTGGATGAGATTCGTGCGGCCCTCCTCGAACATCCGCAGGATTTCCTCCTTCGGCAGATCGAGGCCGCAGAGCTGGCGCTTCAGCGTCATCACGATCCGGTTGTCCTGATCGGGCTTACGCACGTAGAAGGCCTCGGGCGTCTCCAGCACCTCGGCGCCTTTGTGTTGCTTGCTCGTGCCGACGACGGCTGCCTTCGAAAGATCGGGCGGAGCCTTGGTCTTGCGCGCGATCGGCTTGCCGTCCTTGTCGAGCTTTGGCGCGCGCGGCGGAAACTCCCACGAGAACTTCGGGCCCTCGCGCTTGAGGATGGCGTTGAACGGCCGGCCTTTCTTCGAGATGAAGCCCTCGATCACGCCGGTCTTGCCCTCGCTCACGAGCGCGATGGCCATCTCGCGCGTGATCGGCTTCTGGCACATGAGGCGGCCGATGCGGAAGGTCTGTTTCCAGCCTTCGCCCTCGCGCTCGCGGAGCACGTGGCTCGAGCCGACTTCGCACAGGCCCGCGCCCGTCGCAGGATCGGTCCAGTAGGGCTCGACGGTGCCGAGATCGACCTTGTCGCCGAAATCATACTGGGCGACCCACTTTCCCTTTTCCTCGTCCTTGACGAGCTTCAGCAGCGCGGAGAAGCGCGCGCGGGTCTTCGCGGAGATAAATCCGTCCAGCGGCCCGATCTGGCCGGCGGTGACGAGCGTGCGGACTTCCTCCTCCTCCATGCGCCGCCCGCCGATGACCTTGTAGATCATGAACTCGCCGTCCTGCGATTTGTAGCCGCGGAGCGTCTCGCGCAGCGGCTTGCCGTCGGTGGGCGAGGGGATGTCGGTCACGCGCGCGACTGAGTCGTCCTCCTCAAAGCCTTTCACGCGCTCGATTATGCCGCGCGTGGTGGCCTCGATCTCGGCCATGAATTTCTCGCGGGAGAATTTGTTGTGCTCCATCTGGCGGAGCTTGAACTCCCACTCGCCGGTCATGGCGGGCTGCGTCAGCTCCTCGGCCTTCACGGCGCCAAGGAACTGGATCAACTGCTCGGCCTTCGCGGTCGGGACGAGTTCGCGTTGCGGCCGATCGACATACTTCTGGTTGATGAGGCCGTCGATGGTGTCGGCGCGCGTCGCGGGCGTGCCGAGGCCGCGCTCCTTCATGGCTTCGGCGAGTTCCTCGTCGTCGACGAGCTTGCCCGCGCCTTCCATGGCGGAGAGCAGCGTGGCCTCCGTGTAGCGCGGCGGCGGGCGCGTGGACTCGGCGTGCAGTTTCGGATCGACCGTCTTCGCCTTGGCGGGCGATCCGTCTTCCGCAGTGAGCGCGGGCAACGCCTTGGAGTCGGCCGAGTCGTCGTCGACGGTGTTCTTGCCGTAGACGGCGAGCCAGCCGGGGAAGGTGAGGACCTTGCCCTCGGTCTTGAAGTCGTGGCCGGGCGCGACGGTCGAGGTGCGCGTGGTGACATCGAACTCCGCCGCCGGATAAAACGCCGCGACGAAGCGCCGTGCGATCATGTCATAGAGCTTGGCCTCCATCTCATCGAGGTTCTTGGCCTCGGAGGCGGTCGGGATGATCGCGAAGTGATCGGAGATCTGCTCGTTGTTGAAGATGCGCTTGTTGGGCTTCACCCAGCCGCTCTCGAGCGCCTTCGCCCCGTGCTTGCCGAGATCGCCGCCGAGGTTGCCCATCGTCTCGCGCACGGTGGGGACGTAGTCCTCCGGCAGCG
This sequence comes from Opitutaceae bacterium, assembly GCA_031411915.1. Taxonomy (GTDB): domain Bacteria; phylum Verrucomicrobiota; class Verrucomicrobiia; order Opitutales; family Opitutaceae; genus ER46. The sequence goes on from JANOCA010000160.1 coordinate 2,053, forward strand.
CGCGCGAATCGGTGCGGGGGTAGGTGATCATCTTGTGGCGCTCGTAGAGCGCCTGCGCGATCTGGAGCGTGCGGCGGGCGGGCAGGCCGAAGCGGTTGTTGGCCTCGCGCTGGAGCGTCGTGAGGTCGTAGAGGCGCGGCGCGGCCTGCGTGCTGCCTTTCTTCTCCTCGGTGACCTTCGCGAGCGGCTGGCCTTGGCAGGCGGCGAGCACGGCCTCGGCCATGGCCTTTTCCCAGATGCGATCGATGCGGTCGTGCTCGTCGTCGGCGTTCTTCTTGAAATTCGCGCGCTGGTAGACGCCCTCGTAGCTGCCCTTGGCCACCTCGAAGGTCGCCGTCACTCGCCAATAGTCGCGCGGCTTGAAGTTCCGGATCTCCAGCTCGCGCGCATAGATCATCGCGAGGGTGGGGGTCTGCACGCGGCCGACGGAGGCGACATTGCCCGCGCGCGATCCGAACATGCGCTTGGTGAGCGCGCGCGTGCCGTTGATGCCGATGAGCCAGTCGCTCTCGCTGCGGCAGCGCGCGGCATCTTCGAGGCCACGGAGCTTGGCGCCGTCGCGGAGGTTCTTGAACGCTTCCTGGATGCCGCCGGTGGTCATCGTCTGCATCCACGCGCGCTTCACGGGGAGCTTCGATTTCGTGAGTTGGTAGAGGTAGGCGAAAATCAGCTCGCCCTCGCGCCCGGCGTCGCACGCGTTGACGACCTGACCGACATCCTTGCGGGCGAGGAGTTTTTTCAGCGCGCCGAAGCGCTCCTTGGATTGCTCGATGGGCTTGAGGCCGAATTTCTCCGGGATGATCGGGAGCGTCTCGAGGCGCCAGAAGCCGTATTTTTTCTTGTCGATGTCCTCGGGCATCTCGAGTTCCACCAAGTGGCCGAGCGCGTAGGAGATGACGTATTCGTCGTTCTCGTAGTGGTCGCCGGACTTGGGAACTTTGCCGAGTGCTTTGGCGAGATCAGCCGCGACGGACGGCTTCTCGGCGATGACAAGTGACTTCATGAGTCCGCGAGCGGTTACCGGCGCGTGGATGAAGTGCAAGAAATTGTTTTGGGCGCGAGCGGAATGTGCGCCCGCGATCAACGGTCGAGCAGCACAAATTTCCGGGCGCCGGTCTCCTGCGGTAGCACCAGCAGCGGGCGGTTTCGCAACGCAATCATCAGTTCATCGTCCGAGATGATTTCGAAGGCGGGTGAAACGCTCGCGAGGGGCAGGTCGTTGGAGACGTCAGGACGGTTCGGCGGAACGCGGAAACGAGCGGAAAAGACAACTACCGCGAACGCGACACTGAGCGCGCCGCCGGCGGCCAGCGCGCGACGCATCGCGCGGCGGCGACGGGCATGCGCCGCGGCGTGTCGGGCGAAGGTGCTGCCGGGACCGGTGTTCCAGTCGTCGTTGAAGGTCTCGGCGACAAGACGCGCGCGTGGATCGGGGTTCTCAGTCATGGCGTTTGAGGGTGGCGATCAGGAGACGGCGCAACTCAGAGCGGGCTCGCGTGAGCCGCGACTCGACGGCCTTGGGACTGAGGGCGAGTCGTGCGGCGAGTGTGCGCACATCGAGGCCGGAAAAATACTTCCCCTCCAGCAGCGCGCGGTCGGAGGGGTCGAGCTGCGCGAGGGCCGAGTCGAGCGCGGAGGCGAGTGCGGCCTCGTGGGCCGAGCCGGCCGCATCCGCAGTGTCCTCGGAGGCGGCGTCCCGATTGCGCAACAGATCCCAAAATGTGCGCCGGCGCCGGCGACAATCATTGAGCGCTGAGCGCGCCACGACCCGGAGCCAGCCGGCGAACATCGGCGCGGAATCACAGGCGCGCGCGTGGCGCGCAACGCGAAGATACGTCTGCTGCAAGGCCTCGCTGGCGAGGTCATGATCACCGCGTGTTTCGGCGAGCAGTTGCCGAAAAATGCCGGGACCGTAATCACGATGAAACTGTGCCCACGCCGCATCATCGCCGCGCGCGAGGCTGGTCGTGAATTCACGCAGGGCTGAAGGCGCGGCGGCGGGCTCCATGCGCGCGGGGCAGGTGGCGGCGTTCAACGGGCTCGCGGCTGCATGCATGTGGCCACGACGATGACGAAGTCGTCAGCGCTGAACAGGATTTTTGCGTAGCTCCGCAACTATCTGCCGAGCTATGGCGGTGGCTGGCGCGGGACCGGAGACGAGAAGGATCCCCGATGCCGGATGGAATTTCAGTCTTAGCGATTTTGGAATGTGCCGCGGATCGAATTCCCAGGCGGTGACGATGGCGTTCGCGATAATTTCGAAGGTCTGCTTGTCGGTAATGCAGTCGCTGATCTGAAGAGATTCGAATTCGGGTTGAGATGAGGCTTTGACGCTTTGTGGCTGATCGATGCGTCGCAAAACGCAGACGACCGATTTTGCGAGATTCAGGTCGGGATGGTCTCCTCCGACGAAACGCAGATCGAGCCCGCGGGGTTGGAGGAAATTGCCCAAGACATTGAGCACGGTGCCCCAAGTCACGTTTCGCAGGACAAACGGCGGGAGCTGCGTCTCGAGATCGGCCGCGTCGCCAGCGTTGATGAGATTGATCGTGCGTTCGCTGTCCTTTGAGGCGGCGGCGAGAAATGCGCTGAGCGGGCCTCCACCGGATCGGATAGTGAGGAGGGCGTGTGCGTTCTTAACCGTTCTACCCATAATGATGCGCATATGCTCAAGCTCATCTTTTTGAAGCTCTCCCCGATTGAAACGTGCCTCTGCCAGTTCGAGTCGCTTGGCTGCGAACTCAAGTTCCGCCAGGTCGCTCAAGCTCCAAGCGAGTAGGAATTCTCCCGGCTCAGCGGCTTTTTCGGAAGTGTTGGTTCGCGACGGCTGAGCCGATGCCAAAGAAGCGAGGGACGTGGCGAGGACTACGGCGAGGATTTGAAGGATGGATTTTATCATGAGCGGTGGTTGCTACAGAGAAATACGCGCGCCGGGCGGAAATCCTTCGCAAAAAAAGCGAGCCCGGCCGGGTTCGCGTTGCGCAATGTGGTCCGATAATTTTTTTGGCGTGACCCGGGCAGACGAGCGCGGTGCTCATCGCGACGTCCTTGCATCTGGCGTTCATGGCGCGCGCCATCGGCGGCGAGGAAGGACGCGTGCGAGGCGCACTTCTCCTTTGGTCGGCCCGAGCGCAAGGCCGTCTATGCAACGGTCCGGGACGCGAAGAAAACCCCGTCCTATCTCCCTGCGGAGGGCGCGAACCGCAGCTCGTCCGCCGCCAGAAACTCGCCGTTGCGCGGTCCGCTGAAGCGGATGTAGGCAATCGCGGGCGCCTTCACCGTCAGCTCGAACTGCGGCACGGGATCGGCTGGAGTCTTGCAGGCGGGCACGACGGCGACGGACGCCTCGTCCACGAGCTTGTCGTCCGCGTCGAAGGCCTGGAGCTTTGCCGCGCTTCCGGTCGAGCCCCAGAGCACGAGCGTCACGGACGTCGCGCCGTTTGGAAATTTCGCCTGCACCGGGATCGCTTGCTCGCTGGCCATGGCGTTGAGGATGCCCTTCCGGTCGGTGGAGAGGTAGGGGAAGAACATCACGCGGCCGGCGGCCTTGCTGTTCGCGGGCGCGCTCGCGAGCGTGAAGACCACGCCTTGGTCGGACCACTTCGGCACGGGCTTGCCGATTTCGGCGCGCTCGAAGTCGATGACGATTTCCTTCCGATCGGCGGCAGCAAGCGCGCTGGTGACGGCGAGAAAGAGCCCGTAGGTGACGCGATGGAACATGGGAGTGACCACTTGCACCTAAGCCAGCTCCAGCCCGCGCATCGTGCCGGTGGACGAGGCGAACTTCGTCTCCTCGAGCCCCAGGCGCTGGAGCATCGAGACGAAGAGATTGGGGAGCGGATAATCCTGATCCTTGCCGAGCGCGAGGTGCTGGCCGTGGCGGAAGCCGCCGCCGGCGAAGAGCGTCGGCATGTTCGTCGTCGAGTGGGCGTTGGCGTCGCCGAGGTTGGAGCCGTAGAGAATCATGGTGCGGTCGAGCAGCGTGTCCTCGCCTTCGCGGACGGACTTCAAGTCCTTGAAGAGGCGCGCGAGGAGCTTCATGTGCCACTCGTCGAGCGTGCGGAGCTGCGTGAGCTTTTCGTCGGCTTTGCCGTGGTGCGAGAGGTTGTGGTAGCTGTCGGTGATCGTCTCGCCGGCGATCGTGACGGCGGGCGTGCCGACGCTGTTGAGCATGAGCGTGACGGCGCGCGTCGAGTCGGTCTCGAAGGCGAGGCGCACGAGGTCATACATCACGCGGACCTTGTCCATGTATTGCGCCGGGTTGGCCGGATCGATGGGCGCGGCGACGGTGACGACGGGCTTCGGCTTGCTCTCCCAGCCGCGCGACTCCTGCAGGCGGTGCTCTAGGTCGCGCACGCTCGTGAAGTATTGGTCGAGCCGGCTCCGGTCGCGCGCGCCGAGATCGCGCTGGAGCGCCTTGGCCTGCGCGGCGAGGGTGTCGAGGATGCTGCGCCCGCGGTCGAGCTGGCGGATCTGCGCCTGCACCTGCTCGGGTGTGCCTTGGAGGAAAAGCTGGTTGAACACATCCGCGGCGCGCTGCTCCGGTGGGATGGCGACGCCGGTGCCCGTCCAGGAAAGGGCACGGCCGCCGCCGTTGACGGCGAGGGTGAGCGAGGGGAAACGCGTGAGCGTGCCGATGCGCTCGGCGACGAACTGGTCCAGCGAGATCGTGTTGCGGAACGAGCTGCTCGCCGGATGCGGCGCGGCGGTGAGGAAGCTGATGTCGGACGGGTGCCCGCCATCGACGTTCGGGTGCGACACGCCGCTGAACACCGTGAAGTCCTTCCGGTGCTCCTGCAGAAGCGAGAGGTAGGGGGACGGCGCATAGCTGGCGCCGGTGTCCGATGGAAAAAACAGGTCGGGGCGCAGGCCGAGATTGTTGCAGATGCCGAACATCCGGCGCGGCTTCGCGCCCGGCGCGAGCGGCGACGACGCGGAGGCCGCGCGCGCGAACGGCGGCAGCATCGCCTCGAGAAACGGCAGCGACAGCGCGATGCCCGTGCCGCGCAAAAAGCGCCGACGCGAGAACGCGCGGCGCGTGGCGATGAAGGGAGCGGCGGGGAAACTTGGTTTCATGGGAGGGGTGAGCAGCCACTGAGTGGGAGCCCCAACGGGGCGAAAAGTCGAAAGCCCGGGGCAACGCCCCGGGAACACTTGGCCAAAGAACAAAAGCCCTGAAGGGGCGAAAGAGCCGACGGGTCTCGCCCCTTCAGGGCTAAGAAATTTCCCCATCCGATTCCCAGGGCGTTGCCCTGGGCTGTCGAATTTCGCCCCGTGGGGGCTTCGGGCCAGCGAACCGGAAGTTTATATGGCGATTTCACTTCGTCTGGAACAGATCGCTTTGCACGATCTCGTGGATGAGGGCGCGGACGCCGTGATGGCCGGCGGCCGTGCGCGCGACGATGCGGTCGAGCGCCGGGCGGTCGGAGAAATTCACGCGTGAGCCGGTCGCGAAGATGAGCAACTGGCTGGCGAGGTGGCGGGCGATGGGCTGCTCGTCCCGCACGACGAGCTGCTTGAACTCGCGCACATCGCGATACGCGCGGCCATCGGGCAGCTCGCCCGCGGCGTCCACCGGCAGACCGTGGTGATAGGCAAAGGCCTGGCCGTTCATGCCGTAGCCCGGCACGGGCTTCACGTTTTCGGCGACGGCACGGTAGCGATCGCGGAAGCCGCCCATGACATCGTAGTGCTCGAGCGCGAAGCCGGCGGGGTCCATCTTGCGGTGGCACGAGGCGCACGACGGATCGTCGCGGTGCTTCGCGAGCTGCTGGCGGATGGTGACGGCGCCGCGGATGTCGGGCTCGACGGCCTTCACGCTGGCCGGCGGGGGCGGCGTCTCAATGCCAAGGATGCGCTCCGTGATCCAGTGGCCGCGCAACACGGGCGACGTCGTCGTGCCGTTGGCCGTGACCTTCAGCACGCTCGCCATCGTCATCAGCCCGCCGCGATCGCTGCCGGGCGGGAGCGCGACGCGGCGCATCCGTGCGCCCTCCACTCCGGGGATGCCGTAGTGGTGCGCGAGGCGCTCGTTCAGGAAGGTAAAGTCCGAAGCGACGATGTGGCGGGCGGGCAGATTGCCGCGGACCAGCTCGGCGAAGAACAACCGCGTCTCGTCGATGGCAGCGAGCTTCAGCGGGTCGTCGAGTTCGTAGTCGTTGTAGATGGTCGAGGAGGGCGAGTTGTCGTCCACCTTGCGCAGGTCGAGCCAGTAGTCGGTGAACGCCTCGACGAAGCGGTCGGCGCGGGGGTCGTTGAGCAGGCGCTCGGTCTGGGCGCGGAGCACCTCGGGCTTCCGCAGTTCGCCGCTCTCGGCGAGCGCGCGCAACGCTGCGTCGGGCGTGGAATTCCACAGGAAGAGCGAGAGCCGCGTGGCCAGCGCCATCGGGTCCAGGCGGCCCGGCTTTTCCTCGAGGAACACATAGCCCGGCGACGCCAGCACACCGGTGTAGGCCGTGAGCATCGCGCGCGCGAAGCCCGAGCCCTGGGCAAACTCCTTTTGGAAGAGTTCAAGAAATCCCTGCATCTCGTCGTCGCGCGCCGGCCGGCGAAACGCGGCCTGCACGAAGCTCCGCAGCAGCCGCACCGCATCGTCCTGCGGTTTTTCCGAAACGACCTCGGCCATCAGCGGGGGCGTCGCGCCACCGCGTCCGCCGCGGCCGGGAAATCCACCGCGTCCCGGACCGCCGGGTCCGGGTCCGCCGCGTCCGCCCGTCGCCGCGCCGAGGGCGAGGCCTTCGAGCGGCACGCCGCCGGATTTGCCAGCCTCGACGCGCCGGATCGGCAGATCGCCGAACAGGAGTTTGTAACCGGCCGCGGTCGACGCGTCGTCGAGCGGGCCCTCGACCTCGAGCCACTGCACGGCGTAGCCGGGCATGCCCTCCTGGGTCGCGAGCGGGTTGACGTATTGCTCGTCGGTGCCGTTCACGCGGGTGCGGAAGAGCCGCATGCCGTCGGTGCGCACGGCCTCGCCCGCCGCGAGCACCGCCTCGATTTCGCCGACCGATGGCTCCGCGCTGAAATCGACCGCGCCGATCGGCCGGGTCTGCCCGGCGCTCTGGGCGTATAGGCCGATGGGCTCGCGGGTGCGCCCCGGCCAGACCTCGTCGAGGTTGGGCCGGTGCCACACCGGCAGCCAGTAAACGGGCGCTTTCTCCGCGCCCTGTCCCTCGTAGAACCAGCGTCCGATGCCTCCGCCGCTCACCCACACGCTGTAGCCTTTGACGCGGATGCGGTAGCGACCGGCGGCCGGTGCGCTGAATCCCCAGTTGTAGCCGCCGGCGTCGCTGAAGATGCTGGAAACTTTGCCGACGGCCTCGTGCTCCTTGGTCTCGGGCGTGGTGTTGGGGGCGCGACCCGCGCGCACGTCGGGCTGCGCGCGCGAATCCAGCACGGGAAACGCGAGCCGGTCGGGCAGGGTGCCGTTTTCGCGCGGCCAGTAGGAAAACGTCCCGAACGCGTCGCGCGCGTAGATGCGGCGCGTCGTTTTCTCCGGCCGCTCGAATGCCGCGCCCACGGCCTGGCGCATCGCGTAGTCCGCCGCGGCGAGGTAGCGCTCGATCTGCACGAAGGACACGTCGAGCGCCTCGGCGCTCTTGTTAAAGCCGTGCTGCTCGCCGTCGAAGGGGAGCTTGTCCTTCACCTGCGCCCACGGGATGCGCAGGAGATCGCGGACGGCGTTTTCGTATTCGTAGCGGTTGAGCCGGCGCTGCGCCGAGCGCCCGTCGCGCGCGAGGAGAGGCTGCTCCGAAGCGGTCAGCGTCGCGGCCATCAGGCGCACAAACTCCTCGAGCTCCGCCGCGGCGGGCCGTGGTTTCTTCGCCGGCGGCATCTCGCCGGCCTGCACGCGATCGTGCGCCTTCACCCAGAGCGCGAAGTTCGCCGCGTTCGCGGGATCGTAGGCGAGGCTGGTGAGGTCCAGGCCGCTCTCCTTGTCGGTGTCGTTGTGGCAACTGGCGCAGTGTCTCTCGATGAACGCCGTGGCAATGGGCGGAAGCGCGGCGCCAAGGGCAACGGAACCGGTGAGCATCGCGGCGACGGCCAGCGTCAACGGTGCGCAGCGGGCGGGAAGTGGGCGGGGGCTGACGCTCATGGGCAGGGGTTCGGGGGCGGAATGCCCGGGCTTTGGCTCGCGCTTCATTGGGCTGCGCGCTCCACCGCGAGTTGATCGCGAAAGGACTTCTCCGCGGCGGCAATCAGTTTTTTCCACCCCGCGGGATCGACAAACGGGCTGATTTTTTCACCGCGCTCGAGCCGGGCGAATTTTTCGCTCATCGCGAATTGTCCGCCGTGCGGGGCGAAGAAGATATCGCACGGCAGCGAGCGCAGCTTCGCGAACGCGGACTCGAAGGCCTCCACGAACTTTGGGTAGCGCGGGTTCTCGAGCAGGCGGGTGCCGGCGTTGATGCTCGCGCTGCTGAAAAAGGCGACGGGCCGCTTCGCGCCGGCATCCTCGACCTCCATCGTCCACGTCGTCGCGCCCCGGGTGTGCCCGGGCGTGAGGTGCGCCGTGAGGGATACGCCCCCGAGCGTCACCCGTTCGCCGTCGGCAACGATGCGATCCACTTTCACCGGCGCGTAGAGGATCGTGTCCTGCGGCCATGGGATGAAGTCGTCGGCGCCACCGGATTCGAGCGTGCGGGCGTCGGCCGCGGTCGCGAGCACCCGCGCACCGGTGAGTTTTTTCATGAGGGCATGGCCGCCGACATGATCGATGTGCGCGTGGCTGCTCAGGATGAACTTGATGTCGGCCAGCCGAAAACCGAGCTGTTCGACGCCGCGCTGGATGATCGGCACCGTGTCTTCGAAACCCGTGTCGAGCAGGAAGTGTCCCGCGGGCGTCGTGATCAGAAACGAACTCACGCCCACTGCGCCGACGTAGTGGATGTTGCCGACGAGAAGACGCGGCGGCGTGGGCGCACGCCAGCTGTCGAAGAGCCGGTTGATCCACGCGCGATCGGGCGCCGCGGGCAATGCGGGTCTTGCATCCGCAGCCGCCGCGAAGCCAGCGAGAGCCGCGCAAGGGAGCAAGGCGACCAAAGCGCGCTGCGCGGTCATCGTGAGTGGCGGACGGATCATTCGCGAAACAGCCTGACGGCGAGATCGCGGAGATAGATGCGCCAGATTTGGTAGTCGTGGCCGTAGCCGGGATCTTCGCGCCAGACGTGTTTGACGCCTTTCTCGGTGAAAGCAGCGTGGAGCGCGCGACCGCCCGTGAGCGCGTTGTCCTCGGTGCCGGTGCCGATGAAGATGAGCTTGTAGTCGCGGTTGGTCTTCGCGGGGTCGGCGAGGAGTGGCTCGGCCGCCGGACGGCTGTAGCCGCTGAATCCGCCGACCACGGAAAACAGCTCGGGGTGCCTGAAGCCGATCGTCGTGCTGTGGCCGCCGCCCATCGAGTAGCCCATGATGGCGCGGGCCTGCTTGCCCTTGATCACCCGGAATTCCCTTTCGACGTAGGGGATGACGTAGCCGAGCAGATCTTTTTCCATGTAGCTCGGGCCGGTGG
>JANOCA010000161.1:0-1623 GCA_031411915.1 Opitutaceae bacterium
GATGATGGTCGCGGTGGAGCCGGGCACGCTGCGCCAGTGGTAGAGAATCTTCGGGATGTGGCGGATGCGGTCGGGCGCGCTGCGCTCGATCACGCGGTGCGCGAGATCCCAATCCTGCGAGCCTTCGTAGCCGATCCGGAAGCCGCCCACTTCGCGCACGAGCAGCGTGCGATACACGCCGAGGTGGCTGACGTAGTTTTGGACGTTGAACAGGTCCGGGTTCCAATCGGGCTTGAAGTAGTGGTCGTAGCGATGGCCGTTCTCGTCGATCTTATCCTCGTCGCTGTAGATGAGGTCGGCGTGGGGGTGCGCGTCGAGTTCGAGGGCGACGCAGGCGAGCGCGTGCGGGCGGATCACATCGTCGTGATCGAGCAGCGCGATGAACTCGCCGTGCGCGAGCGCGAGCGCGGAGTTGGAATTGGCGGAGATGTGGCCGTTGGTCTCGCGGTAGACGACCTTGATGCGCCTGGGATCCTTTTTCAGGTAGCGCTCGAGGACCTTGCGGACGTGCGGGGCCTTGGACGCGTCGTCGGCGATGCAAAGCTCCCAGTTCTCGTAGATCTGATTGCGGACAGACTCGATCGCCTCAACCAGCCAAGTCTCTTGCTCGGGCTTGTCCTGATAGACGGGAATGATCACGGAGATCATCGGGCGCTTTTCCAGGGCCGCGACTTTCGTGCGGATTTTGTCGGCAATCTCGGGCGTGAGCGAATCGTAGGCGGCGACCCAAGCAGCGTAGGTATTGGGCGGGGGCGGGGCGGCGTCGGCCGTGCGCTGGATGGCGCGCGAGACGGCGATGTGCCAGGCGTCCTTCTCGTCCTGCACCTCGATGACGAGGTGGTGCGTGCCGCGCCGGGGCACATCGATCTTCACCTGCCAGCCGCAGCGTTCGGCGCCGGGGTGGTCGCGGAAATGATCGAGCACATCGAGCCGCTCGTCGCCGAAGATCGCGCGGCCCGCGACGTCGCCGAGACGCGCGCGGATGGCCTTGAGCGGCACGCGATCGCGGTGCAGCGACCAACCGCGGACATTCAGGGTGGGCGCGATGGCCGACCAATCCTGGGGATAGTCGATGTTGCCGAGCAGCGCGGGCGAAACTGCGGGCAGGGCGGGCTTGTCGAGGAAGCGCCGGCGCAGCGCGCGGAGCGGGGCGGTGGCCTTCCATGAGAACGACGCCTGCATCGTCGCGATCTTTTCCTCGCGCGCGCGGATGATGGCGAGGTGGTGCGCCTGTTGCGCCGCGGTCTCGGCGGCGTGCTGCGCCTGCAGCGCCGCGATCTGCGCGGTCGCGGTGGCGGCCTCGGCTTGGGCGGCGGTGAGTTTTTCCTCGGTGGCCGAGAGCGTGTCCTTGAGCGAAAGAATCTCGGCGTCGGCGCCGAGCAGGGCGTTCTCGTAGGCGGTGACCTGCTGGCGGCCGGTGCGGAGGAGGATGTCGGCTTGGTCGCGGCGACGTTTGTGCTGCTCACACTCCTTCGCGATGTTGTCGGCGTAGGTCTGCGTCATCGCGCGCGACTCCTCGAGTCCGGCGGCGTGCTGGCGCGCCGCGGCGAGAAGATCCTCGATGTTCTTCACGTGCTGGCCGGTGAGCTTTTCACGGGCGAGCACCGCATCACGGTCCGTCTC
>JANOCA010000162.1:0-3548 GCA_031411915.1 Opitutaceae bacterium
GACGCTGGCCGACTCCGGACGGACATGCCGATACCCGCTCGCCGTGCCCCACGCTTTCTCGGCGGGGCGGCATGCGTTTCGGCGCTCAGTTGCATTCAGAGCAGCAATTGGCCACCAGCCTTCTGCATCGCCAGCCGCAGCGAGCGATCCAAGGTCGCGAGGGGCAGTCCGCGCCGCAGCGCCAGTTCCAAATACGCCGCATCGTAAACCGTCAGACCAAAACTCTCGGCCAGGGCCAGCGTTCTGGTCCACGCCACGCCCATGGTTTCCGCGTCGACCTCGATATCGAAAACCTCAAGGGCGGCCAAAAATTTCTCGATCCCCGCTTTGTCGATGCGTCCCTTGCGTTGGGCGCCCAAGAGCACATTGCCCAGCTCCAAATGCCAAAGCGCCGGGACCCACGCCTTGGCGCCTGCGACGAGCGTATCGAGCAGTGCGTCGGAGGCCGGCGTCGCTTCGGAGGCGAACACCCACGGCACGGTCGCCGAACAGTCGAGCACGAACTCCTTCATCGCCGTCCGTCGTCGATCAGGGTGCGCACAGAAACACCCTTGAGGCTATAGCGATTGCGCAAAGCGCGGAGTTCCGCGACGGCCTTCTTGCGCCGGCCTTTGACCAGCGATACCGCCGGCACCAGCCGGGCGACCGGGCGGTCGCGCTTGGTGATTGTGAACTCCGCCCCCCGGCCGACCCGCTCCAAAAGCTCGGAGAACTTGTTCTTCGCCTCAAACGCCCCCATGGCGACTTCGGTGGATTTCATGGCAACAGGCTTGTTGTTCAGGCCTGTTTGTCAACGCCGCCCAACCACCCGACACCGCCGTCCCGCCCGCATACGCACTTGAACTCTGCGGTTCGCAACCGCATTCGTCTCGCCGTGGATTCGCCCCGTCCCGATCACGCCGCCTGGTTCGCCGCTGAGGTGCTCCCGCACGAGCCCGTGCTGCGCGCGTGGCTGCGCGCGAAGTTTCCCACCCTGCCCGACACCGACGATCTCGCGCAGGAGGCCGTCGCGCGGCTCTGGCGCGCCCACGCCGCCGGCACGGTCGTGTGCCCGCGCGCGTTTCTTTTCCAGACCGCGCGCAACCTCGCGCTCAACTCCCTCCGCCACCGCGGCTACACGCACCCGGCTGCGCTAACGGAAACCGACGTGTCGGGTGTCTTGGATGACGCCGCGGGCGTGCCGGAGTCGGTCGCCCGCGCCGAGGACACCCAATTGCTCATCCGCGCCATCCAATCCCTGCCCGAACGCTGCCGCCAGGTTTTCACCCTGCGGAAGATCTACGGCCTGTCGCAGAAGGAAATCGCCGCGCGCCTCGGCATCTCGGAAAACACGGTCGAGGTCCAGGGTGCCGCCGGCATCCGCAAGTGCGCGGAATTTTTCCAGCGCCACGGCGACCTCCCGCCCCGCGCGCCCCGGCCATGAAGCCCACCCGCCCCGCTCCCGCCCCGCCCGGCGCCGGTGATCCCGTCGCCGCCACCGCCGCCACGTGGGTGATGCGCCACGACCGCGGGCTCTCGCCCGCCGAGCAGGACGCGTTTCTCCACTGGCTCGCCGCCGATCCGCGCCACGCCGCGGAAATGACGCGCCAGCGCGCCGCGTGGGAGGCGTTCGACCGGCTCGCGGGTTTGCAGGCGTCGGTGCCGGTCGCGCCCGATCCCGATCTGCTCGCGCCGGAAAAAAATCTCGATGCACGCCGCGCGTGGCGGCGTGCGGCGTGGATGGCCGTGCCGCTCGCCGCGGCGGCGGCGCTCGCATTCTTGTTTTGGCCGACCGGCCCATCGCCTTCGTCGCCGCGCGCGGGCATCGCCTCGGAATTGTCCGCAACCCCGCGCGTGCCGCCGATCGAGGAGCGCACGCTGGCCGATGGCTCGACCGTGCGGCTCAACCGCGGCGCCGTGCTCACGGTGGAGTTTTCCGCCGGCGAGCGCCGCGTGCGGCTGGAGCGCGGCGAGGCGGCGTTCGAGGTGGCCAAGGACGCGGCGCGGCCGTTCGTCGTGCTCAGCGGCGGCGTCGCCGTGCGCGCGGTCGGCACCGCGTTCAACGTCCGGCTCGGCGCCGAGACCGTCGAGGTGATCGTGACCGAGGGCCGCGTCGCGGTCGCCGGCGGTGCCACGAGCCCTGCCGCGCCGCTCCCACCGCTCGGCGCGGGCGAGAGCGCCGTGGTGCCGCTGAGCCCGGCCGGCGGCGCGCCGCAAATCGCGACGCTCGCCGCCGACGACCTCGCGCGCCGGCTCGCGTGGCAGCCGCGCCTGCTGACGTTCACCGACGAGCCGCTCCCCGCGATCCTCCACGAGTTCAACCGCCGCAACCCCGTCACGCTCCGCCTCGACGATCCCGCGCTGCGCGAGCTGCGGCTCACCGCGCGTTTCCGCTCGGACAACGTCGACGGCTTCCTCCGCCTGCTCGCCTCCGACTTCGGCGTGACCACCGCGGCCGGCCGCGACGGCGAAATTCTGCTGCGCGCCACGCGTTGAGCGCCAGTGGCCGGGTGGCGCGACGCGGCGCAACGCGAGTGCGCGGCTGCCCCCGCAAAAAAATTCTCCGGCGCGCCTAATGGAGCCCGCCGCTCCGCGTGTCTTGAGAGGCGACCCAACCCCTCCACGATGACCACGCTCTCCCGCCTGTTTCCCGCCGCGCGCCGCTGCCTGCTAGTAGTCGCGCTGCTGCCGTTCGCCCTCAACGCCGCCGACGCCAAGCGCCGCTTTGATCTCCCCGCCGGCGAGGCGACGGCGACGCTCCCGCGCTTCGCCGAGCAGGCTGATCGCGAGATCGTATTTTCGCCCGCCGCCGTGAAGGGCGTGCAGACCAACGCCGTCGCCGGCGAGTTCACCGCGCGCGAGGCGCTCGACCTGCTCGTCGCGCGCACGGGCCTCACGGCGACGCACGACGCCGCGACCGGCGCGTTCGCCGTGCGCACGGAGACCCCCGCCCCAAACGCCCCCCGGGCGGCCGCGGCCCCGAACCCCGTCCGCCCGGAAAGTAGCGGCACCATGCGCGCCGGAAATGATGAGGCGCCGCTGACGCTTTCCGTTTTCGAGGTCACCACCGCCCGCGACGACGGCTACCGTGCGACCAACTCTATCGCCGGCACCCGCACGAGCGTCGCGATCAAGGACCTGCCAATGTCGATGCAGGTCATGACCGAAGAGTTCATCAGCGACATCGGCACAGCGAACCTCGCCGATGTGATGACTTACGCCAGCGGGGTCAACGCCGCCGGCCAGACGAGTTTCAGCGGAGAGTCCGACCGGGACTACAATTTCCGCGGCTTCCTCACCGACGTCGTCCTGCGCAACGGCTTCCGCGGGCGCGGCAGCGCCGACACCTACAACATCGAGCGAGTCGAGATTCTCAAAGGCCCGGGCTCGTTGCTCTACGGGCAGATTCAGCCCGGCGGCTTCATGAACTACATCACAAAGAAGCCCACTGCTCGTCGGCAATTTTCCACGAAGATCTCCATAGGCAGCTACGAACGCTACCGGGCCGAACTCGACGCCAATGTGCCGCTCACGAAAGACGGGCGCGTGCTCTTCCGTCTGATGGGCGC
>JANOCA010000163.1:0-6587 GCA_031411915.1 Opitutaceae bacterium
GCGTTTGGTGTGCTCACGCTTCGCCAGAAGCTCGACGAGCACAAACGCGACCCCGCCTGCGCCAACTGCCACCTGCGCATCGATCCGCTGGGCTTTCCGCTCGAGGCTTTCGATGCGGTCGGGCGCTTCCGCACCGCCTACGAGGATGGCGTCGCCGTCGATGTGAGCGGGGAGTTTGCCGACAAGTCCATCATCACTGGCGCCGACGGGCTGCTCACCTACCTCCGGGGCAAGGAGCCACTCGTGATGAAGACCCTCGCGAAGAAAATGCTCGGCTACGCCCTCGGCCGCACCGTCCTTGCCTCCGACCGTCCGCTCATCGACGAAATGACCGCGCGCGGGGGCGAGGCGACCTTCGCCGATCTCGCCGTGAAGATTGCCGCCAGCCGCCAGTTCCGCCACCGTGAAGGCCGCGACGACGAGGCGGCTCGTCCCTCGCAGTAAACTTTACCCGCCCCATGCGCACGACCACCCCGACTCCGAATCCTCCTGTTTTCACCCGTCGTCGTTTTCTGCGCGGGGCCGGTGTCGCGCTCGCGTTGCCCTGGCTGGAGTCGATGCCGCTGCTGGCTCAAGCAGCGACGACCGGTAAACCTTCGAACAAGCCCCCGCTGCGCCTCGGCATCGTGTTTTTCTCGAACGGCGTGGAGCCCATCCACTGGTGGGCCAAGGGCAGTGGCGCAGCGATGGAGCTCGGCCCGGCCGCAGCGCCGCTCCTGCCGCATTGCGCGGACATGGTTTTTATCAACGGCCTCTACAGTCAGGCCGCGCTTTCCTCCACGAGCCCGCACCTCGGCCGCATGAACCTCCTCTCCGGCGCGCCCGTGAGCCTCGATCCCGGCGTGATCCGCGTGGGCACGACGATGGATCAGGTGCTCGCGGCGCAGATCGGCCAGCGCACCGCCGTCCCGAGCCTCGTGCTGGGCATCGAGCCCAACGAGCTGCGCCTCGAGGACGGTCTCTCGATGATCTACGGCTCCAGCCTCTCGTGGGTCTCGCCGACCAAGCCCGCGACCAAGGAGATCTATCCCTCGCGTGCCTTCGATCGTCTCGTGGGCGACGGCACCGGCCGTCGGCTCGACCGCAGCATCCTCGACGAGGTCCGCCAGGACACACAGGGCCTCAAGCCCAAGATTAGCCGTGGCGACGGCGTGAAGCTCGACGAGTATTTCGAGTCCATCCGCGACATCGAGAAGCGCATTGAGCGAGCCGCCAAGGACGAGCGCCTCGAAGGCTGGCGCCCCACGCTCGCGCAGCCCGACATGCCGCGCCCGAAGAACGGCCTCCCGCAGGACGTGCCCGATCACATGAAGCTCATGCTCGATCTCACGGTGCTCGCCTTCCAGATGGACAAGAGCCGCATCGCGACGCTGATGCTGAACAACGATCTTTCGCAGATGAACTTCAAGTTCCTCGAGGGCGTGCGGGGCGCGCTGCACCTCGACCTCACGCACAACGGCAAGGCCGTGGACAAGGAGGCGATGTATCTCAAGACGAACCAGTTTCACGCCGCGCAGTTCGCCTACCTCGTCCAGCGCATGAAGGACATCAAGGAGGGCGACAGCACGCTCCTCGACAACTCGATCCTCATGTATGCCTCGAGCCTCTTCGATGGCGACGCCCACAGCGCCGACCGCCTGCCGATCGTCCTCGCCGGCAAGGGCGGCGGCGCACTCAGGACCGGCCGCATCCTCGACTACGGGGACAAGGGCGACGAGCACCGCAAGGTCTGCAGCCTGCACCTCTCGCTGATGGATCGCATGGGCGTGAAGCTCGACCGCTTCGGCGACGCGAGCACCCGGCTGGCCGAATTGTAAGACACCGCTTGGGGAAAGTGTTTGCCCGTGGGCGCAGGGTGGCCGGAGGCTGTGGATCCAATTCGGAAGTTTCGTGTTCTCTCGTCCGTATTCGACCCTCCCCATGAACCTCTCTCCTCGTCTGTTTTCGTCCGCGGCCGCCAGTCTCGCGCTCGCCTTCGTGTTGCCCGTTGGCTCCGCCGCGGATGCCACCGCTCCGGCCGCGACCCAATCCACTGGCGCGATCTCCGGCCGTGTCCAAAACGTCGCGACCGGGCAATATCTCAACAACGCCCGCGTCACCGTGCAGGGCACCGACCGCGTCGTCTTCACGGATCAAAGCGGCAGCTATCGTCTCACCGGTTTGCCGGGCGGCCCGGCGGTTATCGAAATATTTTTCACCGGCCTCGATCCGCTCCAGCTGCCCGTTACGATCCGCTCCGGCGACGTCATCGAGCAGGATATCAGCCTCACCAGCGCCTCGCGTTACGGTTCGGACGCCTCGGGCACCGTGAAGCTTGACGCGTTTGTCGTTGCCACCGCGCGCGAGACCGACGCCGCCGCCATCGCCATCAACGAGCAGCGCTTCGCGCCGAACATCAAGAACGTCGTCTCCGCCGATGCGCTCGGCGACGTCATGGACGGCAACGTCGGCGAGTTCCTCAAGTTCATGCCCGGCATCACGGCGGAGTATGACCGCGAGTCCGGCGGCTCAGTCGCGTCCGTCTCCGTGCGCGGCTTCCCGACGGCGCAGGCCGTCGTCTCCGGCGACGGGCTCCAAATGGCCAACACCGGCAACCCGCAAGGCTCCTCGCGCGTGTTCCAGTTCACCCAAGTCTCCATCAACAACATCGCCCGCCTCGAGGTGACCAAGGTGCCGACGCCCTCGACGCCCGCCGACTCCATGGCGGGCTCGATCGACATGGTGAGCAAGAGCGCCTTCGAGCGCAAAAACGCCCAGCTCCGCTACAGCGTCGGCATCTCGGGCAACCACCGCACCGCGAGTTTCAAGAAGGTCCCGCACACCACCGACGAACGCGTCTACAAGACCCTGCCGAGTTTCACCTTCGACTACACCCTGCCGGTCACGAAAAACTTCGGCCTCGTCGTCACCGGCCAGAGCCAGAATCGCTTCATCGAGATGCAATGGGTGCCGCGCGGCTTCAGCACCACGGCCACCGGCGTCACGGGCGCCTCCATCAGCCGGCCCTACCTGCAATCCTTCCAGCTCAACAGCGTGCCGCGCACCAACGCCCGCAACGCCATCGGCCTCAAGGCCGACTGGCGCGCCACCCGCAATGGCGTGCTCTCCCTCAACGTCGAACGCAGCCGCTTCGTCTCCGACCGTTCCAATGCCTCCATCTCGCTGACCACCGGCACCAACGGCGTGCCTCTTCCCGCCACCGGCGTGCCGCTCACGTTCGGCGACGACTTCACCTCCGGCGCCACCGGTCGCGGCGCCATCACCATCGGCAATGGCGGCGCGGGTGTTCGCCAGCAGCTCGACACCGAGGCCATCGGCCTGCGCTACCGCTACGACGACGGCGACTGGCGCGTCGTCGCCGCCCTCGGCAAATCGAATTCCTCCGGCGGCTATCAGGATACCATCCACGGCCGCTTCCGCGCCCTCGTCATCACCAACCGCGTCCCCGTCCGCGTGAGCTTCGCCCGCATCGACGACGTCCGCCCGCAGTCCATCCAGGCCTTCGACAACACTGAGCGTCCCTTCGATCTCACCAACCTCGACAACTACCAGGTCAACTCCGCCACCTCGACGCCGCGCGTCATCCGCGACGGTCTCACGAACGGCAAAGTGGACGTGCGCAAGACTCTGCCGGCGCTGCCGTTCCCCGCCGCGCTCCAGGTCGGCGGTCTCCGCCGCGAGCAGATCCGCGATATCCGCCGCGAGAGCATCAATTGGAACTACAACGGCCCCGACGGAAATCCCGCGACCCCCGATTCGCCCTCCCTCTTCCGCAACACCGTCTACGTGAACCAGAGCGAAAATTTTGGGTTCCGGAACATGCCCTACGTCTCCACGGCCAACGCCCTCCGCGCGTTCCAAGCCAACCCCAACCTTTTCGCCAAGACCCCCGCTCAGATCACGGCCGAGGAACTTTTCCGTCTCAATAATTCCGAGTGGCTGCGAGAGGACGTGACTGCGGGCTACGTCCAGGCCGAGCTCGGTCTCTTTCGCAACCGCCTGAAGGTCCTGACCGGCCTCCGCTACGAACGCACCGATGCTGCCGGCGAAGGCGTCCGCAACGACCCCAACGCCGTCTGGGCGCGCAATGCCGACGGCACGTTTGCCCGCACCCCCGCCGGCGCCCGCATCCGCCGCCCCGAGGCCGGCGCCGTCGGCTCGTTGCAGGAACTCACCGTGACGCGCCAGGAGCGCGGCACCAAAGCCTCGCGCACCTACGACGGCAGTTATCCCAGCCTGCACCTCACCTATCAGATCCGGGAAAATCTCCTCGCCCGCGCCGCCTACGCGAAGACCTACGGTCGCCCCGATTTCTCCGCGATCGTCCCGAACACCACCGTCGACGAAACCGACTTCGGCAACTCCACGCCCGACCCCAGCCAGATCCCCGGCCGCATCACCACGCGCAACACCGGCCTGCGTCCGTGGACGGGCGACAACTACGATCTCTCCGTCGAATACTACACGCCGCAGGGCGGCCTGTTCAGCGTCGGCGCGTTCCGCAAGGAGATCCGCGATTTCTTCGGCGATGCCGTGAGGGTCGCCACCGCCGCCGACCTCGAGCTGCTCGAGCTCGATCCGCGCTATGTCGGGTGGCAAATCACGACGGCCTTCAACGTCCCCGGCACCGCGCGCGTCGATGGCGTGGAGTTCAACGCCCGCCACTCGCTCCGCGCGGTCGGCGCGTGGGGCCGTCACGTCAGCCTCTTCGCCAACGGCACGAAATTGAAACTGCAAGGCGGCCGCGACTCCGACTTCAGCGGCTTCATCCCCGAAAGCGCCAACTGGGGCCTCGATTACACCCGCCGGCCTTTCAGCGTGATGCTCAAATGGAATTATCGCGGGGAGCAGCGCCTCGGCCGGGTCGCCGCACTCGGCGCCGATGCCTACGAATACTCCAAGGCGCGCACGCGCCTCGACGTGAACGTCGACTACCAGCTGCGCGCGAACCTCTTCCTTTATGCGAGTGCGCAAAACGTCTTCGACGTGCCGGAGACATTGCTCCGTTTCGGTTCGCAAACTCCCGGCTACGCCCGCGTCTCGCAGGTCCTGACGACGGGCGTGCAGCTGACCCTCGGGATCAAGGGGACGTTTTGAACGGGCGGCCAAGTAGGTCGATCATACCCACGTCTGCATAGGATTTGGCCCTTGGAGCAACCAAGGCTCCCTCGCCCGGCAGCCGTCGCGGCTATCACACGCGCTGCGTGATGGTCGGCGGTGAGCACACGGCCTGCGGCGTTGCGCACGGTTCGATCATGTGGGTCGGGCTTTATGCCCGACGCGGCGGCGGAGAATGTCGGGCGTGAAGCCCGACCCACATTGTGCAGCGCCCTACTTCCACGCCGCGTCGAAGAACCCTGCGTCCACAATCTTCCCCGGCCAGCGCGGGCCGGGGGCTTCGCGCAGGTCGATGATAGCGTAGTCGGGGAGCTTCGGGGTCTGGAGCGAGTTGGTGCCGTAGGCCTCGTCGCGGAAATCCACGCCGCTGTTGAGCACCAGATAGCGTTGCTGCGAACTCAGCGGGTTCGGAAAAATCAGCACGGGTGCGTGGTGCGCGGCGTCGTGGGTTTTCCCGCGGAAGGTCAGCCCCTGCGCGTCCCACGTGATCGGGAGTTTTTTCGTGGCGAGTATCTTCGCGAGCAGTCGGTTCGAGGAGGCGTCGCCCCAGAGCACGACGTGCTTGCTGGCCATATCCTCATCGGTGACGGCAGTGTCGTCCTTCACGACGACATGGCCGCGGAAGATGTCGCGCCACATCTTGGTCGCGTGCTTCAGCTCGGCGTCGGCCCACGCACCGACCTTGGCGTTAAGCGGCTGGCCGGTCGGGCGCACGAAGAGAAACGGCTCCATGAACGCATCCATGATCGGGCCGCTCATGCCGGGCATCTTGCGCACCTGCTTTTGCCAGCGCTCGGCGGAGTAGCTGTGGTCCTTGAAAACCCAGCGGCCGCCTTCCTTCACGAGCCAGTAGTAGGGCGCGATGTCTCCGAGCGTGATCGGCTGGCCGTCGACGGTCATGCGCAGGCCTTCCGCGTTTTCGAGGCTGATGCTGAAGACGCCGACATTCTTCGTCGTCACGTTCAGCTCGGTCGGCGTGGCAAATTTCAGGCGCACGTCCGTGCGCTCCCATGGCTGCTCCTGCTCCATGATCGTGATGCGGCCGGATGCGGAGTAGCGCAGCGTGTAGGTGGTGAAGTGCTCCTCGTCGGACCACTTGGCGCGCGGCGCGGCGGTGATGGCCTCGAGGCGGGCGGCGATCGCGTTGCGAGTCTCCGGGTGGTATTTGTGCTCGGTTTTGGGGCCGATGAAGCGCTCGAGCTTCAGGCCCTCGCGTGCCATCGCCTGCTCCATGATCTCGGAGGACTGCCGCTGCGGATCGAGTTCGCCGGTGTAGGCGAGGGTGGGGACGGCGCGGAAATTCGCGGCGTGCGCGGTGGCGTCATACCAGTTCCAGAGCTTCTGCTCCCACGGCATGCGCTCGGGTTTGCCGGGAGCGGAGACCTTGGCGTAGGCGGCCGTCTCGGCGAAACCCGCGCCCGGCGACGAGGCGGCCCAGAGCCCGGGGAAATGCGCCGTGAGGTGCCACG
>JANOCA010000164.1:0-4792 GCA_031411915.1 Opitutaceae bacterium
GTCCGCTTTCAGAGGCGTGAGGCTCACCGTGCCACCGAGCTTCACCGTGCCTTGCGGTGGCAGGGTGAATGCCACTTGCAACGGCATCGTTGCACCGGGCGCGAGGGTGATGTTCTTAACGCCAACTTGGAGCGCACCGAGCGTCAGGGCCACCGGCCGCGGCGCCGCCTGATCCCCGAGGTCGAGCTGAAAATCCTTCACGGTGAAATCGCCTAGGGTGAATTCCGGCTTAGGCGACGGCGTGGACGGAGCCGGTGCGGCTGGAAGCGGAGCCGCGGGGCGGGCGGCTGGTGGCGTCGCGGCGGGCTGGAGCATCGCGAGCAGGTTGATCACGCCGTCCTTTTCGCGACGTGCGCGCACGTGGCCGCCGGTCACGGTGAAAGCATCGACGTGCGCCTTCAGCGCGATTCCGTCAGCGCTCAGCCCGGTGATGTCGATCGCAGGCAGGCCAATCACCTCGTTGCCGGCAGCGCGTTCGACGACCCTAAGCCCGCGCAATTGGATCGTAGCGCCGGAGAGCTTCGCGACGTGCCCCTCGGGAGAGAGCCGCACCTCGTAGCGTCCGCGGGCCGTGATTTTCCCTTCGGTGAGATCGGCTTGCGCGCGATGGGCGTAGTAGGGCGCGTATTTCGGGAGGCTGATGTTTTCGATCGCGAATTCGCCGCTTGAGGCCACGGGCTCGGTCTGGAGCGTGCCGGACCACGCGATTCTTTCGCTGGCCTCGGTCACCGCCTCGAAGCTGTAGGGCGCGCTGATGGCGCTCGGGGCGCGCAGCTGCGTTGTCGTGAACGACAACGGGCCGAGCGTGGTCGCGAATTTCCGGGGCAGCGAAGCGTCGTCGAAGTCGAGGCGGGCGTCCGTGACGGCGAGCTTCGCGATTCGCACGGGGCGCGGCTTGGACTTCTCCTCCTTCGCCGCGAGTGCGTGCGGTGCCGGGGAGGCGTTCGGTTTGGCCGCCACCTTCGCGAGGATGTCGGAGAAATTGAGCGACTGGTCCGCGTTGATCACGACGCGGCCGGCGAAGCCGTCGAGCGCCACCTCGCTCAGCACCCATTCGCCGCGCACCGAGGCGAGGGCGTCGAAATTCACGAACGCCCGACGCCAGCCGACAAACGTCGTGGTGCCGTCCGCCTCGAGGATGGCGAAATTCTCGATGGCGAGCGACAGCTCGTAGGGGTTCACCGCGACCTTGCCGATGCGCACGGCGCGGCCGAGTTCGGCGGTGAGGTGTTTCTCCGCCTGCGCCTTGATCACCGGGGGCAGCACAAAGAACCCGACGACAGTGAAGACAACGAGCAGCACGGCGGCCACGATGAGCCAGCGGCGGAGGCGGGAGGGCGAAGGCATCGCGGCGGACGCTGGCGGATCTTGGCGCTTGTTCAACCCTGCGGCGCGGGCGTTTGATGGCTCGCCTCCACGGGGTTTTCGGTTGTTGGTGTTGCGCCCTGATTTTCTTCATGCGCCCGATCCTCTGCTTCCTGCTGGTGTGCGCCGCGCCGGTCTTCGCCCAGCCCACCAACAAGCCCATCTTGCACGGGACAAAATGGGTCGCGATCACGGGCAAGCCGCTCGCGGCCACGGCGGGCGCGAAAATCTTCGAGCAGGGTGGAAACGCGGTCGATGCCACCTGCGCGATGCTCGGCGCCGCCTGCACGATGTGGGACTCGCTCGGCTGGGGCGGCGAGACGCAGGCGCTGATCTACAATCCGAAGACGGGTCAGGTCGTCGGCGTCAACGCCCTCGGCGCCGCGCCGAGCGGCGCGACGGTGCGCTTTTTCCGGGAGAAGAAGATGCCCATCCCGCCGGAGTATGGCCCGCTCGCGGCGGTGACGCCGGGCACGCCGGGCGGCCTCATGACGATGCTCGCGGAGTTCGGCACGATGTCGCTCGCGCAGGTGCTCGCGCCCTCCATCGCGATGGCCGATGGATACGCGCTCGAGAAAGCCGCCGCGGATAACATGGAGAAGGCGCGCTCGCGGCTGGCAAAGTGGCCGTATTCCAAACGACTCTTCCTGCCCAATCTCGACGAAGACGCGCCGGAGAAGCGCGCCGCCCCCAATGCCGGCGATGTTTTCCGCCAGCCCGATCTCGCGGCGACGCTGCGCAAGCTCGTCCAGACCGAGCGCGAAGCCCTCGCCGCCGGCAAGGATCGCAAGGCCGCGATCATGGCCGCCTACGATCGCTTCTACCGCGGCGACATCGCGGAGGAGATTGTGCGCTCGACCAAGGAGCAGGGCGGGCTCTTCGAGATGGAGGATCTCGACCGCTGGCGCGTGAAGCTGGAGAAGCCGGTGACGACGACCTACAAGGGCATCGAGGTCTGCAAGCTCACGCACTGGACGCAGGGCCCCGCGATGCTGCAGGCGCTGAACCTCCTCGAAAACGCCGACCTCCGCCCGATGGGCTACAACAGCACCCGCTACATCCACGCGCTTTACCAAGCCATGAACCTGGCGTTTGCCGACCGCGATTTCTACTACGGCGATCCGGATTTTCCGCCGGATGAGCCGATCCGCGGGCTGCTTTCCAAGGACTATGCGCGCGCGCGCTTCGAGACCATCGACTGGGAGCGCAACGACCCGTGGGCGCGCCCCGGCGATCCCTATCCCTTCCAAGGCGGCGAGAATCCGTATGCGGAACTGATCGGGCGTTGGACGCCAGTCCCGCCGACGGTGCCGCGCCGCGGCTCGCCGAGCCAGTCACTCTCGTCGATGACGCATGACGAAGCGTTCCACGCCGGCACGACCTCAATTCAAGCGGCGGACGCGAACGGTTGGGTCGTGTCGGTGACGCCGAGCGGCGCTTGGCTGCCGGCCGTGATTGCAGGCACGACCGGCGTGGGGCTCTCGCAACGGATGCAGAGCTTCGTCTTCGACCGGGGCATGAACCCGTTCAACGTCGTGTTCCCCGGCAAACGCCCGCGCGTCACGCTCTCGCCAACGATCGCGCTGAAGGATGGCCTGCCGTTCATGGCTTTCTCCGTGCAGGGCGGCGACTCGCAGGATCAGAACCTCCTGCAGTTTTTCCTCAACGTGGTGGAGTTCGGCATGGATGTGCAGCAGGCGGCGGAGGCGGCGAACATCGAGAGTTTCCAGATGCAGTCGTCGTTCGGCGATCACAAGTCCGAGCCGGGCCGCATCGTGGTGCGGCAGGATGTGCCGCCGTGGGTGCGCGCTGATCTGGCGAAGATGGGCTATCGGGTGGAGACGGCGCCGCGCACCTCAGGCCCCATCACGGCGATCCTAATCGATCGCGCGCGCGGATCGTTCCAAGGCGCGGCGTCGGACTACGGCGAGGACTACGGGATCGCGTGGTGAGGTCACGGTGGACTCTTGGATTTTGTAGGGCTCGACCTTGGTCGATGCCCGGTTGGTGTTTCCCATGACTAGGCCTGACCAAGGTCAGGCCCTACCTGTCCAGAAGTTGAGGCGCAATTGATGTCAGCGCACGCGCTCAACCACCAGCGCGCACAGGTCGTCTTCGAAACTTGCGTGGCCGGTGAAGGCGGTGACCTCCGCGAGGAGCGGATCGAGGATTTGCGCGGCGCCGAGCGTGCGGTGCGTGGCGAGAAAGTTTTGCAGGCGCTCGTCGCCGAATTGGGTCCCGTCGGGGGCGGCGGCTTCGCTCAGGCCATCGGTGCTGGCGAAAAGCAGATCGCCCGGGGCAAAGCCGCAGGTCTGGGTGGTGTAGGCGAAGTCGGGCATCAGGCCGGCCGCGGGCTCGGGATCGGGCGACACCAGGGCCTGGATGGTGGCGGTGTGCGCGCTGCGAACCAAGGGCGGAGGGTGGCCGGCGTTGCCGTAGGTCATCGTGCCTGCGGTGAGGTCAATGATGCCGAAGAAGACGGTCGCGAACACGGGCTGGCCGAGATTCTCGGTGATGGGCACGAGGCTGCCGTTGATTTCCCGGAGCACGTGCGCGGGATCGTCCGCGCGGGGGCCGAGTTCCTCGACGACGCCGCGGACGATGGCGGTGAGCAGACCGGCGCGGACCCCATGGCCCATCACATCGCAGATGAGCACAGCGCAGCGTGTATCCGAAAGCTGGAGGATCGCGTAGAAATCGCCGCCGAGGGTGGACGCAGGCACGTAGCGGTGGGCGAAGCGCAACGCGGTGGCGGATTCGGCGGCGTGGCTGGGGAAGCGCGGATAGGCGCGATTGAGGAACGCTTCCTGGACTTGGCGCGCCATCTTCAGATCCGTCTCCATCTCGGTGTGGCGGCGCTGGAGCTCCTCCTCGGCGACCTTGCGGCGGGTGATGTCGTGGCTGATGCCGATGAGGCCGATCAGGTTCTGGCGGAGATCGTGAAGCGGGACCTTGGTGACGAGCGACCAGTGGACGGCACCCTCGGCGCCGAAGTCGGACTTTTCCTGGTTGAGGATAGGCTGGCCGGTCTCGAAGACCTGCCGGTCATCGGCGATGGCCTGTTCACCCCGGGGGCCCGGGAAAAAATCGAGCGTGCTCTTGCCGAGCGTCTCGGCCTGGGATGCGGCGCCCAGCTGGGCGAGGTGCGCGGCGTTGTTCAGGATGTAGCGGGAGGCCGTGTCCTTGAGGTAAAGGCGGCTCGGCAGGTGATCGATGATTGTGCGGAGGAGGTTGCGTTCCTCGGTGAGTTTTTCCTCGGCCTCCTTGGTGGCGGTGACATCGCGGGATAGGCCGAAGGTGCCGATGATTGCGCCGTTGGCGTCGCGCCAAGGCAGCTTGGTGCTCGAGGCCCAGCGGCGGGTGCCGTCGCGGAGCGTGGTGCGCTCGATCTTGGCGAGCACGGGGATGCCCGTGCGGATGATCCGCA
>JANOCA010000165.1:0-4541 GCA_031411915.1 Opitutaceae bacterium
TCCTCGTCGTGGCTCACGAGCAGCAGCGCCGCTCCCTGTTCGCGGCAGACCTCGCGAACGAGCGCGAGCGCCTCCCGCGCGTGTTTGCGGTCGAGGTTGCCGGTGGGCTCGTCGGCGAGCACGAGCTTGGGACGGTTCGCGAGCGCGCGCGCGACCGCGACTCGTTGCTGCTGACCGGTCGAGAGCTGTCGCGGAAAATGATCGAGCCGGTGCCCGAGGCCCACGCGCTCCAGCACGCTGCGCGCGTGCGCCCGATCCGCGCCGCGCGGGCCGAACGACATGCCGAGGACGACGTTCTCCAAAACGGTGAAGCCCTGGAGCAAATTGAAGGTCTGGAAAATATAGCCGAGCTTCTCCGCCCGCAGCCGATCGCGGCCCGGCTCGCTGAGCGCCATCATCTCGGTGCCATCGATCGTGACGCGCCCGGCGTCGGCCGCGAGGATGCCCGCGATCAGGTTGAGAAACGTGGTCTTGCCCGAGCCGCTCTCGCCCCGCAGCGCGAGCTGCTCCCCTGCTGCGAGCGCAAACTCCGCCACCCGGACGATCTCCACGCGTTCGCCCTCGGGCGAACGGAAGGACTTGGTGAGTTCAGCGACGGCGAGCATGACGCGTGACGAGTTGGTCACGAAAACCACCCCGAGGACAAGCGCGGGTTGCGCCGATCACGCTCGGTTCCTGCGGCCGTTCCTGCCCATACGAACCGGCCTGTTCGCACTTCCCTACGTGATACTCGCCGCCCTTTAGCTCGAAACCTTCGTGTGCCCGCGAAACCATCCGCGCACACTACTGTCCATCAGTTCCCCGGCTCCGCGCCCCGCGCGTCGCCCGCCTCCTCCACTCCCAATAAACCATGAGCACACGCACTTCCTTCCACTCCCTGATCATCGCCGCGTTCTCGTCGGTCGTTGCGCTGGCGCAGGCGCCGGCCATCACCACCCAGCCCACCTCCGTGAGTGTCGCGGCCGGAACTGCCGCCAACTTCAATGTCGTGGCCACCGGCGCCGCCCCGCTCACCTACGCATGGTTCAAGGAAGCGCGGCTCGTGTCGTTTGGCGCCAATGCCGGGCTCACCGTCACGTCCGCGAATCCCGGCGATGCCGGCTCCTATCGGGTCGTCGTGTCCAACGCCGCCGGCTCGGCTATTTCCAATTCTGTCACGCTCACCGTCACTGGCATTGGCGGCGGTGGTGGCAATCCTCCGCCCCCGGCCCCTTCCGGCCCGCCACCTGCCATCACCACCCAGCCGGTCTCCCTGACCGTGGCGACGGGCGCGCAGGCGCAGTTCACGGTGGTGGCAACCGGCACCGCGCCTTTGCGCTACGAGTGGCGCAAAAGCGGCCGTGCGATCGGTGGCGCGACCAGCGCCACGCTCACGCTCGCCTCCACGAACCTTGAGTCCGCCGCCGTTTACACCGCGGTGGTCTCCAACGCCGGCGGCAGCATCACCTCCGCGCCGGCCTCGCTGACCGTCAATACCCTCGCCAATGCCATCACCACCGCGCCGGCGAACCAGACCGTCAATGCCGGCACCGAGGCCAAGCTCACCGTGACCGCCACCGGCCCCGGGCTGACTTACCAGTGGCGTTTCAACAACCGGCCGGTCAAAGGGGCCACGGCCGCGACTCTCACTATTCCGAACATCGGCGTCACGGCGGGCGGCGACTACAGTGTCACCGTCTCCAACGCCAGCGGGCCCATCGGCGCCTCCGCCGCCGCGCTCGCGATCCGCACCGACGCCCGCCTGGTTAACATCGCCACGCGTGGCCGCGTGGGCCAGGACGACGAGGTGCTGATCAGCGGTTTTGTCACCCGCGGCACCGGCACGAAGAAGATTCTCGCCCGCGCCGTCGGCCCCACGCTCGGCACGCAGTTCGGCGTCGCGGGCGCGATCGCCGCGCCCAGGCTCACGCTCTACCGCGGCACCACGGCGGTCGACACCAACTCCGGCTGGGGCGGTTCCGCCGCGCTCGCCGCCGCGTTCACCCAAGTCGGCGCGTTTCCCTTGCCCGTCGCCTCGGCCGATGCCGCGATCCTGGCCAACCTCGGCGCGGGCAACTACAGCGCCGCCGTCACCGCGCCGGCCGGGCAGGAGGGTGTCGCGCTGATCGAACTCTACGACGCCGACACCAACTCGTCCGCCGGCGAGCTCATCAACATCTCCACCCGCGCCTGGGTCGGCGCCGAAGTGGCCAACACCCTGATCGCGGGCTTCGCGATCAGCGGCACCACATCGGACACCGTGCTCGTCCGCGGCGTCGGCCCGAGCCTCGGCACGCTTTTCGGAATGCGCCGCGCGCTCGGGGCCTCGCATATCAGGGTTTATGATTCCAAGGGCGTCGAACTCGCCGCCAACACTGAGTGGGGCAAGGGCCGCGGCAACGACCGCGACAATGACCTCGAGGACGACATCGACGACGCCAGTGACCGGGTCGGCGCGTGGCGTCTCCCGCGCGGCTCGACCGACTCCGCCCTGCTCCTCACGCTCGCGCCCGGCGTCTACTCGGTGCACGTCACCGGCGTGCGGAACCAGACCGGCATCGCGCTCGCCGAAGTCTTCGAGGTGCGCTGAGGCGAAACGAACGTTTTAACGCCTCGGTTGTGGGTCGGGCTTTATGCCCGACATTTTGCGTCCGACACGTCGGGGATAAACCCCGACCCACAGCCCTCAACGGGTCCACTATCCGAAAACGGTGGCGTGCGTTGACCGCAGCGCCTCGGCATCGCTAGCGTCTGCCGCGTGAGCACCACGCCTTCCGCCGGCTCCCGATTCCGCGCCGCCCTCGCCGCCGAGTTCCCGCTCCAAATCGCCGGCGCCATCAACGCCTACGCGGCGCTCCTCGCTCAGCGGGCCGGCTTTCGCGCGCTCTATCTTTCCGGCGCCGGCGTCGCCAACCACTCGCTCGGCATCCCCGACACCGGCGACACGACGCTCGCCGATGTGCTCACCGACGCCCGCCGCATCACGCGCCGCGTCGATCTCCCGCTCCTCGTCGACATCGACACCGGCTGGGACGATCCCGCCCGCGCCGTCCGCGAGCTCGCCGCCGCCGGCGTCGCCGCCGTCCACCTCGAGGATCAAGTCCCCGCCAAGCTCTGCGGCCACCTGCCCGGCAAACAACTCGTCGCCACCGCCGTGATGTGCGACCGCGTCCGCGCCGCCGTCGCCGGCAAACCCGACCGCGACTTCGTCGTCATGGCGCGCACCGACGCCGCGGCCGTCGAGGGCCTCGACGCCGCCATCACCCGCGCGCAAGCCTACGTCGCCGCCGGCGCCGACATGATTTTCGCCGAGGCGCTGCGCACGCTCGACGAATTCCGCGCCTTCACCGCGGCAATCAAAGTCCCGGTGCTCGCGAACCTCACCGAGTTCGGCCAGACCCCGCTCTTCACCCTCGAAGAACTCCGCTTTGCGGGCGTCGCGCTCGCGCTCTACCCGCTTGGCGCCAGCCGTGCCGCCGCCTCGGCATCGCTCGAATTCTACACCACTCTCCGCCGCGACGGCACGCAGCAGAGCGTCATCGCAAAAATGCAAAGCCGCGCCGATCTCTACGCGACGCTTGGCTACAAAGCGTGACTGCGGAACCCTCAGATTGACGCCGTCGTGCATTCGCGTTTCGTTTCCACCATGCCGATGACGCTCGAACAAATCGTGGAGGAGACGCGCAAGCTCCCGCCCGAGCAATTGCCGGAGCTGATCGAGCGCCTCACTCTTGCCGCACACACAGCGGTTGATCCCGAGATCGAACGGGCCTGGACCGACACCGCCCTTCGGCGCCTCGCTGAAATCGAAAGCGGCAAAGTGAAGCTTGTGCCCGGGATCGAGGCAATGGCCCGCGCGCGAAAGATTGCCGGGCGGTGAAAGCGTTCGGCCTTCACCCCGAGGCAAGCGACGAGTTCAACGAGGCTCTTCGCCACTACGCTGATATCAGCCAAGCTCTGAGCGGGCGATTCTACGATGAAATCGAACGACTGATTGCCGAAGCCCGCGCGCGTCCAAAAGCCTTTCGTCAAATCCGCCCGCCCGTCCGCCGCCATTTCACGCGCGAGTTCCCCTACGGCATCCTCTTCGTGGAGCGTCCTGACGATATCTGGATTCTCGCCGTCATGCCTCTCCACCGGGAACCGAATTACTGGGTTCACCGCCTCGACTGATTCCATCCGTGTCAATCCGGGCAATCCGTGGTCAAAAAATTCTGTTCCCTATGAGCGACTCCACCCCCGCACCCGTTTCCAAAACCAAAAAATCCGTCGCGCTCTCCGGAGTCGTCGCGGGCAACACCGCCATCTGCACCGTCGGCCACGCGGGCGACGATCTTTACTACCGCGGCTACGACATCGCCGACCTCGCGGCGCACGCGACCTTCGAGGAGGTCGCTCACCTGCTTGTGCACGGGCACCTACCCGCGCGCGAGGAGCTCACGGCGTTTCACGCGCGCCTCGCCGCGCTCCGCGGCATCCCGGCGCCCGTGCGCGCTATCCTCGAGCAGCTCCCGGCCACGGCGCACGCGATGGGCGTGCTGCGCACGGCCTGCTCCGCGCTC
>JANOCA010000166.1:0-3350 GCA_031411915.1 Opitutaceae bacterium
CGGTGAGGACGACGGCAATGGCATCCCGCCCGTAGATCGCCGCCACCGAAGCAAACAGCGGCTCGGCGGAGGGCCGCGCAAAGTTGATTTTTTTCGCATCGGAGGAAGAGAGCTTCAAGCGGCCGCCCTTGGCCACCAACAGGTGGTGGTTGGGCGGCGCGATAAACACACACCCAAGGCAGAGGATGTCGCCCGTATGGGCCTGCTTCACCGTCAAGTGAGTGCGGCGACTCAGAATCTCGGCGAGGATGCTCTTATGATCGGGCGAAAGGTGCATCACGATCGCTATGGCGGCCTGGAAATCTGCTGGCAGGCCGCCCAGAATGACGGACAAAGCGTCCAAGCCTCCGACCGAAGCGGCCATGGCGATGACCGGGAGCCCCGCCGTCGCGGGAATCGTGCGCGAGGCCGAGGTCTTCGGGCGCACATTCTTGATTAGTCGGCCCACGATTTTCTTTGTCACTTTGCTTTTGGCCGCCGCCTTTTTCTTTTTCTTATTCATGCGGATGGGTCTGCTGGCCGCCGGGGCGCCGACGCGACAATGCGGCACGCCGATGCGGCACGCCGATGCGGCACGCCGGGAGGGCGCGGGGCACGCGAGGCGGTCGCCGACGCTGGAGTGCGGGCTTTCTTCATGGAGCGGACTTCCCGATAGATGCGAATGATTAGGCGCCGGATGATCGAAAAATTCGATGGGGTAAAACCCTACCGGAAAAATCGCGGAGCCAAACGCCGGCGGGTGGTGGGTCAGTGTGATTGTGGGAGGGGCTTTATGCCCCGACGAGTCGCGGGGTAAACCCGCTCCCACAGTTCAGGCCGAATCAAACTGACCCACTACCCGCCGGCGCGGGCGCGCAACTTTGCGCCCTGCTTAGGGTCGGTTTGATCCGATGCAAAAACTACCGTCGGGGCCTGGCCCCTTCATGCCTTCGACTGGGATTCAGCCCCCGGAATTCGACCTCACCGTGCGGGTGGGGTGCAGCCTCGCCTACCAGGTCACGGGCACGGCCTCGCTGCTGCTCAACCTCCAGCCGCGGCCGGACCGCAACCACGCGGTGATCTTCGAGGCCCTCACGCTCGGCGATAATTTGCCGGCCGAGCACTTCACCGACAGCCATGGCAACCGCGTCACCCGCGTGACGCTCGCGCCCGGCGCGAACTTCATCCGCCACGACGCGATCGTCGCGGTGTCGTCGCGGCCCGACAACCACGACCTGCGCGCCACCGCCCCGCAGGCGCCGCACGAGCTGCCGCCCGCCGTGCTGCGCTACACGCTGCCGAGCCGGTATTGCGACTCGGACAAGCTCATCGATTTCGCCTGGGAAAAATTCGGCCAGGTCGAGCACGGCCTGCCGCGCGTGCAGGCGATCAGCAAATGGATCCATGACAACCTCGAGTATCGCTACATGTCGGGCCGCCCGGATTTCTCCGCGTGGGATTTCCTGCAGCGCGGCTACGGCGTGTGCCGCGACTTCGCGCACCTGGCGATCGCGTTGAACCGGACCTTCAACCTCCCGGCGCGCTACGTTACCGGTCATCTGCCCGACGTCGGCTTCCCCGATCCGGACAACCACATGGATTTCCACGCCTACGGGGAGGTCTATGTGGGCGGGGAGTGGTTCACGACCGATGCGCGCTTCCACGTGCCGCGCATCGGCCGCATCAAGGTTTCCTGCGGGCAGGATGCCGTGGACGGCGCCTTCTCCACGATCTACGGGGGAGCGACGCTCACTTACTTCCAGGTCTGGGCCTACCAAGTGGCGCGCGGCACGGTGGGCGTGGGCGACCCGCTCGATTTTTCCAAGCGGCTCGACAACCAGTGGACGGTGCAGACCGAGGCGCCGTATGCGGCGCAGACCTGAGTTTACACCAGCGTCCTTTGAAGTTTGGGCTACGGAAAGGTGGGGCCGCTTCTCCGCAAGCGGCCTGAGTTCCAGCTGGCGAATTCCCCTGGAACCTAGGCCGGCTCGGAGAGCCAGCCCCACCTCGGAATAGTCCGATCGTGGCGGGAGGCTGGTATCAAGCCGCGAGCATCGCCTCGATCTCGGCGCGGGACACGCGCTGGCTGGCCTGCACAAACGGCATCGCCGCCAGCACCTGGGCCTCGGTGGCGCTGCGCAGCACCGAGAGGCCGACGAGCATTTGCCGGATATCGTGCTTGCGATGGCCCTCGACGAAGATGTCGAGGGCGCCATTGACGCCCGGTTGCGACGGAGTGAGGGGATATTCGCGGTGGATCATCTGAGTGGGTGACGGAAGGGCGGGCGCGAGGTGGGAGCGGGGCCGCGCCGAATGCGCGTTTGGATGACCGCGTCCACCACCTCGGCGGGCGAAACCGCGGACCAGCATTTCGGCCGGCGTCGCACCGCTCCCTCACGGGACGCCGTTGCGCCTGCGCGCAACAAGCGGGACGCGGCCCATGGTTCGTGCGAAGCCGCGGGCCGCGGCAAAAAAAAATCAGGCGCTCAGCGCGACAGCCCGCTCGGGCTCCCGGGCTTTCCCGGGAGCTCTGGCTGGAGCCTGGGCCTTGGCCTTGCTGGTGGGCATGAAGCTTCCGTTGGTCAGATCCTCGGAGCGAGCCAGCTCGTAGGTGATCTTGCCCTCGGCGACTTCGCGCAGGGCGGTGTCCTCGGGGGAAAGTTTTTCCAGCGACTCCACGAGCGGGCGATTGCCGCGCTTGAGCTGCTTCACGCGGCGGGAGACGACGTTCACCAGGATGTTGGGGTCATCGATTACTTTCAGCGCACTTTGCAGGTAGTCGTCTCTCATAGGTGATGGATTTACCCGGCCGTTGTTCTCGGCGAGTGGCTGAACATAAGAACCCGGCCGGACCCACGGCGACGCTTATCGCGTGTTTTGTCCCGCCGCCGCCGCTTGCGCGGGCAAGGCGCTGCCCGAGCACAGGCTTGGAATGATCTTTCCCCGGCGCGCCGCGATCGAGTCGCGGGCGCGGCGGCCACGCTTGAAACTTAGCCGGTCGCCCACGCGCCGGCGACCTGCTTCTCGCGCCGGAGCACGCCGATGCCGCGGAGATTGCGGTAGCGCTCGGCGAAATCGAGGCCGTAGCCGACGACAAACTTGTCGGGAATCTCGAAGCCCACGAAGTCCGCCTCGAGCGCCACCTCGCGGCGCGCCTTCTTGTCGAGCAGCACGC
Source organism: Opitutaceae bacterium (assembly GCA_031411915.1). Lineage (GTDB taxonomy): Bacteria > Verrucomicrobiota > Verrucomicrobiia > Opitutales > Opitutaceae > ER46. The sequence goes on from JANOCA010000166.1 coordinate 3,155, forward strand.
AGGTGCGGAGGCTCGCGGGCTTCAGGTCGAGCACGAGCTCGCTGACGAGCTTGAGCGTCTTGCCTGTGTCGAGGATGTCGTCGATGAGCAGCACGTGGCGCTGGGCGATGTCGATCGTGAGACTGTGGATGATCTGCGGCGTGCCGATCGACTTGGTCTTGGTGCCGTAGCTCGACACGCGGATGCAGTCGAGGCG
>JANOCA010000167.1:0-2591 GCA_031411915.1 Opitutaceae bacterium
CATCACCCAGGAGACGGCGGTCGCCGCCGCCGCCACGGCCACGCAAACCCGCTTCGGGGCGATCGATGTGCTCGTGAACAACGCGGGCATCGCGGGCGTGAACAAGAAACTCTGGGAGTGCACGCCCGCCGAGTGGCGCGCGGTGATGGAGCTGGATTTGTTCGCCGTGTTCCTCTGCTGCCGGGCCGTCGTGCCGCTGATGCTCGCGCGGGATACGGGCCGGATCGTCAATGTCGCCTCCATCGCGGGCAAGGAAGGCAACCCCAACGCCTCGCACTACAGCGCCGCGAAGGCGGGCGTGATTGGGCTGACGAAATCCCTCGGCAAGGAACTCGCGACGACCGGCATCCGCGTGAACTGCATCACGCCCGCCGTCATCGAGACTGACATCCTGAAGCAGTGCTCGCCGGAGCACGTGAAGTATATGCTCTCGAAAATCCCCATGGGCCGGCCGGGCACGGTCGATGAGGTCGCCGCGCTCGTGGCGTGGCTGAGCAGCGACGACTGCTCGTTCACCACCGGCGCGGTGTTCGACATTTCTGGCGGGCGGGCGACGTATTGAGAGGGGCCTCTGCTTGTCATTGCGAGGAGCGCAAGCGACGAAGCAATCCATCTGGATTGCCACGGCGCGTTTCGCGCACCTCGCAATGACAAAGGACTCGAGGCCATTGGCGTTGGTATGAAGCCACACTCCGCACTCGTGGCCGCGAGCTTGTCGAACGGCTGGATTGCTTCGTCGCTCTGCTCCTCGCAATGACAAGGGACTTCAACTGAACCATCCCTCACTCAAGTCGTTCCAATCAGGATTCTCCTTCTCGATGAGCACGATCTTCTTGGCACGAGAGCCGGCCTTGAGCTGCTTTTCGCGGGCGATGGCGTTGGTGACGTCGCGAAACTCCTCAAAGTAGACCAGTCGATCGACGCCATAGCGGGCCGTGAAGCCAGCGGCGGTCTTGTGCTGATGCTGCCAAGCGCGGCGTTCGAGGCTGTTCGTGACGCCGACGTAGAGCGTGCCGTTCTTCCTGCTGGCTAGGATGCAGACCCAGTAAGTTCTGTTTGTCATTGCGAGGAGGCCGCAGGCCGACGCGGCAATCCATCCGAAGCAGCGCAGGGAATTTAGCTGGATTGCCGCGTCGCGCTACGCGCTCCTCGCAATGACAGGTAGACTGACACGGTTGTCACAATGGAGGGACGTTCGTCCCGGTTTGTCACTGCGAGCCCGGCTTGGCGGGAGTGGCAAGCCAGCTGAAATTCCAGATGGATTGCCGCGTCGCCTTCGGCTCCTCGCAATGACAAGGAGATGACTGTCATCGCGAGGAGCGGAGCGACGTGGCGATCCAGCTGACCTCAAATCTTCGGAAACTTCACCCACTTCGCGCCGGCTTTGCCGGACTTCACGGCGGTCTCGATGAAGGCCATGCCGGCCAAACCGTCGTCGATCGTCGGGAAATCGTAGCCGTCCTTCGGGGTCTTGCGGCCTTCGATGGCGTCGGCGATCGCGACGGCGGCGCCGCGGTAAACGTTCGCGAAGGCCTCGATGAAGCCCTCAGGGTGCGCGAAGGGCGTGCGGATGGCGGCCTTGGCGGCGTCGCAGTGGTAGCCGTTGCCGCGGCGGTGGACTTGCTGCGGCTCGTCGTGCTTTTTCCAGATGAGTTCGTTCGGGTTCTCCTGGAACCACTGGAGCGAGCCCTTGGTGCCCCAGACGCGGATGTTGATGTTGTTTTCGTCGCCGCTCGAAATCTGCGAGGCGAAGAGGATGCCTTTCACGCCGTCGCTGAAACGCACGAGGCAGTTGCCGTCGTCATCAAGCAGACGGCCGGGGATGAAGGTCGAGAGCTCGGCGCAAATCTCCTCCACCTCGAGGCCGGTGATGTAGCGCGCGAGGTTGTGCGCGTGCGTGCCGATGTCGCCCATGCAGTTCGAGACGCCGGAGACGTTCGGGTCCATGCGCCAGTTGGCGATTTTGCTGATGGTCGCGGCCTCGAGCGCGCTGATGGCGTAGCCCTGCGGGTATTCGACGACGACCTTCATCAGCTTGCCGAGCTTGCCGGTGCGCACCCAGTCGCGCGCCTCCTTCACCATCGGGTAGCCGGTGTAGTTGTGCGTGAGCGCGAAAACCTTGCCGCTTTTCTTCACGACCTCGCGGAGCTTGCGGCCCTCGGCGAGCGTGAAACACAGCGGCTTGTCGCACACGACGTGAAAGCCGGCTTCGAGAAACGCCTTCGCGACGGCGGCGTGCGTGTTGTTGCGCGTGACGATCGAGACGAAGTCGATGCGCCGGTCGGCGGGCAGCGCGGCCTCGGCCTTGGCCATCTCCTGGTAGGTGCCATAGACGCGCGCCGGATCGAGGAAGAGGTCGGCGCCGGAGGCCTTGGATTTCTCGGGGTCGGACGAGAAGCACCCGGCCACGAGATCGATTTCGCCATCGAGGCGCGCGGCCATGCGGTGGACGGCGCCGATGAAGGCGCCACGCCCGCCGCCAATCATGCCCATGCGGAGTTTGCGGTTAAGTTTCATAGGAGGAAAGTGGAGAAGAAAACGAGGGGGAGGAGCTGGCGCCTCCCCATGCCTACCAGTCGGGCTCGTTATTC
>JANOCA010000168.1:0-11828 GCA_031411915.1 Opitutaceae bacterium
CTGCGGAAGGTGCCGACCTGCGTGGTGTCGGTCTTGGTGATCTCGCGGGCGAAATGAATCTCGTCGTTGGCGACGACGAGCACGCCGCGGCCGCGGGTGGCGGGATGAGTCGCGACGGCGATGGCGTTGTAGAGGTTGATCGGGCCGTCGGCGCTGAGGGCGGTGGCGGGGCGCATGGCGCCGACTAGCACGACTGGCTTCTCGGTGCGCAGGACGAGGTTCAGGAAATAGGCCGTCTCCTCCATCGTGTCCGTGCCGTGCGTGATGACGACGCCCGCGATCTCCGGCGCGTCGAGGGCGGCTTGGGCGCGGGCGGCGAGCTTGAGCCACACGGCCTCGTCCATGTCCTGCGAGCCGATGGCGGCGACGCGCTCGACCTCGAGTCGCGCGAGCGAGGCGAGTTGGGGCACCGCGGTGACGAGGTCCTCGGTGGAAAGCGCCGCGGCGCGGTAGCCGCGCGCATCGCTCGCAGCCTGAGCGCCGGCGATGGTGCCGCCGGTGGCGAGGAGGCGGATGCGGGGGAGGGACGCGGTTGGCATCGCAGGGAACCTGCGTGTCGCGCCGCGTGGTGTCGCGTCGAAAAGCGCATCGGGAGCCGGTCGAAACCTGACCGACGCATTCACGGCTTTACATACATAGCAATGCTATGTATAAAGCGGGCCATGAAACTGGCGAAGGATTTGGTGGCTGCCTCGACCGTGCCCCTCGTGCTGGCGATTTTGGCCGATGGCGAGAGTTATGGTTACGCGATCATCCAGCGGGTCCGCGAACTCTCCGGCGGCGAGATGGAGTGGACCGATGGGATGCTTTACCCGGTGCTGCACTGGCTGGAGGAAAACGGCCACGTCAAGGCGCGCTGGGGGACGGCCGAGAACGGCCGCAAGCGGAGATATTATTCGCTCAAGCCGGGCGGACGAAGACACCTCGAGGAGCTGCGGGCGCAGTGGCTCACCGTGCACACGACCCTGCGCCGCGTCTGGAGGCTGCAACATGAAGGAACTTGAAACCAGGACTGCCGCGTGGCTGGCGCGCCTGAAAACGGCGCTGCCCGGACAAACCGATCGCGTGCGTGAACTCGAGTCGCACCTCCGCGATCACATTGAACGACTGCAACGCGACGGGATGAAACCGGAAGAGGCGGTGGACTTGGCCATCGTGCGACTGGGCGAGCCGGCGGCGTTGGCGCGGGAGTTCGGCAAGCTGCCGCCGGCATGGCTGCCCGCGGCGTGGCCGGTGCGTGTGATCCTCGGCCTAGGGGTTTTGCTGATGGTGGCGCAGTGGGTGCGGCTCGGGATGGGCTATGCCGCCGGGAAACACAACCTGTTGCTCGTGGTCCACGTGGTGCTTGTTTTCGCGGGTTATCTTGCGGTGCTCGTGGGCGGACTGGTGGGCGGGTATGCGCTGATCGTCGCGTGGCGCCGGCCGCTGAGCGGGCGCGAGCGCAAGGAATTGACCCGGTTGCTCGCCTGGCTGGCGGCGGGATGCAGCGGCCTTCTGCCGGTCGGTATTGTGCTCGGGATGTTCTGGGCCGCGGAAAACCTCGGGACCGCATGGGCCTGGAAGCCGGTGGAAATCGGTGCGCTCGCCGTGTGGGTTTCTGCGCTCCTGCTTTGGCTCGCGCAGACGCGCTGGTCGGTGCGGGGTCGCTCGTCATGGCTGATTGCACTGCTTGGGAGCGGCGTGCTGGCCTTTGGTTGGATAGTGGCCGCGGCCCGCACGCCGTTGCCGATCGCGTGGTTTTGCGGGGCGTTTGTCGCGGCTCAGCTCGCGATTCTCGTGCTGCGGCGCGAGCCAAAGGTGGTGGCCTAGATTGCGGCGAGAGGCGGCGCGCGGGGCCGGAGAAAGACTTTCCCGCGGAAACGACGTTGAACGCTGGCCGATCCTCCGCACGGTGTCCGATCCCGTGGAGCAACGCCGACCCCAGTCCCAACGCAACGATCCGCGCAATCCGCGCGGCGCGTCCGGTTCCCGTGACGATCGCGGGCGTGGTGGTCCCCGGGACGACCGCGGCGCTCAAGACCCGCGGGGCAATCGCGGCGCGCTGGGCGGGCGGCAGGGTTTTTCGGATGGAGGACCGCGCCATGATCCCCGGATGCCTCTGCGTGATCCCGCTCCGGCCCCCGTGTCGGCCGCCGTCGCCAAGGCTGGTGTGCCGCACGGCTCGCGGGAGGGCGGTTGGCTGCCGGACTTGGTTTACACCGGAGACAAGTTCGAATCAGGCCTTGCGTTCTTCGCCGATGCCACGGGCCGCATCACGCGCTTCACCCGCGAGCCGGCGGATCTGGCGACGGCGCGGCGGCTCGAGGGGCAGGCGGCGTTGCCGGGACTCGTCAACGCCCACTCGCACGCGTGGCACCGCGTGCTGCGCGGGCGCATGGAGACCCGTGGCGCCGAGGCGCTCGACCGCGCGCTGGCGCACTTGGGCGATGAGGATGTGTTCGACGCCGCGCGGATGGTTTTCCTGGAGATGCTGCTCGGGGGCGTCACGTGCGTGGGCGAGTTCCATTTTCTGCGCGGCCGGCCCGATGGCACGCCGTGGCCCGACGCGCCCCACGTCGCGCGCGAGATCGCCCGCGCCGCGCATGAGGTCGGGCTGCGCCTGGCGCTGCTCAACGTCGCGTGCGATGACAGCGCGCCCGCGCGCTATCGCACCGCGGGGGCGGATGCCTTTGTGCGCGAGACCGAGGCGCTGCGCCTCGCCGTGGAAAAGGATTTTCCGGCCGACGAGACGTGGCTCGGCGTGGGCGTGAACACGCTCGGCACGCTGCCGCCCGATCACCTCAAGGTGGTCGCGTCTTATGCGCGTGCGCAGCGGATGCGCCTGCACGCTCATGTGACGTCGTCGCCGGCCGGTGCCGGCCGCAGTCCGCAGGCGCAACACGCCGAGCAAGGCTTCCTCGACAAGCGCTTCACCGCGATCGACGGCGTCAATCTGATCGATGATGACGTGAAGCTGCTGGGAGCCGCGCGCGCGATCGTGTGCGCGTGCCCCGGGGGATCGCTCGCCGCCGGCCTCGGGGTCGCGCCGGTGGAGAAGCTCGTCGCCGCAGGCGCGGGCCTCGCGCTCGGCACGGATTCGCACGCGCAGGTGGATTTGTTGAAGGAGGCGCGGCTCCTCGAATATCACCTGCGCGGCCTGCACGCGCGGCGCGGCGTGATTGGGGCGGATGCGGCGACGGCGCTTTTCCATGCGGCGACGGTGGCGGGGGCGCGCAGCCTCGGGGCGACGAGTGGCGCGCTGGAGGTCGGGCGGCCCGCGGATTTTTTCACCGTGAGCCTGCACGATCCCGCGGTGACGGGAGCGGATGCCGGATCGTTGCTGGCGAATGTCGTCTTCGGCCTCGAGCGCCGGGCCATCCGCGACGTGTGGATCGGCGGGCGCCAGCGCATCGCGGCGGGCCGGCATGTGCTGCATGGGCCGATCGTCGGGCGGTTTGCCGACGGGCAGAAGAAGCTTTGGAACGGTTGAAACTTCGGAACGAATCCCGCCGGCGCGGTTCAAAACACGTGCCGCCATGCCAGCCGTCCGACGCGCACTGCCCCTCGCGTTTTGCCTGATGTCCGCGATCGGATCGATCCGGGCGCAGACGGCGGAGGCGTTTCGGCGACCACCGGGCTCCGAGCCGATCGAGGGACTGCCGCCGATTTTCGCGCCCCGCACGACGGTCACGGAGAGCGCGGCGCCCGTGCCGCAGCCGCCGCCCGCCGAAAAACCGGCGACGACGCGGATGCGCGCGCACCTCAACGAGGCGATCCTCGCGGTGGCGTCGGCCGCGCCCGTGCGGGAAGCGGCGACAGGAGACGAGGAGGCGCCGCCGACGATCACGGCCGATGGCGTGGTCCTCATGAAACGCTTCCTGGTGAAATCGGTGCTGCCCGGCGCGAGCGAAGTCTCGCCGCCGCCGGCGCTGCGGCTGCTGCATTTCGCGCCCATGGAGCGCGCCGCCCGCCGGACGAAACCGGCCTGGCAGATGCCGCTGCTGCACCTCGCGGGGGGCTATCTGCACCTCGACGTGGTGAACGGCGGGGGGCAGGGCGCGGATCACGGGCGGGATTTCACGCGCGTGGAATTCGGATTCACGCGCCGCTTCTAGCGTCGGCGCGGGCAGTCGGCCTAGTTTGTCATTGCGAGGAGACGCGCTCTGCGCGGCGACGAAGCAATCCAGCTGGATCGCCACGGCGCGCTTCGCGCACCTCGCGATGACAAGACAAACTATCTTCGTCAGCGCGGCGTTCCTTGACCGCGGCGCGAGGCCCGGCTTTTTCTCGCGGCGCATGTCCCTCACACTCGTCGTCCTCGCCGCCGGCATGGGCTCCCGCTACGGCGGCCTCAAGCAGATCGATCCGGTCGGGCCTTCGGGCGAGACCGTGCTGGACTACGCGGTGTTTGATGCGGTGCGCGCGGGCTTCGCGCGCGTGGTCTTCGTGATCCGGCGTGATTTCGAGGCGCTCTTCCGGGAGAAAATCGGCGCGCGCTACGCGGGGCGCATCGCGGTCGACTACGTTTTCCAGGCGATCGAGGCGCTGCCCGCGGGCTTCGTGTCGCCGGCCGGACGCGAGAAGCCGTGGGGCACGGGTCACGCCGTGTGGTGCGCGCGCGATGCGGTGCGGGAAAACTTCGCCGTCATCAACGCCGACGATTTCTACGGCGCGGATTCATTTGCGCAGCTGGCGCGCTTCCTCACGGCGGCGCGGGGCGGCGACTACGCGATGGTCGGGTTCCGCCTGGCCAACACGCTTTCCGAGCACGGCCTCGTGTCGCGCGGGGTGTGCGCGACCGGGGCCGATGGCGCGCTGCGCTCCATCGTCGAGCACACGGGCATCGCGCCGGCCGAGGTGGGCGCGGGCCGGAAATTTTCCGGCGACGAGGTGGTGTCGATGAACTGCTGGGGCTTCACGCCCGCGCTCTTCGCGGGGCTCGACGCGCAGTTCCGCGGGTTCCTTGAAACCCATGCAGGCCGGGTGCCCTCACCCGGCTCCGGGGCACGGGGTGAGGGCACCCCGCCTACAGCCAATCCGCTCAAGGCCGAGTTCTATCTCCCCGCCGCCGTCTCGACCATGATTGAGCGCGGCGAGGCGGGCGTGCGCGTGCTGCCGACGGAGAGCGCGTGGTTCGGCGTCACCTACCGCGAGGACAAGCCGCGCGTGGAGGCCGCGATCGCGGACTTGGTGGTGCGAGGACTTTATCCGGGCAAACTCTGGGCGTGAGCGGCCGCACCCCGCACTTCCTGTTTCTCTTCTCCGTGCCTCTGTGTCTCTGTGGTTGAACTCGGTCCTCCCATGAAACTCTCCCGCCCCGAAGCCGACATCTTCCTCCCGCACGCCCAGCCGGGCCTCACGCCCGCCGCCGCGCTCGCGCGCACCACGCACCTCTGCGTGATCGCCCACCAGGACGACATCGAGATCAACGCCTACCCCGGCGTGGCCGAGTGCTACGGACGCGCCGGGAAGTTTTTCACCGGCGTCGTGATGACCAACGGTTCCGGTTCCTCGCGCACCGGCCGCTACGCCAAGACCACCGACGCCGAGATGCAGATCATCCGCCGCGAGGAGCAGCGCCGCGCCGCCGAGATCGGGAAATACAACCTCCAGCTCCAACTCGCGCACCCGAGCGGCGACGTGAAGAAGCCCGGCCACCCCGGCGTCGCCGCCGACCTCGCCGCGATCTTCGGCGGCTGCGGGCCGGCGCTTGAGACCGTCTATCTGCACCAGCCGGCCGACAAGCACGACACCCACGTCGCGTGTTTCCTCCGCTGCCTCGAGGCGATTCGGGCGCTGCCCGCCGCGCGCCGGCCACGCCGCGTGCTCGGCGTCGAAGGCTGGCGCGACCTCGATTGGCTGGCCGACGCCGACAAGGTCGCGATGGACGCGAGCCCCAACCCCGACCTCGCGCGCGAGCTCGTCGCGGTCTTCGACTCGCAGATCGCCGGCGGCAAACGCTACGACCTCGCCGCGCTCGGCCGCCGGGTGGCCAACGCGACCTTCTTCGCCTCGCACGCGACCGACGCGGCGACGGCGGTCTCCTTCGCGATGGACCTTACGCCCCTCGTGCGCGACGACACGCTGAGCGTGCGGGAGTTCACGCTTGGCCACATCGAGAAACTGCGCGCGGACGTGGCGGGGCGGTTGGAGCGGTTTGGATGAGGAACGTGGACAAGAAACATTGCACCAAGATCAGATCTCCGGTCGGCCGCGGGCGGCGTGCCAGACCCTGAGGATATCGACCGTCAGGCCGTTGGGGTTGATCTCGTAGATCACGCGGTAGGGCTCGACGATGAGTTCGCGCACCGAGGGGTCGCTTTCCTCGGGCACGATGCGCCCGACCTGTGGGAAATCTGCGAGCAGCCGCGTGCGGTCGAGGATTTCGCGGCCGAGTTTCTCGGCGGCGCTGCGATTGTCGGCCGCGATGTAGCCAACCACGGTTCCGAGATCGATGATGGCCTCGTCAGACCAGATTACTTTTCGAGCCATGAAGGAAGGAGCCGCTCAACTTCCTCCTGGCTCTTCCAACGACCCTCGCGCACGGCTTGACGCCCCTTCTCAAGCGCCGCCAGCAGGGCGATTCGGTCCGCCGCATCCTGCAAGGTGGCGTTGTCGGGCAGGGCCTCGATGGCGGCGTGCGCGGCTTCCTTAACGCTCATGGCGGCAAAGCTGCCCCGTCGGATTGCAGGGTCAAGGGCGCACCGGTGCCACAATCGGCGCTTGCGGCCTTCGTCGCGCAAAAAAGACTTTTCCTATGCCCCGCCTCCTTCGTGCCCGTGACAACCGCAACCAGCCCATCGTCGCGCCCGGCGACGGCGCGGCGACGCAGCTTTGCTACTTCAACCTCCTGCGCCTCCGCGCGGGTGAGGCGCACACGCTCGAAGTCCCGGGCTGCGAGCTGCTGTGCGTCGTGCTCTCGGGCCGCGCAGACATCGCGGCGGGCGGGATGACGTTCGACCACGTCGGCCGCCGGGCTCACATCTGGGATGGGCTCGCGGATTCCGTCTACTGTGGGACCAGTGCGCGGGTGACCGTGCGCGCCCTGCGGGATGGCACCGAGGTCGCGGTGGCCGGCGGCGTGTGCCCGCAGCCCTTCGCGCCCTTCCGCATTAAGCCGGAGGAGATCGAGATGGTGGAGGTCGGGTCGCACGACACGCATTCGCGGCGGCGGATTTTCCACATCCTCGGGCAGAACGGCGCCGGCCGGGCGGGCAACCTTCTCGTCAGCGAACTCTACGGCGACGCCGGCTGCTGGTCGGGCTACCCGCCGCACAAGCACGACACCGATCGCGTGCGCGAGGAGACGGACCACGAGGAACTCTACCACTACCGCTACCGGCCCGAGAACGGCTTCGGCGCGCAGTTCCGCTACGCGGTTGACGGCGGCGGCGCGGAGCCGGAGGTCGTGATGACGCGGCATGGCGACACGTTTCTCATCGACCGCGGCTACCATCCGACGCTGCGCGCGCCTGGGCACGAGGGCTATATCTTCACCATCCTCGTGGGCCGCCGGCACCGCGGGCTCGTGCAGTCATTCGAGCCGACGCACGCGCATTTGACCGAGAAAATCCCCGGCATCCAGGCGATGCGCGACAAGTTCAAGTGACGGCGCAAGGGCGGGTCGCTTGAGCGGTCAACCTCGGCGCACCGCAGGATTCAGCAGCAGGCCTGAAGCCTTTCCGGCACCTTGGGAGGATGAAATTGACACGCGTGCGAACCGAACCGTATTCCGGGGTGTCAATGAGTGTTTCCGGCTCGCGAGGCGGCAATACCATGATTTTGCCCCGAAGGTCCGGTCACGCCCAGACTTCAATTGCCGCTCCCGCCTGCTTCCAGACCATGCGCACCTCAACTGAACCTGCCCCCAGCCCGTCCGCCAAGTCCGTGCCCGCGCGGGGTTCGGCCAAGCGCGCCAAGCCGAAGCCGGCCCGCAGGGGGGCGACGCTGGTGCTGAGGGACCCCGCGGCGGCCCGCGCACGGCAGATGCTCGCCGCGATGGTGGCGTTTCGCGATGGGGATTTCTCGGTGCGGCTCCCGACGGACTGGGAGGGCGATGAGGCCCGGATGGCGGCGGCCTTCAACCAGACCATTGCCCACGAGGATCGCATCGCCCGTGAGGTCGCGCGGCTGAGCCTTTCCGTCGGCAAGGAGGGCCGGCTCAAGCAGCGCATGTCCGTGCCCGGATCGATCGGCGGCTGGGCGACCAAGGTGGATTCCCTGAACACGCTGCTCGACGATCTCGTGCGGCCCACGACGGAAATCGCCCGCACCATCGGAGCGGTCGCCAAGGGCGACCTCGGGCAGTCGATGGAGCTGGAGGTGGACGGCCGCGCGCTCAAGGGCGAGTTCCTGCGCTCCGCCAAGCTCGTCAACACGATGATCGAGCAGCTCTCAGTCTTCACGTCCGAGGTCACGCGCGTGGCGCGCGAGGTCGGCACCGAAGGCAAGCTCGGCGGCCAGGCGCAGGTGAAGGGCGTCTCCGGCGTGTGGAAGGAACTCACGGAGTCCGTCAACCAGATGGCCGGCAACCTCACCGCCCAGGTCCGCAACATCGCCGACGTCACCATCGCGGTCGCGAACGGCGACCTGTCCAAGAAAATCACCGTCGATGTGCGCGGCGAGATTTTGCAGCTCAAGGAGGCCATCAACACGATGGTCGATCAGCTCCGCTCGTTCTCCTCGGAAGTGACGCGCGTGGCGCGCGAGGTCGGCACGGACGGGCGGCTCGGCGGGCAGGCGGTGGTGCCGGGCGTGGCGGGGACGTGGAAGGATCTCACCGACTCGGTCAACGCGATGGCGACCAATCTCACGGCGCAGGTCCGCAACATCGCGACCGTGACCACGGCGGTGGCGCGCGGCGATTTGTCGCGGAAAATCACGGTCGATGTGAAGGGCGAGATTCTGGAGTTGAAGGAGACCATCAACACGATGGTCGATCAGCTCAACGGCTTCTCCTCGGAAGTGACGCGCGTGGCGCGCGAGGTCGGCACCGAGGGCAAGCTCGGCGGGCAGGCGCAGGTCGGCGGCGTGGCGGGCACGTGGAAGGATCTCACGGACTCGGTGAACTCGATGGCGTCGAACCTCACCGGCCAGGTCCGCAACATCGCGGAGGTCACGACCGCGGTCGCGAGGGGCGATCTGTCGCGCAAGATCACCGTCGAGGTGAAGGGCGAGATTCTCGCGTTGAAAAACACGATCAACACGATGGTCGATCAGCTCAACGGCTTCGCGTCGGAAGTCACCCGCGTCGCGCGCGAAGTCGGCACCGAGGGCAAGCTGGGCGGGCAGGCCGAGGTCGGCGGCGTGGCGGGCACCTGGAAGGATCTCACCGACAACGTGAACTTCATGGCGTCGAACCTCACGGGCCAGGTCCGCAACATCGCGGACGTGGCGGCGGCGATCGCCAAGGGCGATCTTTCCTCGAAGATCACCGTCGAGGTGAAGGGCGAAATCCTCGAGCTGAAAAACACCATCAACACGATGGTCGATCAGCTCAACGGCTTTGCCTCGGAGGTCACGCGCGTGGCCCGCGAGGTCGGCACCGAGGGCGAGCTGGGCGGGCAGGCGGAGGTGCGCGGCGTGGCCGGCACGTGGAAGGATCTCACCGACTCGGTGAACGCGATGGCGACGAACCTCACCGCGCAGGTCCGGAACATCGCCGAGGTCACGACGGCGGTGGCGAACGGCGACTTGTCGAAGAAGATCACCGTCGACGTCCGCGGCGAGATTCTGGAGCTGAAGAACACGATCAACACGATGGTCGATCAGCTCAACGGCTTCGCCGGCGAGGTCAGCCGCGTGGCGCGCGAAGTCGGCACCGAGGGCAAGCTGGGCGGCCAGGCCGAGGTGCTGGGCGTGGCCGGCACCTGGAAGGATCTCACCGACAACGTGAATTCGATGGCCTCGAACCTCACCGGCCAGGTCCGCAACATCGCCAACGTGGCGACGGCGGTGGCGAACGGCGATCTTTCCAAGAAGATCACCGTCGATGTGAAGGGCGAAATCTTGGAGCTGAAGAACACCATCAACACGATGGTCGATCAGCTCAACGGCTTCGCCGGCGAAGTCAGCCGCGTGGCGCGCGAGGTCGGCACCGAGGGCAAGCTCGGCGGCCAGGCCGTGGTGAAAGGCGTGGGCGGCACCTGGAAGGACCTCACCGACAATGTGAACTCGATGGCGACCAACCTCACCGGCCAGGTCCGCAACATCGCCGATGTGACCACCGCGGTCGCGCGCGGCGATCTCTCGCGCAAGATCACCGTCGAGGTGCGCGGCGAAATCCTGGAGTTGAAAAACACCATCAACACGATGGTCGATCAGCTCAACGGCTTCGCGTCCGAAGTCACCCGCGTGGCCCGCGAGGTCGGCACCGACGGCAAGCTCGGCGGCCAGGCGCAGGTGCCCGGCGTCGCGGGCACGTGGAAGGACCTCACCGACTCGGTGAACGCGATGGCGACCAACCTCACCGCGCAGGTCCGCAACATCGCGGACGTGACCACCGCCGTGGCCAACGGCGACCTTTCCTCGAAAATCACCGTCGAGGTGAAGGGCGAAATCCTCGCGTTGAAAAACACCATCAACACGATGGTGGACCAGCTCAACGCCTTCGCCGGCGAAGTCAGCCGCGTGGCGCGCGAGGTCGGCACCGACGGCAAGCTCGGCGGGCAGGCGGAGGTCGAGGGCGTGGCCGGCACCTGGAAGGATCTCACCGACAACGTCAACGCGATGGCGAACAACCTCACCGGCCAGGTCCGCAACATCGCCGAGGTGACCATCGCGGTGGCCAACGGCGACCTTTCCAAGAAAATCACGGCCGACGTGCGCGGCGAGATTCTTGAGGTGAAGGAAACCATCAACACGATGGTGGACCAGCTCCGGTCCTTTGCGGCGGAAGTCAGCCGTGTCGCCCGCGAGGTCGGCTCCGAGGGCAAGCTCGGCGGCCAGGCGCAGGTGCCCGGCGTGGCCGGCACCTGGAAGGATCTCACCGACAATGTGAATTCCATGGCCTCGAATCTCACGGGCCAGGTCCGTAATATCGCCGACGTCGCGACGGCCATCGCGCGCGGTGACCTTAGCCGCAAGATCACCGTCGAGGTGAAGGGCGAGATCCTCGAGCTCAAGAACACCATCAACACGATGGTCGACCAGCTCAACGCCTTCGCCTCGGAAGTGACTCGCGTGGCGCGCGAGGTCGGCACCGAGGGCAAGCTCGGCGGCCAGGCGCAGGTGCCCGGAGTCGGCGGCACGTGGAAGGATCTGACCGATAACGTCAACGCCATGGCGGGCAACCTCACCGTCCAGCTGCGCGACGTGTCAAAGGTCGCGACCGCCATCGCGACGGGCGACCTGACGCAGAAGATCACCGTCGATGCGCTCGGCGAGATCCTGCAGATCAAGGACGTCATCAACACGATGGTCGACCAGCTCAACAGCTTTGCCTCGGAGGTGACGCGCGTCGCCCGCGAAGTCGGCACCGAAGGCAAGCTCGGCGGCCAGGCGCAGGTGATCGGCGTCGCCGGCACCTGGAAGGATCTCACCGACAATGTGAACGCCATGGCCGCCAACCTCACCGGCCAGGTCCGCAACATCGCCGAAGTCACCACCGCGGTGGCGTCGGGCGATCTCTCCAAGAAGAACACCGTCGACGTGAAGGGCGAGATCCTCGAGCTCAAGCATCCCGTCAATACGATGGTCGACCAGCTCAACTCGTTCGCGTCCGAAGTCACCCGCGTGGCGCGCGAGGTCGGCACCGAGGGCAAGCTCGGCGGTCAGGCGCAGGTGCGTGGCGTCGCCGGTACGTGGAAGGATCTGACCGACAACGTCAATTTGATGGCGGAAAACCTCAC
>JANOCA010000169.1:0-4634 GCA_031411915.1 Opitutaceae bacterium
CCGGCCGGCGGCGCCGCGGGCAGCGGCGGCGGGAGCGACGGCGTTGGCCGCAGGAGCTAGCACCAAGGCAGGGGGCTCGGGCAGCGGCTGGGGCGCCTCGGGCACCACGGTGTCGATCGCGGTCGTCTTGAATGCGGAGCCTGCGACCACGGTCTCGGCGACGACGCGCGACTGGAGGGGGACGAACTTCCCCACGACGACTTGGGCGGCATCGAGATATTTCTCGAGCAGCATCGGGGAGATGGAGAGGACGTCGGCGATGTTGTCGAAGCCGTGGCCGGTGTCGTCGGCGGGGAATTCCTTCTGGGTGTCGAAGTCCACGCCGGTGAGATCGCGGATGGTGTTGCGATACTCGGTGCGGTTGAGCCGGCGCACGGTGACACGACCCGGATCGGGCGCGGCGGGATCGAGGCCGAAGGCCTCGCGCTTGATCCAAGCGTGCAGCTTGGCGACCTCGGCGGCGGTGGGCTGGGCCTCGTCCGCGGGCGGCATGAGGTTGGTGCGCGTATTCTTCAGCACGCTGGCCCAGAGCTTCGGATCGTGCAGCGTCTTCGCGTCGGTGATGCCGTCCAGGGTGACACCGCCCTTTTTGTGGCCGTCGCCGTGGCAGTCGTAACAGTATTTCGCCAGCAGCGGCTGAATCTCGCGGCGGAAATTATCGAGGCCCGGTTCGGCGGCGTGCGCCGTAATCGCCCCGATGCCCGCCAGCCCAATCACAGTCGCGCGCAATGACACGGGGAAGTTTGGCATCGGGAAAAACGCAGAGTGGGGAATGCTTTGGAGGCAGGCGATCAGGGCCAATCGGTCCGGACGGTGCTAACCTTAAGATCGCTGGCAAGACGGGCCATCAGAAAAATTGATACCCACGTGGTTGTCGATTCCGGCCCGCGTTCCTGGCATAGCCCGAACGGGGGAGGGAGCGCAGCCGGCGGGCCTCGCGCGAGCGCACGGCGCCGGCCGACGGCGATGGCCTCGGGTCAGAAGTTGAAGGTCGCCGTCAGCGAATATTTGCGCGGCGTCTGGTAGCGGAACGCATTCGGCACGTCGCCGCCCGCGGCGGCATTCGTCGTGAAGGAGGTGTAGACGACGTCCTGGTGGTCGAGGAGGTTGGCGACGTTGAGCTGGAGGCGTGTGCGGATTTTGCCGAAGCGCAGGTCGTAGCTCGTGTGCGCGGACACGAGAGTGTAGGGATTGGCGTGAAGGTAATTGAAGGGCTGGTTGGCGACATTGCCGATCACCTGCTTGCCGCGGTAGTTGGCGCCGCCACCGAGGGAGAAGCCCTTGAGGCGGCCTTCGCGGAACGAGTAGGTCGTGTAGATATTGGCGATCTTATCGACGGTGTTGTTGAGGGTGCGGCCCTCGGTGTAGCCGGAGATGATGCGGTTGAGGTCGGCGATGTTGGTGGCCACGCGGGCGGAGTTGGGGATGGCGGGGTTGGCGGCGCCGGCCTGCCAGGTGGCCAGATGCTGGGCGACGTAGGCGCGGAGGCCGGGGCCGATGTCGGCCTGTTTCGTCTTCGGGAGCGAGTAGTTCAACATCAGCCGCCACGAGCGGGTGAGATTGGCGGTGAGGTCGAGCTCGTAACCGTCGCCCTTGTAGGTCTCGAGGTCGCGGTAGGCGAGGATCGTGTCCTGCGGGCGGCCGAGGTCGTTCCAGATTTCGTTGATGTCGGCCATGCCGTCGCCCGTGCGGGCGCGCTCGATCTGCTTCATCTTGTAGTAGCCGAGGGTGCCGGCGAGCTTGCCGCCGAAGAACTCGAGCTTGAGCCCGAGATCGATGCCGTCGTTGGAGGCGGGAGGAATGGCGGAGCCGTCCAGCTTGGACGCGCCGCTGCCGGGGGCGTTGAAGGATTCGGAATAGTTGGCGTAGGCGCCGATCCACGGGACGGGAAAGAAGACGAGGCCGGCGGAGGAGGTGCCGACGCTGACATCGCTCAGATCGAGCGTGCCCGGGCCGGCGGTGGCGCCGAGGATCGACGAGCCGTCGGGATTTCCGGCGACGCGGCGCTGTTGTTTGCGGAGGTGGGTGTCGTAGCGATAGCCGAGGAGAACCGAGAGCTTGCCGTTGAACAGCGTGGAGGCGGAGGCGAGCTGGTTGTATTGGAGCCGCTGATCCTCGTCGGAGGAATTGGTCTCGATGAAGCGGACGTCGTGGCCATTGGAGAAGAGGGTGTCGAAGCCCGCGGGATTGCGCGGCGCGTCCCAATACTGGCGGATGCGGACGACGTTCGTGGCGGCCTGGCTGTTGACGTTGGCGTTGTTCACGCGGCCGGCGGTCCACGTGACAGGGGTGTATTCGTCGTGGCGCACACCGGAGGAGACGCTGAAGCTCTGCCGGAGCCAGCGGATCTGCTTCTTGTAGGCGAGCGAGAGGCGCCAGTCGGAGAGGGTGTTCTCCTGCACGGTGCGCTGCGGCTGGACGTCGACGAACGCCTTGCCGAAATTGGGGTTGGGCGCGCCGCTGGGGAGGACGGTGTTCACGTCGATCCGGTGCTGGTCCCAGACGCGGAAGTTGCCGATGCGATGCTGGTCCTGGTGGTTGAAGGCGAGCTGCGCGATGATGCCGGCCTGAAAGCGATGCTCGAGGTAGAAAGTCCAGCTATGGTAGGTGGTATCCACATACGCATCGGGCGGCTGGAGGCTGAATTCCCGGCTGGGGAGGGTGGGAAAGCGGGCGACCTGGGAGCGGCCCTCGGGCAACATGCGGAGGCCGGTGCCGGTGGTCTGGAAAAAGCCGCGCCAGTTGACGATGCCGAGCGAGGCCTGGCTGGGATCGTAGACGAGATAGTCGTCGGCGACGGCCGTGTTGAATCGGGCGACGCCGGTGCCGGTGGTGGAGGGGGCGGTGATGCCGTTGTAGGTCGCGGTGCGGTT
Organism: Opitutaceae bacterium; assembly: GCA_031411915.1. GTDB lineage: Bacteria > Verrucomicrobiota > Verrucomicrobiia > Opitutales > Opitutaceae > ER46. Next base: position 2,874 of record JANOCA010000169.1, read on the forward strand.
CCAATTGGCGCTCTGGTCGGCGAAGCTCTGGGCGAACGAGAAACGGCGGTATTTTCCCTGCTCGTATTCGCCGCGGAGCTGCGTCTCCCTCGCGACGCGAAACGTGGCGGCGAGATGGGCGCTTTCGCGGCTGGGTTCGTCGTAGTCGCGCCAACCCTTGAGCTGGTCGCTCATGGCGTTGACGCGGACGGCGAGCCGCTCGCCGGCGGGGATGTTGTAGTCGAAGCTCGCGCGGTAGCCGCCAAAGCTGTCGGCGCGGAGCTGGACGCTGCGGCGCGGCACGAAGAGGGCCTGCTTGGTGAACGTGGTGTTGATGCCGCCGGGATTACCGTCGCCGAAGAGGATGGAGTTGGGGCCGCGGGCGAACTCAAGGCGCTCGGTGTTGTAATTGTCGCTTGAGACATACCACCGGAAATAATTCCGGCTGGGGAAGCTGGCGCCGACGCCGCGGACGTTGACGTTGTAGTCGCCCGTCGTGGAGGTTTCGCCGGTGGGGATCGAATTGGGTGCCCATTCCGCCGCGGAGCCAAAGGTCGTGGCGGCGATATCCTCCAGAAATTCAGCGGTGAGAACGGTGATGGCCGAGGGCGTTTCCTTCAGCAGCGAATCGATGCGGCCGCCGGCGAGCGCGCTCGACGCGGTGTAGCCGACATCGCGGTCGGTGCTGACCTCGAAGGCGGAGAGGGTGATGGCCTTGGAGTTGTCCGCCACGGCGGGTGCGGCGGCACTGGCGGGGGCTGGGGCGGTTTGGGCGGAGGCGATGGTTACGGCGAGGCCGGCGAACGTGGCGAGGAAGGTGGCGACGACGCGGGCGCGGGGCGAAGGACGGGCGGGGTATTTCGATTTCATGGCGAGTTTGCCGAGGTGGTAGGCGAAGATCTAGGAGGATTCGATTCGGAATAGCGAGAGGGCAGGGCGGATGCCGGGGAATGATGGGCGGCGAGTGCTTCGTCGGTGATCAGGGCGGACGCCCACCGTTCGGCTTTGCGCGGACCCTCGGTTGGGCCGGCCGCGTTGAACTTATGGGCGTATTCCTGCGTGGCTGGGTGGACGATGCGGCCTTGGATCGTGCTGGTCGTGGCGGCGGGAGAAGCGGCGGTGGTGGATGCGTTTTGGGCGGGAGAGAAAAGCGGTGAGAAGCCGGCGAGCGTGGCGAGAGTGAGGACGAAGCAGGTGAGGAGCGGGCGTAGGGTGGAGGGTTGCGTGGGGTAGTGCATGGGCCGGGGCAATCCCGCGGCGTGCTAGTTCGCGAGGCGGGCGGGGAGGTAGTCGACCATGCGGCCGACATAGTCGGTGTAATCCTTGTTCTTCGGATCGACCAGGCGGGCAGCGCGGATCGAAGGGATCAGCGGGCGGGCGAGGGCGCCGAGGCGATGGGCGGCGTTGAGGGCCGTGAAGCGGGCGAAGATATCTTCGGAGCGCAGCGCCGTCTCGAGCAGGGCGAGGGTGCGGTCGAGGGAGCCGAGCGCGGCGACGGCTTCGGCGGCCGTGAGACGAACGTCGGGCGAGGGATCTTCGACGGCGGCGAGCAAGGCGGCTTTTGCGGGCGCGGCGTCGGCGCCGAGCGCGAGCAGACCGAGGGCGCCCCACCAGCGCACGGCGGAATCTTCGGCGCGGAGGAGCATGATGAGCTCCGGCACGGCGCGCGGATCCATGCGGCCGGCGAGATCGGCGGCGCGCTGGAGCGCGGCGAGGGGATTGAGGCGGGCGTCGGTGGCGATCGCGTAGGGCGAACTGGCGGCGGAGCGCGCGTGCAGCTCG
>JANOCA010000170.1:0-14501 GCA_031411915.1 Opitutaceae bacterium
GTTCAACACGGAGCGCATCGAGTTCGGCCGCGGCCCGGGCGGCCTCGCCTACGGCGACGTCGATGCGGGCGGCAGCATCAACATCGCGAGCAAGCGCGCGACCTTCCAGCGCCGCGGCAGCGTGCAGATCCGCTACGACAACTTCGGCACGCAGCGCTACTCGATCGATCTCAACCAGCCGCTCGTGCCGGGGAAAGTCGGCGCGCGCTTCAATGCGATCAAGTCGGAGGTCGAGATGTTCAAGCAGCGCATGGGCCGCGACCTCGAGGCCTACGCGGGCGCGGTGCGGTGGGAACCCTTCAAGCACCGCCGCACCCAGATCGACATCGTGGGCGAGACCGGCAACACGACCTACCACCTCGGTCACCTCGGGCCGACTGACAGCCGCATCGCTTACGTCTACGGCACCGGCACGAGCGCGCTCGATGCGGACCCGAACCGCGCCGGCGTGCAGGTCAACGGCGTCGGCATGCAGCAGCTCCGCGCGCCGACGGCCGTCGCGCACGCCATCGTCGATGTCGGCGGCGTGATCAACAACTGGCAGTCCACGGCGACGAACACGTTTCGCATCACGACCACGAACACCGCGGCCGCCGCGACCTCAGCCACCGATCCGCAGAATCCGCTGCGCTACCCGCTGCGGCGCATCCCCGAGAGCCTCATCCCAATCAGCCAGGATTGGGCCGGGCCGGACAACAAGATGGCCTCGAAATACTACGCCTACACCGTCGAGCTGAAGCACGCGTTCAGCGATCGCTTCAGCGCGCTCATCGCGCACAACGGCCAGTTCGACGAGACCGTCCGGAAGCAGACTTACTCGAGCCTCGCGAGCATCGGCGGCGTCGCAGGCCGCAGCGTGCACATTGACGTGAATCCGGTGCTGCCCAATCCCAACGGCCCCGGCACCGTGCCCAACCCGAATTACGAGCAGATGTATATCGTGCATGCGCCGCTCTACAATCCCGACGGCCACGACATCATCGGTTGGCGCGGGCAAGTCGTCGGCGACGTCGCCTTGCCGTGGGGCATCACCCAGCGCGTGGTGCTCGGGGCCAACTACCGCCACGAAGAAAATTATCAGGACAATTTCGGTTACTCACTGACGCGTGAGGAAATCGCCAAGCGCGGATTCACCGGCCAGGCCGCCTACTTCAACAATAACCTCGTCTACCCGATCCACTACCTGCGCGACGGCAACTCCGACCAGAAGCTCGGCTGGAGCGTGCGGCCCGGCATCACGCAGCTCTTCCGGCACAACGCCGGCAGCGGCGTCAACCGCCGCCTAGACCAGAGCCTCACGTCCGCCTCGGCCAACATCCTCGGTTCTTATTTCAAGGGCCGCGTGCGCACGAGCATCGGCCTCAGCCGCGACCACTGGCTCCAAAGCGCGAGCGCGCCGACGACCGCCGACACCGCGAATTTCAACCAGCAGACGTTCTTCAACGCCGACGGCACGCGCATCGCCAACGACGGCATTCGCAAGCTGGAGAACGTGCCCGTCGTTCCTTTCGCCGACGAGTGGAGCACCAACCAGACCTACGGCGCCGTATGGCACGCGCTGTCCTGGCTCTCGCTCACGGCCGGCTACTTCGAGTCGTCACAGTTCAGCGACAACTACGGCACCGATCTCACGGGCGGCCCGCTCGTGCCTTTGACCGGCGAGGGCGTGGATTTCAGCGCGCGCTTCAAGATCCTCGGCGGAAAGATCGAGGCCACCATCACGCGCTTCGACACGAAGCAGGAGAACCTCAACGCCTCGATCGTGGCGGAGGTGCGCGATGAATTGAATCCGCTGCTCGCAAAACCATTCGCCAACCTCGTCGACTACCGCGACCGCACCGCGACCGGCTGGGAATACCAAGTCCTCGCCAACGTCACGCGCAACTGGACCCTCATCGCCAACTTCTCGAACAACAAAACCGAGTTCACGCGCTTCTACCCGCTGCTCGGGCAGTTTCTCACCGAGGCCCGCGTGACGGCCCGCCAGCGCGGCCTTGACCCCGACGCCGCCACGCAGCTCACGCGCGACTACCTCGAGGATCAGGAGGGCGTCATCTCCGCGACGAAGCGCGCGACTGCCAGCCTCACGACGCGCTACAGCTTCACCGAGGGCCGGCTCAAGGGCACGACCGCCGGCGTCGCCGCCCGCTGGGCCCGGGGCCGCGACCGCAACGGCGTGACGATTTCCGGCGTGCAAGTGCTTCCGCCGATCACGACGGAGGACTATCTGCTCGTGAACCCGTTCGTCGCTTACCGCCGGAAAATCGGCCGCCTGAACTACACGCTCCAGCTGAATGTGAACAACGTCCTCGACGAAAAGGTGGATGTGGGCAACGGCTACACGTGGACGCGCTACACCGAGCCGCGGCAGTATGTGACGACGGTCACGGTGGGGTTTTGAGAAGGTGGGGCCGGCTCTCCGAGCCGGCCTGAGTTGCGGGGTGATTTGCGCGTCGACTCGACGGGCGTCGCTTGGAACTCAGGCTCGCTCGGAGAGCGAGCCCCACCTTTGGCATTGAGGCGCGGTCCGCGCGCTGTGGACTGGTTTTGTGCCCGCACCGCCCAACATCCTTTGGATCGTCACCACGCAATGGCGCGCGTCGGCGACTGGCTACGCCGGCGATTCGAATGCGCGCACGCCTTGCCTCGACGCACTCGCCGCCGAGAGCGTAAACTACGCCCAAGCCGTGACGCCGCATCCCTTCGGGCCGTTTGCGCGCGCGGCGCTGCTGACCGGCGTGCCCTCGCCGGACAACGGCGTGCGCGACTACTTCGACATGCTGCCGGCGGGTTCGCGCACGGTCGCGCACGAATTGAAGGCGCGCGGCTACGCGACGGCGTTCTTCGGCAAATGGGGTGTCGGTCGCCGCGATCCGCGCGTGCCGCTCGTCGGTGAGGAGGCCGCCAAGGTGATCGTGCCCGAGGGCGAACGCGGGGGCTTCGATTTTTTCGAGGGCTTCGAGGGCGGGTTCCAGCTGAATAATCCATGGCTGAACGGGACTCGGTTGCCGCAGCCGACTGAGGTGAGCGGCTACCAGAGCGACATCGTCTGCGAACGGGCCGCCGATTTCTGTGGGTCGGGCTTTTTGCCCGACGTGTCGGGGATAAACCCCGACCTACAAAAGCCGTCGGGGATAAACCCCGGCCCACATGGGTTCTGGTTCTGCGTCGTCAGCCTCGAGGCGCCGCATCCGCCCTACGCCGCGCCCGCGGCGGGCATCTTGGCGCGCGACCCAAAACCTCTTACCTTGGCGCCGAATGTCCCGTCCGTCGCCGAAGCCCGCGCGCGCCGCGAGCTCGCCGGCTACCACGCGCACGTCGAGGCCACCGACCGGGCCATCGGCCGCCTCGTGGCCGGCGCGCCGCGCGACACGATCGTCGTCTTCACCAGCGTCCACGGCGACATGCACGGTGCGCACGGCCTCTTCCGCAAAGGCTGGCCGCACGAGGAGAGCATCCGCGTGCCGCTCCTCATCCGCGCGCCCGGCGAGTCGCCGCGCCGCGATGATGCGCCCGTCTCCCTGCTCGATCTTTCCGAACTCACGCTGGCGCGAATCGAAAACCGGAAATCCCAAATCAAGAATCAGCGCGGGGCACGGATCTCGATGCCCTCCGTCGTCGCGTTGCCCGACCAGTGCGATCGCGCGTGGCGCGGCGTGCGCACGGCGACGCGCAAGCTCGTGCTCAATGCCGACGGGTCGCCGTGGCTGTTCTTCGATCTCGAGCGTGATCCGTTGGAGCTGAAAAATCTCGCCGCCGATCCGGCCTTTGCGGCGGAGATCGCGGCGCTACGGGCGCAGGTCTGATTACCTCCGCGCCGTGCCCGCGGTGACGCGCTCGCTGCTCGCGCGACGCGCCAGGTGCGCGACGGTGAGTTCACGCGGGAACAGCAGCGTGAGGAGCCAGGGCAGGCCGACGACGACGGCGAGCGCCAGATGCGCGGGCATTATTTCCAGACCCGTCACGAGCAGGCTGACCCCAATCACCGTCGCGCCGAGGGCGGGGAAAAATAATCCGGGCGCGCGAACACCGAGGGTGAAGACGATGGCGAGGAGCAGGGCGAACCACCCGACCGAGACCGGCAGAAAACCGGTCGCAAGGCCCGCGGCGTAGGCGAAGGGCGCGCACGCGGCGTGCGACTCCTTGCAGACAAAGGTCTGGAGCGCGGTGCCGAGCCAGAGGACGCCGAACTGCACGAGCAGCGGGGCGTGGGCGGCGAGACCCTTGGCCTCGGCAGTCGGCGCGAGGCCGTCGGCGAGATACCAGGCGCCCAGCATCGCCCGGCCGAAATCAATGGTGTGGAAGCCGTGCGAGAGCGTGCGGACCCAGTAGCCCGACCAATCCGAACCGAGGGCGCGGTGGCGGGTGCGCGCGCCGTGAAAGCCCCCGATCGGGGCGAGGAGGAGGACGAGCGCGCCGCCGAATTTCAGCCAGTCGATATCCATGGGCGGGTAGACGACAGCCCGCTCACTGCGCCGTGCGGCGGGTGGAGGGCGTCGTCGCGCGGGAGCTGAAGAGACGGCGAATCGAATCGGCAAGTTCGTGGAGCTTCACGGGCTTGGAGATGTAGTCGTCCATGCCGGCCGCGATGCACTGCTCGCGATCACCCTGCATGGCGTTGGCGGTCAGGGCGACGATCCGCGGCTGGCGGCTGGCCGGGAGCCGCGCGCGGATTTGCCGCGTGGCCTCGAAGCCGTCCATCTCCGGCATCTGGAGATCCATCAGCACAAGATCGTAGAAGCGGTGCTCGAGCGTATTGACCGCTTCGAGACCGTTGGCCACGGCGTCGGCGCGATACCCGATGCGTTCGAGGAAACGCAGCGCGACCTTCTGGTTAACGGGATTGTCCTCCGCGAGGAGGATCTCGAGCGGATACTCCACGCCGAGCTGGGCATCGGCGGGCGGTTCGCCGGGCTCGGCGCCGGGCGCGGCGGGCGAAAGCAGGCGCGACACGCATTGGGCGAAGGCGGCGGTCCGGATGGGCTTGGTGGTGGCCGCGCTCGGCGGGCCCTCCGCGGGGGCCGCGGGGGCTGCGCCGCCAAAGGCGTGGAGCGCAATGCGCGGACACTGGATGGACTCCACCGCGGCCCAGGCGGAGAGGCCGCCGTCACCCGCCGCATCCACGATGAGGATCACGGGCGGGCGGGGCAGCCTGCCCACGGTCGCGAGGGCGGCGGCCGCGTCGGCCACCACGACGCAACCGAGGCCCCATTGCTGGAAAAGGCAGTGCAGGCGGGCCGCCGTCACCGGGTGGTCCTCGATGCACAGGGCGATCCCCCCGCGTAGGGCAGTCGGCACGACCGGGGGCGTCAACGGGGAGCCTTCAGTGGCGGCGCGCGTGCTGATGGTGAAGATGAACGACGAGCCGTGCCCCGGGCGGCTTTCCACGCGGATGTGGCCGCCCATCAGCTCGCAGAGCCGGTGGCAAATCGCCAGGCCCAGGCCGGTGCCGCCATATTTCCGCGTCGTCGAGGAATCGACCTGGCTGAAGGCCCGGAACAGCCGGTCGAGCCGGTCGGGGGGGATGCCGATGCCGGTGTCACGCACGGTGAATTCCAGCAGCGTGTCGGTGGGGAAGGGCGTGGCGCTGCGGGTGAAGCCTGGATGCGCGGTGCCCGCCGAGGCCCGGCGCACCTCCACGGCGATGCTCCCGCCCGGCGTGAACTTCACGGCGTTGTTCACCAGATTCACGACGACCTGGCGCAGACGGGTGACGTCCCCGACGATCCAAGGCGGGACTTCGGGCGCGATGAGATAGACGAGCTCGATCTTCTTCGACGCGGCCGTGAGGGCGAAAAGATCGAGCGCCTCCTCCAGGCACACCGCGAGCTCGAAGGGCGCGCGCTCGAGGTCCATTTTGCCGGACTCGATTTTCGAGAAGTCGAGGATGTCGTTGATGATCGTGAGCAGCGCATCGCCCGAAGTGCGGACAGTGTTGACGAAATCGCGCTGCTCCGCGTTGAGCGGCGTGTCGAGCAGCAGGCTGGTCATGCCGATGACGCCGTTCATTGGCGTGCGGATCTCGTGGGACATGGAGGCGAGGAACTCGCTCTTGGCGCGCGAGGCCTCGTCGGCCTCCGCCTTGGCGCGGCGGAGCTGCTGCTCCGTCCCGACGCGCGACGTGATGTCGGTGCCGACGGTGATGAAATTCTCCACTTCGCCCGCGTGGTTGCGCACCGGCTGGATCTCCACGTGGAGATCGTAGCGCCGGCCGGACTTGGCGTAGTTGACGACATCGGTGCTGATGCCCTGGCCGCGCGCGATGGCGGCGCGGATACGCGCGACGGTCTTGGGATCGCTATCGGGGCCCGCGGTGAGTTCCGTCTGGGATTTCCCGAAAACCTCCTCGAGCGAAAATTCCATCATGCGGCAAAACGCCTCGTTGGCCCACTCGATCCGGCCGTCGGCGGTGCTGATGAGGACGGGGTTGTCGGTCTTGGAGGCGACGAGGGAGAGCTTGCGGGCGTTGGCCTGGCTCTCGAGCAGGGCATGCTCGGCCTCGCGGCGCGCGGTCACGTCCTGCACGGTGCCGACAATCAGCGTGGGACGGCCGTCGGCATCGGCCGCGACGGGCTTGGTGCGGGTGCAGACCCAGCGCCAGCCGCCGGCCTTGGTCCGGACGCGATACTCCGTCTCGACAAAGCCGCCGGCGCCGGCGAGCTGCGGCTGGAGCGCACGCGTGCAGCCAGGCTTGTCGTCGGGGTGGATCAGCGCATGCCAGGCCTCGAGGAGCTGGGGCTGCGCCGCCGGATCGTAACCCAGCATCGTCCAGAGGCCGGGGCTGAAGCTCGCGCGACCAGTGGCCGGCTCCCACTCGGCGATGCCGATTTGCGTGGAGTCGAGCGCGAGGCGGAGGCGTTCCTCGGATACGTGGAGGCGCGCCTCGATGTCGCGCCGATTCTCGTTCTCGGCGATCAGGCGGGTGTTGGCGTGTTCCGCGGCCCGCTGGTCGGCCCGGGCGCGCCAGGCAAAATACATGCTGAGCCCAAGCAGCAGCAGGACGACGAGAACCGCCAGGAGCGTGAATTCCGGTCCCCAGTCGCGGTCCGCCGCGACTTGCGCCGGGCCGGCGCGGCCGGTGAAGGCGAAGGCGCTGGCCTGGGCAGCGATGAGCCCGGCGAGGAGGGCCGCCACGGCGAGCGCCGGTGGCCGGAAGGCAGGGCGCGTCGACAGCGGGGGAGGTTGGTTCATCGGCGAAGCTGGCCTCCGAGGAAACGCATCGCGCCGGGCGGCGCAATGCGTTTCCCGATGGCCTAGTCGCCGGCCCACGGCTTTCCGGTTTGAGCGCGCCAATCGTTTCCGTGCAGGCCAGCGCGCTTGCGCGCGCCAAACCGCGCTCGCAAGCGACTGACCTACGGTTGTGAAACCAAACCGGAAAGCCGCGGTCGCCGCCCGCTCAAGGCTGCGGAACCGGCGCCGGGCCCGGTGCAGTCGCAGCGGCGGGTGGCGGCTCGGCGGCGGGCGCGCCCGAGGAGAAATTGGCAAACGCCCATTCCGGCTTCTCGAGCGAGCCGGTCAGCCGCACTTCGAACGCGTTGGAGAACGGCGTGAGCACGGCGCCGACGACGTTCTTGAGGAGGCTGTCGCTCTCCTGGAACGGGAAAATCTTCGCGTTGATGTCCAGCTCGCGCCGGTCGAGCGCGTAGGTGCCCGTTCCGTCGATCGCGGAATTGGCGCCGCGGAGCGAAAGCTTGGAAAACACCAGGCGCGGGCCCTCGACGCTAAAATTCCCGCGCGCCTCGGTGAAGCGCAGCGCGGTGAACTTGAACAGTCCGGAGAGCGAGCCCAGCAGCGGCACTTCGCCGATCTCCGCCCCGCGCAGCACGGCGCTACCCGAGCCCCGGTAGGTCAAGCTATCATCCTGGAGGCCTTCGGCCGAAGCGGCGAGGTCGACACGCACGTTGGCTTTTTCCTGCACGAATTTGCCCGGCGGCGCGGGTGGCACGCCCTTGCGGGTGGCGAAGAAGCCGTTCACCCCACCCACCAACTGGCCCAGGTTCGCATCCTCCAGCGCGAGATCGAAACCGAGGCGGCGTCCCGGGCCGGCGCCCCACGCGCGCACGTGGCCGCTCACGTGGCCGCCGGCGAAGGTCGCGTGCAGATCGTCGATGGAAAGATTGTCGCGGTCGACCGCGACCCTGAAGGAGACGTCTTCCAGCGGGAAGCCGTGGAAGCGGAAAGCGCCGGCGGTCCGCGCGTCGATTTGAAGCTTGGATACGGGGCCGCCCGTGGCGTTCGCGTGGACGAAGCGAGCGGTCACTTTGGCGACGGGAGCCCGAGCCAGCTCGATGGGGCGGAAAATTCCCTCGGTCAAGGGGCCGATGAGCTTCGCGACGGCCGGCAACTCCAAGGTCGAGTCGAACTCCAGATCGACGGTGCGCCACTCGGCGGAGGCGGGATCGCCGGTGAACGTGAAACGGCCGTCGGCGGCACCTTCGCCGCGCGTGGCGTGCGCTTCCAGGCTGTCGATGAACCCCGGCCGGATGAACAGCCGCGTGCGCACGCGGTCCAGCGCGGCGCCGCGGATGATCGGCCGGGCGGAGTCGGCGAACACAAACACCGCGGACTGACGGCCCTCGCGCCACACGCCGTTCACATCGACATCGGCCTCGGGGATGGCGGCGGAGAAATCAAGCTGCTGGAAAAAATTCGCCCACCACCCGCTGCGGAACCAGCCGGAGATCTCCAGCGGCCGCAGCCGGCCCGCCAGCAGGAAGCGATGCCGGTGCGTCGTGAGATCGTGCTCGTAACTGCCGCGCGCGAAATTTTCCCCGATGCGCGCGAAGGCCTCGGGGGCGTAAAATTTTCCGGGTGTGAACTCGGCGAGCACGCGGCCATCGGTGAGCGTGACGCCGTAGGCCCGCACGACGGGCAGGGTGAGGCGCGCGGTCACAGACTCGAGCTTGCCGCCGGCGCCAATGCGCGCATCAGCGCGGTGGATCGTGAAGGAATCAAAGTCGAAGAACCGCCGGACATCCGTGCCGACGCGCTGGCTGATCAGATCGAGGACGGCCGGCGCGAGCTCGCCGCGGAACTGCGCGGTTCCGCTGCGGGCCTGCCAGTCGCCGGTGGCCCGGATGGCAAGCGGAGCGCCGAGCACGCGCGCCACGGCGGTGACTTCCGCGCGGGGCAACGATCGCGGGATGATTTGCGCGGATAGCGCCGTGGCGCTGGCGCCCTGGACTGTCACGGCGTCGGCGGTGAGGAGCAGTTCGCGCAGATCGAATTCGGTGTCGCCGAAGCGGAAGCGGCCGAGCACCCGCGCGCGGACGCCCCGCACGCTGGTGTCGTCGCCGAGGCGAACCTCGCCGGCCTCGAACTCGACGTGCGAGGGCGGCGCGTCGCCGAACAGCAGCAGCCGCGTGCTGACGGCGACGTCGCGCGCCTCGGCGGCCACCGGAATTGTGATCGGGGCTTTGCGGGCGAGGGCACGGACGTGAATGATTGTCGCGCCGGAGCCGGAGGCCGCGGGCGAGAACTCGAGATCGAGCGACGGTGCCTCGAGGCGCCGGACGTGCTCCGCCACGGCGAGGGCGCGACGACACCAGTCGGGAAACCGCCGTGTGATCGTGGCGGCGAGATTCTCGCCCGGCGCCTTGGTCGCGGTGAATTCGCCCAGGGCGAGCGGGCCGTGCGCGGACAGCGCGAGGCCGGCGAGATGCGCCGTGAGGTGCCGCACGCGAACGCCGCGACGCGCCGGCTCCAGGGTGGCCTCGAGATCGCGGAGCACTTCCTCCGGCCGGCCCGTGGGCGACAGCATGGCGGGCACCGCGACCGCGACGCCGCCCAGTCGCACCTCGCGCGGCTCGACCAATCCGATCGCGAGCAGCAGGGGATCCAGCCGGACAAAGACGGAGCGAGCTGTGATCACAGGCTCGGCAAAGGCCGGCAGCGAGAGCGCGACGTTCTCCAACATCATCCCGCCGGAAAGATCAAAGGACGTGCGGCCAAACTTGGCGCGAAACCCGCCGCTCGCGATCTGCTCCTCGAGCGCCGTAAGCACTAGGCCGGGCACCGCGACCTCGCGGGCGGTGATGACATAGATCTGCACCGCGAGGAGCAGCGCGAGCGCGAGCCAGAGTGTCCACAACGCAAAGGTGAGCACCCAGGAGACGAGCGTGCGCGTCGCCAGCCAGCCGATCTCTGCGAGTCGGTTCATCGGGTGGCGGAGTGAATCATGGCGGGCGCGTGGAGGGAGCGGGGGCTCGTGGCATCCACGGTCACGGACTGATCACTTTTTTTGCTCAACCCTGGGGCCCGGATCGCGCGGACCGTAGGTCAGCGTCCAGAGTGCATCGATGAGCGGTTGCTCGAGAGAGAAAACCATATCGAGGTCCTTGGCGCCGGCGAATTGCTGTCCGCCGCCGAGCCGCTCCGTGAGATGGAGGGTCTTCGTGGTCGGCAGTTCGGCGCCGGCGGCGCCCGGCAGCGCGACGGTCGTCTCCAGCAGCAGGCGCCACGGCCGCTCGTCGCCGGCGGCGAGGATGCGCTCGGTGAAACCGCCGGGGACAAATTCCTTCGCTCGTAGCGCCCGCACCGCGGCCACGACGGTCTGCAGGGCCGCCGGATTGGCCGGCTCGGGCTGCACTTTTCCCGCCGCGTCGATGGCGGCCTCGAAGACCACGCGCTTCGATTCGATCTCGGTGATTTTCACGGCGGCGATGCGGGCCGCGGGCGGGAGAGGCTCGGCCACGGCGCGGTCGCGCCACGCCAGCGGCGCGAGATCGAGATCGCGCTCAATCGCGGCATTCACTTGGTAGATGGAGTTGCCGGGATCGCCGGGGGTGCCGGCGCGGGCGAACATTGTCGTGCGGTTGGCGTCCGTGCCGAGGCGGAGGACGAGCGGCGCGGCATTGCCGGCGAGCGTGAGCGTGACCTCGCGCAGCGGGCGGTTGAAGCCCCACTCCTCGAGATCAGCGCTCGTGGGCGCGTCGCTCTGGAATTTTTCCGCCTCGAGGAGCGCGAGGCGCTCGAGCAGGCGGGCCACCGCGGCGCGTTCGGCGGGGAGCGTCTGCGGGCCCTGCGCGTTTTCGCCGCGCACGACGAGCTGCCACAGGGGCGTGACGTCCGCGGGCTGGCCGGGCGGAGTCTCGAGGCGCTGCAACGCGATCGGCCATTGGCGCGGCTGCGCGGGCGAGGTGAGCGCGATGGCGGTGACCTGCGCGGGATCGAAATCGAGGATGCGCTTTTCGCGCAGCGTCTCCTGCGCCGCGCCCAGCCGGCGCAGCAGGTCCGTGGGCAGCGCGACCGTGAACACCGCCGGCCGGCCTTCGAGCTGCGCGTAGAATTCGGCCGCCGGTGCGGGATTCGAGCCGGTCGCCGCGGCCGGCACGGGCACAGGATCGCCAACGAAAAGCGTCTCGTTCACGCCGTTGCCCTCGAGGGTGATGCGCAGGGTGGGGGCGGCCGATGGCAAAGTGGCGGGCAGATTGGCGGGAAATGACTTGGCGCGAAGTGCATTCAGCTCGCCGACGACGACCTCGACGGCGGTCTTGCTCGCGGCGGCGATGAGGGGCGTCTCGAATTTCCACCGCGCGCCGTCGCGGCGGATGCGCACCCGCACCCCGGCGTTGCCCGCGGTCTGGATGGAGAGCGAGCGGGCCTCGAACACCCGCACGGCGAGCAGTGCATCCGAGCGGAGTTGATCCAACGGCTGGGTGAGGCTGTCGGCCAGGTTTCGTCCCACGACGTGAACCCGCGTCCCATCGGGCGAGAGGACGTAGAGGCGCTTGCCGTCCTTGGTGGTGTCACCGAGCCGCAGTTCGGCGGTTGAGCGCGCCGCGCCGGCGGCGGGATCGACGGAGGAGAGCGCGACGGTGATCTTCGGCTTGTCGAGGCCGTAGTCGGCGAGCGAGAGGCCGGTGTCGCCGAGCTTGGCGACCTCGAACGTGGACTCGCTCTTGAGCCGCTGCAGGTCGTGGACGATGGCGCTGGCGGCGTGGAGATTCGCCGGCCACTCGAAGGGCTTGGTGAGAAACCAGGTGTCGCGCCTGCGCTCCAAAGTGAATGATCCGCCCGCGACGGTGCTCGTGACCACAAGCGAGCGGATATCGGCCGCCTCGGCGCCCAGCACAAGCCCATCGCGGCCCACGGGACCGGAGCCGGCGCCGCGCGTGGGCAGCTCCACCTTGTAGATATAGAAGAACAGCGCGACGTTCAGGAACAGAAGGGCGAGCGTGACTTTTGTGCGCATGGCGGAAGTAGCCGAGAGCTAAGAGCCCAGAACTAAAAGCAGAAAGAAGTGACTACGAAGAAACGGCATTGTTCGACTCTAGACTCTCAGCTCCGGGCTCTCAGCTCCGCCGCGTCCAATAGACGAGGCCGCCGAGCAACATCGCCAGGCCGGGAAGGCCGGCGAGGAGGACGTAGCGGAGCTTGGTGAAGTCGGCCGCGCTCATCGCGAGCTGGAAGCGCTCGATCGGGCGCGGGGGGATGGAGAGCTGGTGATCGCGGTCGATGCACCAGTTCACGGCGTTGAGGGTCAGATGAAGGCTGGCGGCGTCGAGGCGGCCATTGGACACGGCGTCGCCGGTCCCGACGACGACGAGTTTTCCGCCGCGCACACTGAAGGGGAGGTTGTCGCGCGCGGCCGTGCGCTCCGAGGCGACAATCACGCCAAGCCGGTTGGGCGGGTCCATGCCGGGCAGCGACCGCGTGTCCACGCCGGGATCGTAGCGCGGTGCTTCGCCCGGGCGGAAACCGCCGCGCTCGCCCCAGGCCTGTTCCGTCGTGGCGGCGACGGTGACAGCGGACAATCCGCCGCCGAGGGCACGGCCGGGATCGGGGACGATGGTGCGCGTAAGGCCGAAGCGCAGCGCCTGGCTGCCGCTGGCAACGATGCTCTTCGTGATGGGATGGGCCGGCGAGAGCGCGCGGATCAGAAGCTCGCCCGCCTCGGTCATGCTGCCGGGACTCGGATCGAGGATGATGTCGTTATGCGCGAGCACGCCCCAGTCGAGGAGCAGGTCGTCGATGCCGAGCTCCGCGGTGGTCTTGCCGGGTGAGAGGAAGAAGAGCATCCGGCCCGCCCCGGTGGCCAGATGCTGGCGGAGCAGCTCCTGCTCCTGGCGCGAGAACGCGCTCTGCGGCGAGACGACGACCAACAGCGAGACATCGTCGGGCAGCCGGCGGTTGGCGGGAAAGTCGAACGGCTCCACATCGAGATTCCGCACCTTGAGCTGATCGCGGAGCGTGGAGAGGCCCAGCTGGGCGTCGGCGTTGTCGATGCGCAGCTCGCCGTGGCCGGTGATGAAGTAGATTTTTTCCCGGCGCTGCATCGTCACGTCGAGGATCGAGGCGGTGAGGGTCTGCTCGCCGTGAAACGTGTCGCGCTGCTTGTTTTTCAGCGTGTAGAGATTGTCGATGGGCTCGATGCGGCGGCGATCGCCGGAGAGCAGCAGCAGGACGCCGGGCTGGTCGAGACCGAGTTCCTCGGCGCGCCGACGATTCTGGTAGATGTCGACGGTCTCCTTAGTGATGCGGTTGGCGCCGCGGTCCTCGGTGGCGTGGACGTATTCGTCGATGAGGCCCTTGACCTCGGGGTTCTCGGTCTCGCCGCCGGTGGTCATGACGATGCGCACGGGGCGGTTGAGGTTGCGGACGTAGGAATGCGTCTCCGCCGAGAGCGAGAATTTCCGCCCGCGCGTGAGATCGAAGCGCGAGGCGTGGTGGGTCGCCACGTAGTTAAGGCCGCCGAACAGCGACAAAAACAGCACCGCCTGCAGCAGGAGATTGAGCAGGCGGATCCAGCGGACGGTGCGGAAACTGGAGGAGGGGGCGGGCATGGCGGCCGGTCAGCTGTGGAGCAATTTCACCTCGACGCTCAGGATGCTGAAAAATAGCGCGAGCACCGTGCCGCTCACGTAAAACAACACGTGGCGCGTGTCCACGACGCCGCGCACAAAGTCGTCGCGGTGCCCGAACACATGGCTGTAGTCGATCAGGGCCTTGGCGGGTTTGAGCACGCCCTGCTCGAGCCAGACCGAGTCGGTGAGGGCGTTGCCGCCGAGGATGAGAAGGCCGAGCAGGACGCCGCTGATGATGGCCGCGACCGACTGGTTGCGCGTGAGCGAACTCGCGAAGACGCCGATCGCGACGAAGAAGAGGCCCGAGATCGCGATGAAGAGGAACCCCCCGAACAGCGGGCCGGGATCGAGGACGCGGGCATCGCCGGAGAATTGCTTGAGGATGTAGAAGAATCCGCCGGTCGAACCCCACAGCAGGAGATAGAGGACGTAGGCGGCGCCGAACTTCGCGATGACGACCTCAGTGGTCGTGACGGGCGTGGTGAGCAGTGTCTCGATCGTCCCGAGCCGGCGTTCCTCGGCGAGGCACTTCATCGTGAGCAACGGCACCATGATGCACGACGGCAGCCAGAAGAGCTGGAAATAAACGCTCGCGGGCGAGGCCTCCTGCGGCGCGCCGGCGTAGATTTCCAGAATCTTGGCGAAGATGAGGCCCATGAAGCCCAGGAACAACGTCGCCGCCACATAGGTGGCGGG
>JANOCA010000171.1:0-1566 GCA_031411915.1 Opitutaceae bacterium
CGATCGAGGAGGGCGAGCGTGCCGGACTTCGCGAAGATCGTGACGGCATCGATGCGTTTCCCGTCGCGCTCGATCGTGACGAGGTTGGGCGGGCCCACGGCGTCGAGATCCCAGATGTCGTGCCGCACGAGCTGAAAATGCCAGCGGCGCTCGCCCGTGAGCGCGTCGAGCGCGAGGACGCAGTTGCTGAAGAGATTGTCGCCGAGCCGGCCCACGCCGACCATGTCGGGCCGCGGCGCGCCGAGCGCGATGAACACGAGGCCGCGCGCATCGTCGAGCGAGATGCCGCTCCAGCCGTTGGCGCCGGCTTGCGGGCCGTCCCAGGTGTCGGCGCCAAACTCCGCGCCGCGCGCGACCGAGTGAAAGCGCCAGAGCGAGCGGCCGTCGCGCACATCGTAGCCGTAGATGTCGCCGTTGACGCCGGTCGTGACGAACACGTGCTTGTAAACCACCACGCTCACGGTGCCCGCCGTCGGCAACGCGGTGCGGCCGCCTTGGCCGAAGCCCGGCAGCAGCTTGCCCGTCTGGGGATCGATGGCGTAGATCCAGTCGCCGCCGCCGAAGAGGATGCGCGGGGCGTTGCTCGCGTCGCCGGGCCAGTAGGTGAGGCCGCGGCGGGCGGGCCAGTCCTCCGCGCGGGCGCGGGGCGTGGCTTCGAGCTGGTAGCGCCACTTTTCCTTTCCGGTGCTGGCATCGACGGCGACGAGCGCGCGGCCGGGAGTCGCGCCAAACATCACGCCGTCGACGATGATGGGCGTGCTCTGGGTGTTGCGCGCGCCGTCGCCTGCGCGATAGGCCCACGCCTGCTCGAGGCGGTGGACATTGGTGCGGTTGATTTGAGTGAGCGCGGAATAGCGCCGCGAGCCGTTGTCGCCCTGCGAGCGAGTCCACTTTGAAAACTGCGCCGCATCGACGGCCGCCGCTGGCGTGAGCTCGTGCGGCAGTGCCGCGGGGATGACATGAAACTCGGGCAACGCCGCGCGCGCGGCGGGATCGTCGAGCGGCTTGGCCGCGGGGGCTGCGAGGCCAAGCGCGCCGATGCCCAGCCAGCCCAGCAGGAGCGCAGCGCAGCGAGAAAGGGCGAGATTCATGGGGATGGCGAAACGCAGAGGCACGCGCCCGATCGAGGCAAGCCCGTTGGCCGCGGGCGCGGAATTGCCACGAGGCATCCGTTTGTGCAGCGATGGAACCGATGAAATCCCTGCTTTCGTTGCTCGCCCTCGTTTTTTCGATCGCGATCCCGTGTGCCGTCGCGGCTGATGCCCCGCCGCTGCGCGTGATGTCCTACAATGTCCGCAATTCCAGCGCGGCCGACGGCGAGGATGCCTGGCCGAAGCGCATCGATTTCTTTTTCGAGACCATCGCGCGCTACGCGCCCGACCTGATCGGGTTTCAGGAAGTGCTCGCGGACCAGCACGACGCGATCATTGCGCGCTTGAGCGACTACGGCTTCAGCGGCGTGGCGCGCAACGACGGCAAGCGCTCCGGCGAGTGGTCGAACGTCGGCTACCGCAAGGACCGGTTTGAGCTGCTCGACAGCGCGACCTTCTGGCTCTCCGAGCAGCC
>JANOCA010000172.1:0-3459 GCA_031411915.1 Opitutaceae bacterium
AGCGAGTAGCGAGCATTTCTCCCTTTATGCCACCCGCGCGCACGCACCCTCTGGTCTACTCACTACCCGCTACCCGCTACTCGCTACTTTCCTGATGTCCGCCGCCTCCAATCCCGCGCTCGCTTCGGCGAAGCTCATCGACCCGCAGGCGTTGATGATGATCCGCAGCCTTGAGCTGCGGGCGCGTGCGGTCGTCGAGGGATTCTGGAGCGGCATGCACCGCAGCCCGTATCACGGCTTCTCGGTCGAGTTCACGGAGTATCGCCAATACACGCCAGGCGACGATCCGCGTTACCTCGACTGGCGGGTCTACGCGCGGAGCGACCGCTACTTCATCAAGAAATACGAGGACGAGACCAACCTCCGGGTCCATCTGATCGCGGACCAGAGCCGCTCGATGGACTACGGCTCGAAGGGCATCACCAAGGCGACCTACGCGGCCACGCTCGCCGCGACGCTGGCCTATTTCCTTTATTTGCAGGGCGACGCCGTGGGGCTGATGACCTTCGACGAGCAGGTGCGCGAGTATCTGCCCGCGCGCCACCGCCTCGGCCACCTCCGCCAGCTCATGCTTTCGCTCGAGAAACCCGCCGGCGGACGGGCAACCGATCTTGTCTCGCCGCTGGAGAAGATCGCCGGACTCATCCGCCGCCGCGCGATGGTGGCGCTCATCTCCGATTTCCTCGCGCCGCTCGACAAGCTCGAGCGCAGCCTGATCGCGCTCTCCGCGGGCGGACACGAGCTGACGGTCTTCCATCTCTCCGATCCGGCGGAGCTGAACCTCGGCATCGAGGCGCCGGCTCTCTTCGAGGACGTGGAGAACGCCCGCACTGTCTACATCGATCCGGCCGCGGCGCGCGAAGATTACGTTAAGAAATACCGCGCGCACGCCGACGCCCTCCAGGCGATCTGCCGCAAGCTCGGCGTCGCTTATCACGCGATCTCGACCGCGCAGCCGATGGAGATCGCGCTGTTTGAGTTTGTGCAGGCCCGGATGAGGCGCGGCCGGTTGGTGCGGCGCGGTGCCGGCGCGACTAAGGGGGCTGCCGCATGAGCTCTGCGTTCGTTGTTCCGGCTTCAGCCGGCATCCGTGTTCGTCCTGACCGGCTAAAGCCGGAACTACGAACCCAGGCCCGGAGGCGCGCGGCATGAATTTCCTCGCCCCGCTCTTCTTGCTCGGTGGCCTCGCGCTCGCCGCTCCGATTATCTATCACCTCGTGCGGCGGACCACGAAGGAGCGCACGGCGTTCAGCTCGCTGATGTTCCTGCAGCCGAGCCCGCCGCGCATCTCGCGGCGTCACCGCCTCGAGCACATCTTGCTGCTGATCCTGCGTTGCGCGGCGCTGGCGTTGCTGGCGCTCGGCTTCGCGCGACCCTTTCTCACGCAGCCACCCGTCGACGATCCGACCGCGGCGCAACCCCGCCGCACGGTGGTGCTGATCGACACGAGCGCCAGCATGCGCCGCGACGGCGTCTGGGCCGCCGCCCGCGCCAAGGCCGAGGACGTGCTCGGTCGCGCCGCACCGATCGATCAGGTGGCGGTGTTTTCCTTTGATCAGCGCGCGACGGCGCTGGTGTCGTTCGAGGATTGGAACCGCGCGTCGCCCGCCGATCGCGTGGCGTTTGCCAAGGGCCGGATCGCCACGCTCTCGCCCTCGTGGAGCGGCACGCATCTGGGCAACGCCCTTGTGACCGCCGCCGAGGCGCTCGCGGAGAACGAGGACGGCAAGGCCGCGCCCGGCCCGCGTGGCATCGTGCTCATCAGCGACATGCAGGCGGGCAGCCGGCTCGATGCGCTCCAGGCTTACGAATGGCCGAAGGGCGTGGAGCTTTCGCTCGAGGCCGTGAAGGCGCGCAATCCCACCAATGCCGGCGTGCAGTTCGTCGCCGACGGCCCGGATTCGAGCCGCCCCACCGATGCGCCGGTGCGCGTCCGCGTGACGAACGCGGCCGAGTCCAAAGGCGAGCGATTCCAGATCGGTTGGACGCGGCCCGCTGCGGCGGCCGGTGCGGCGCCGGAATTCATCGGGCCGGCGCTCGACGCCTATGTGCCGCCCGGGCAGAGCCGCGTGTTTGCGGTGCCCGTGCCGAAGGGCGTCGCCGGGCTCGAGCAGATTTCGCTCAAGGGCGACGACGAGGCTTTCGACAACACGACCTACGTCATCCCGCCCGCGCAGCAGAAGACCAGCGTGCTCTGGATTGGCGGCGATGTGGCGGAGAACCCGGAGCAGCCGCTGTATTTCCTGCGTCGCGCTTTTGCGGAGACGCCGCGCGTCGCCGTGAATGTGACGGCGATTGCGCCCACGGCGCCGCTTTCTCCGACAGATGTGGCGGCGGCGAGCCTCGTCTTCGTGAGTGACGCGGTGTCGCCGGCCGCTGCGACCGCGCTGCGTGAGCAGGCGATGACGGGCAAGACCATCGTCGTCGTCGCGAAGAACGCAGCCATCGGCCCCGCGCTCGGCGCGCTGCTCGGCCGCGAGGCCGTGCCGATCACCGAGGGCCGGACATCGGGCTACGCGATGTTCTCCGAGATTGATTTCCAGCATCCGCTCTTCGCGCCTTTCGCCGACCCGCGTTACAGCGACTTCACGAAGATCCATTTCTGGAAATTCCGGAAGCTCGACCTCGCGGGCGTCGCGGGTGCGCGCGTGATCGCGAAGTTTGACAGCGGCGATCCCGCCATCGCCGAGGTGCCGGCCGGCCGCGGAAAAATCTACGTGATCGCCAGCGGCTGGCAGCCCGGCGACAGCCAGCTCGCGGTGTCGTCGAAATTCGTGCCGCTGATTTGGTCGCTGCTCGAGCAGGCGGGCGGGGTGGCGAGCTTTGCGACGCAGTATTTCGTGGGCGACAAAGTCGCGTTGCCCACCGATGGCGCGGCGACCGCGGTGCAGCCGCCGGGTGCCGCCACCGTGGCGCTGGAGGCGCGGGCGGGCGAGTTTGCCGCCACGACGCAGCCCGGCATCTACGGCGTGACCGGTGGCGCGAAGCCGTTGCGCTTCGCCGTGAACCTCGATGCCAACGAGAGCCGCACCGCGCCCCTCGCCGCGGACGAGCTGGAGCAGCTCGGCGTCCCCGTCGCCAAGGCGAAGATGGAGGCGGTCGTGCCGGCCGAGAAGAAGGCGCTGTTGCAGGGCATCGAGGCCGAGAACCGGCAGAAACTTTGGCGTTGGTTTATCGTGGCGACGCTCGCCGTGCTGCTGTTGGAGTCGGTCCTTGCGGGCCGGACCGCGCGGCGCGCCGCCCCGGCAATTGAAGGAGCGAACCCATGAACGACGATTTCCTGAAATCCCGCCTGCAACGTGTCGCGAGCCGCTACCGCTGGGTCGGGGTGTGGCGCGCCCTCGCGACGTGCTGGGCGCTCGCCGCCCTCATCACCGTGGTCCTCGTGTGGACGCAGGGCGCGATGGGCGGACTGTCGGCGCACGCGCTGCCGATTCTCGCCGCGGTGGCGGTGGCGGT
>JANOCA010000173.1:0-3118 GCA_031411915.1 Opitutaceae bacterium
GGCGGCCGCGACGCCGCGCTCCGGACAAAGTGGATGGACCTGCCGCGTTCGTGGCACACGGCGCAGTCATTCGAGGCGACCGCCCTCGGCCGCACGAAACTCGCCGGCCGCAATCTCTCGCAGGGGAAACTGGCCTGGTGCCACTGGGGCGCGATGGCCGGTGGCGACGACGACCAGCCCGACGGCCAGATCGCCCGCGCCGTGATCGCGCAGATCGAGGCGCTCGGCGACCAGCCGTGGGTGATCGGCGCCGGCTTCATGAAACCGCACGATCCGTTCGTCGCGCCCAAAAAATATTTCGACCTCTATTCCGAAGACGCGCTCGCCTTGCACCGCCCTCCTGGCGACCAAACGCCTGCGCCGCCGCTCGCTGTCGGCTTCGGCGGACTCGGCGCCGCCTTCGCCCAGTTCACCGACCGCGAGCGCCACGAATTTCTCCGAGCCTACTACGCCTGCACGTCCTACATGGACGCGCAGGTCGGCCGCGTCCTCGACACCCTCGACCGGCTCCAGCTCTGGGATCGCACCGTGGTGATTTTCCTCGGCGACCATGGCTATCACCTCGGCGAGCGCGAGTGGTGGAACAAGAACACGCTCTTCGAGCGCAGCTGCCGCGCGCCACTCCTCATCGCCGCGCCCGGCATCAAGCCCGGCGTCGCCCGCGGCCTCGTCGAGTTCGTCGACCTTTACCCCACGGTCGCCGAGCTCTGCGGACTCCCGCCACCGGCGCCCCTCGCCGGCCGGAGCCTCACGCCGCTCCTCCGCGATCCCGCGGCACCCGCCAAGCCAGCGGCGTTCTCGCTCGTGGTCCGCGGTCCCAAGCAACGCGGCGATTCCATCCGCACGGATCGCTGGCGCTTCACCGCGTGGAGCGACGGCGCCCGCGAACTCTACGACCACGCCACCGATCCGGAGGAGACGAAAAACGTCGTCGCCGCGCACCCGACTATCGCGCGGGATCTCGAACAACAGCTTCTCGCCGCCCGCCGCTGAATTTTTTCCCGCTGATGCACCACCTGTTTTCTGGCGTTTGCCTCTGCCTCCTCCTCGCGGCCACGCTGCGCGCTGCCGCCGCTGCGGCCGCTCCGGCCGACCGGCCCAACGTCGTCATCATCCTCGCCGACGATCTCGGCTACGGCGACCTCGGCTGCTACGGACACCCGAAATTCAAGACGCCGCACATTGATCGACTCGCCGCCTCGGGCGCGCGCCTCACGCAGTTCAATTCCCCCGCGCCGTATTGCGCCCCCACGCGCGCCTCACTGCTCACCGGCCGCTACCCATTCCGCTGCGGGATGCCGGACAACCCCGCCCCCGATGGCCAGCGCGGCTCGGAAAACGAAGTCCACCTGCCCGAGAGCGAGATCACGCTCGCCCAGCTTTTCAAGGGTGCGGGCTACGCGACCAGCCTCGTCGGCAAATGGCACCTCGGTCACGCGCAGCCCGCGTGGCTCCCGACGCGGCGAGGCTTCGACGAATACCTCGGCATTCCCTACTCGAACGACATGCGCCCCGTGCACCTGCTCGAGGGCGAGCGCCGCGTCGAATATCCGCTCGTGCAGGCCAATCTCACGCAGCGCTACACCGACCGCGCGATCGACTTCATCCGGCGCAACCGCTCGCGCGGCTTCTTCCTCCTGCTCGCGCACGCGATGCCGCACAAGCCGCTCGCCGCGTCCGAGGCTTTCTACAAGAAGTCCGGCGCCGGCCTCTACGGCGATGTCATGGCCGAACTCGACTCCAGCGTCGGCCAGGTCCTCGCGGCCCTGACCGAGCTTGGGCTCGACGAAAAGACCCTGGTCATTTTCACGAGCGACAACGGCGCCTACTTTGGCGGCAGCACCGGCGGCCTGCGCGGGATGAAAGCGAGTTCCTACGAGGGCGGTTTCCGCGTGCCGTTGATCGCGCGCTGGCCGGGAAAAATTCCCGCCGGCCACGTCAATCACTCGCCCGCCGTCATGATGGATCTTTTCTCGACCACCCTGAGAGCCGCGAACATCGCCCCGCCGGCGGACCGCGTCATCGACGGCCGCGACCTCATGCCGCTCTTCACCTCGGCCGCCCCGAGCCCGCACGCCGCCATCCTCGGCCAGCTCGGCGCGAACGTCCTCACCATCCGCGATGCACGCTGGAAACTCCACGTCCTCCCCGCGCAGGATCCCCGCGCCCGGTTGCGCGACTCCGGCGCAAACTGGATCGATCCCCGCGCCCCCGACGGCGTGACGATTCTTGCGCCCTTCGAGCAGCACAAACCCGGCGACTACCCCGGACTCATCTCGGGCGTCGCGCCCGCGCCGCTGCAGCTCTTCGATCTCCAAGCCGATCCGGGCGAGCAGCACGACGTCGCCGCGGCCCATCCGGACGTCGTGTCCCGTCTCCGCAAACTCCACGGCGAGCTCACCAAGGATGCCCCTCCGCCCCGCCCCGCCCAGACGAAAACCGGAAAAGCAAAATCCTGAATCGTCCGTCCGCTCCGGTTCCTCGGCGTTTCGTCAACCGCAGATCATCCACCATGCCCATCGCCCGCCTTCGATTTTTCCTCATCGCCGCACTCCTCGCCTCAGCCGACGCGGCCGAGGCGCCGCGCGTCGATGCCTCCACGCTCACCGGCAAAGTCATGGTCGGCTACCAAGGCTGGTTCAACGCCGAAGGCGATGGCGCCAAACGCGGCTACAACCACTGGACGCGCGGCGGCGCCAAACCGGCGCCCGGCAATATCCGCGTCGATCTCTGGCCCGACCTCAGCGAGTTTCCCGCCGCCGAACGGTTCCCCACGGACCTCGTCCATGCCGACGGCACGCGCGCGGAAGTGTTCAGCTCTTTTCTCCGGCCGACTGTCGTGCGCCACTTCGCGTGGATGCGCGAGCACGGCATCGACGGCGTCTTCCTCCAGCGCTTCATCAACTCCCTCTCCCGCGGGACCTCCCTCGCCGTCAACAACGCCGTCCTCGAGAACGTCCGGGCCGGCGCCCGCGAACACGGCCGCGTCTACGCGCTCATGTATGATCTCAGCAGCCTGGCGCCCGGCAAAGCGGACGTGCTCATCGACGATTGGAAAAAACTCCTCCGCGACACGAGGCTCACCCGCGATCCCTCCTACCTGCGCCACAACGGGAAA
>JANOCA010000174.1:0-12161 GCA_031411915.1 Opitutaceae bacterium
GCGCCATCGACTTCGCGCTGCCCGTCGCATCGATCACGACGTCGGCGAGCTGGCCGTTCGTGATCGCGTTGAGCGCGGGGATCTCCGAGCCGTCGCCGCGCGCGACGATCGTGTGCGGCACACCCATGCGCTCGCGGCAGAAAGCGAGGCGGGCCTCGTTCATGTCCATCACGATGCAGGTCGCGCCCGCGACCTTCACAAACTCGACCGCGCTGAGACCGATCGGGCCGGCGCCGATGACGAGGACGTTCTCCCCCGCCTTCACGGCCGCGCGGTCGACGGCGTGGCAACCGATGGCGAGCGTCTCAACGAGGGCGAGCTGCTCGTAGTTGAGTTTTTTCGAGACGTGGAGTTTGCGCGCGGGGAGAAGGACGCGCTCGCGCATCCCGCCGTCGCACATCACGCCGAGCGTCTGGTGGGCCTCGCAGCAGTTGGTAAGGCCGCGGCGGCACGAGTAGCATTTCTGGCAGTTGATGTAGGGCTCGACCGAGCACCGGTCGCCGGGCTTCACGTTCGTGACGCCCGCACCGACTGCCAGCACCTCGACGCCAAGCTCGTGGCCGGGGATGCGCGGGTAGGAGTAGAACGGCATCTTGCCGAGAAACCCGCCGTAGTCCGTCCCGCAAATCCCGATGCGGTGCACGCGCACGAGCGCCTCGCCTGCGCCGGGCGCGGCGGGCTCGGGCAGATCGAGCGGGACGAAGTGCTGCGGTTTTTCGAGGAGGAGGGCTTTCATACGGGAAAAGTTGAAAGGTGAAGGTTGAAGGTTGAAAGGCGATGAGAGGGCAGCGGTTGAGCGGTTCGGTCTTTCAACCTTCAACTCTCAGCTTTCAACTGCGCGCGTAGCGCGCCTAGTTGTTTTCCGGCAACCCTTCCTTGTGCCCGATGTTCTTCACGGGCGCGAAGATCGCCTGCACCTCAGCGAGTAGTTGTTGGTCGATGGGTTCGGCGGCCCACTGGGCCCACGCGCGGATGTTCTTGGGGTTCGCACTGCCGGCGACGGTCGTCGCGATCGCGGGGTGCGTGAGTGAGAATTGCAGCGCGAGCTTCGCGAGATCGACACCACGGCTGGCGCAGAGCGCGGCGGCGTCGCGCGCGGCGGCTTTCACACTCTCGGGCTCCTTGAGCCACGCGGGGAGAGGGGCGTTGGTGAGCAGGCGCGCGCTGAACGGCCCGGCGTTCATCGCGCCCACGCCCTTGGCGCCGAGATACGGCACGACCTCGTCGGCGAAGCGGGTGTTTTGCAGCGTGAATTGGTTGTAGCTGAGCGCGCAGTCCACGTGCGTCTGTTCGAGGATGAACTTGAAAATCTTCATCGGGTAGCCGCTGAACCCGAGATAGCGGACTTTGCCGGACAGCTGAATCTTGCGCAGCGCGGGCAGCGTCTCGTCCACGATCTGTTGCATCGGGACGAACTCGATGTCGTGGCAAAGCACGATGTCGAGGTGGTCGGTGCCAAGGCGGTGCAGGGACACGTCCACGCTTTCGGCGACGCGCTTCGCCGAGAAATCGAAGTGCGCGAGGTCGTAGCGGCCCAGCTTCGTGCAGAGCAGGTAGCTGTCGCGCGGGACGCCCTTGAGCGCGATGCCGAGGAGAACCTCGCTCATCCCGCGGCCGTAGAACGGCGACGTGTCGATGAGGTTGAGCCCGCAATCAAGCGCGACGCGCACGCTGCCGACCGCTTCGTCGAGGGTGACGCTGCGGAACTCCGCGCCGAGCGAGCTGGCGCCGAAGCTGAGGATGGGGACGTGGAGATCGGTCTGGCCGAGGCGGCGGGTTTGCATGGGGAAACAAATCGCTGGCGGGTCACTTCGTGCGCACGCCGATCGTCAGGAGGACGTTGGCCCAGAGCGCTTGATCGGCGGTCTGGATGGTGAGCACGTGGTCCTTGCTCTCGACGGCCTCGTAGAAATCCCACTTCGAGATTGGCTCGAGCTGAAGCGCGTTGTTCCCCGTCTGGTCGAGGATGCTGCGATACTCCTTCCACGCGGGCGGCTCGCCGTAACTCGCGTAAGGATCGTCCTCGGGGATTCCCATGGTGTTGATCGCATCGATGTCCACGGCGCTGAGGAGGGCGCGCAGCACCTGCGAGCAAGTGACGACGCCGGGCGCGAGATTCAGCGAGATGAGCTCGGCATTGGGGCCGCGCTTGGTCGAGGCGGGGTAGTGGCCGTCGGCGATGAGAATCTTGGCGTGGTGGCCGGCGCGCGCGAGGACGCGGAGGATTTCGGGGTGGGTGAGCTGGGTCTTGAGCATGGAAAACGGGATTAGTTTGTGGCCGAGAGCGCGGCCTTGAAGGCCTTGATCGTCTGCGCGGCGGCGGCGTGCCCATCGGGCAGCGGGAAAACTTCCGCTGAAAGATAGCCCGTGTAACCGATGGCGCGCAGCGCGGCGATGATGGGCGCGACGTTTGTCTGTCCGAAGCCGATCGCACGGCGATTCGAGTCGGCGAAATGAACGTGACCCACGAGGGCGCCGGCCTCGCGCAGCGCTACGGCGGAGTCGGCCTCCTCGATGTTCATATGAAAAAGGTCAGCCAGCAGGCGGACGTTCTTGGCTCCATGCGTCGGCAGCGAGCGCAGCCACGCGGCGGCTTCGCCGAGCCGAGTGAGGAGATTGGTCTCGTAGCGGTTGAGCGGCTCGTAGAGCAGCGGCACGCCGTGCTTCGCGGCACGCGCCCCGAGATCGTCAAATGACTCGCCGAGCCACGCGAGCGCCTGCTCGCGCGAAACACCCGCTGCAGCGTCCCAGCGCCCTTGCATCGAGCCGATGATCGCCGGTGCGGCGAAGCGCCCCGCGAACTCCACGATCTCCGCGATGAAGGCGCGGGCGTCGCGGCGCACGGCGGCATCGGGTGAGGTGAGCGAGAGCTTGCGCACGACCCAGCCGGCGCCGGTGCCGACGGCGGCGACACGGAGTTTGTGCTGCGCGAGGAGCGCGGTGAGGGCGTTCGCATCCAGTGCGGCAGCGGACGGCGGAAAAATCTCCACGGCGTCGAATCCCAGCGCCGCGGCCTGCGCGCAGCCATCGGTGAGCCCCGCGTGAAAGACAAACGGCCCGCCCCGGGCCTCGGGCACGAGCGAAACGGTGACGGCGGAGCGCATGGCGGGAGCGGGAGAGGGAGGGGGAGCGCGCCGCCACTCCGTCGGCCGCCAGACACCAAGTTCGTTGAGCTTAGAAAAACTGGCGGAGAGGGTGGGAGTCGAACCCACGGTGCCTTGCGACACTCCGCATTTCGAGTGCGGTGCGATAGACCACTCTGCCACCTCTCCGGGTCGGCTCGTCACCGCGGGTGCGGCGGCGAGCAGAATGCGAGAACGTAGAAACGATGGGGCAAAACGGAAGGAAAATCTCGCCTATCGCCGACGCGGCGGCGGGCCCGGCTCGTCGCCCCGCCCCGTGCCGCCGTTGGCAGGGAGGTGTTGGGGGAAAACGAGATAGTAGTTCATCAGCCACCAACTGCGGGACGAGCGGTAGAACAGCGCCGGAAAGCCCACGGCCCCGCCCACGGCGAGACCGATGGCGAGCTTGTCGCCGATGACCTTGTAGAACCACAGGAGCAGGACCGGCAGCAGGAAGCCGACGAGCGTGACGCCGTAGTTGAGCGACAGGGAGCCGAGATAGAAACCTTCGTCGTTGTCGCGCTCGAAGCGGAAGCCGCACGGCTCGCACTTGAGATTCACGCGGAAGAGCGTGCCGGCCTTGAACAGCGAGCGCGCGCCGCAGTTGGGGCAGCGGTGGGTCAGGCCGCGGGCGACGATTTGGGCTCGGGTGACAGGCATGGAAAAAGAAAAGGGCGCCCAGCCAATCAGCGGGGCGCCCGGAGAACAACGCTGCGGCGCGCGGCTCAGGAGCCGAGCTGGTAGCGGGTAAAGCGGCGGACGAGGATGTTCTCGCCGATCTTCGCGATCTGATCGGTGAGGAGGTCCTTGATCGACTTTTCGTTCTGCTTCACGAACGGCTGATCGAGGAGGCACACGGTCGAATAGAAGTTCTCGAGCTTGCCCTCGACGATCTTCTGGACGACGGCCGGGGGCTTGCCGGCGACGGCGGCCGCGGCGATCTCGCGCTCCTTGGCGAGGTCGGCCTCGGGGACCTGATCGCGGGAGACGTAGAGCGGGTTGGCGGCCGCGATCTGCAGGCAGAGATCCTTCACGAAGAGCTTGAAGGCATCGTTGCGCGCGACGAAGTCCGTCTCGCAGTTGACCTCGATGAGGACGCCGACCTTGCCGCCGACGTGGATGTAGCTCTCGACGAGCCCTTCCTTGGTGGCGCGGGACGAGAGCTTGTCGATCTTCGAGCCGAGCTTTTTGCGGAGGAGGGTGATGGCCTCCTCAACGTTGCCGTTGGTCTCCTTGAGGGCTTTCTGGCAGTCGAGCAGACCGGCGCCGGTTTTCGTGCGCAGGTCGCTGACCATTTGAGCGGTGATGGGTGAGCTCATTAATCGATGATAAATGGGTTCGGTTACTCGGCCTTCACGGCGGGGCGCTTGGCGCGGAGCGGCTTCTTCTTCGGCGCGGCGGCGGGATCAGTCTCGCCCTCGACGACGGCGGCGACATCGGCCGGCAGGTCGACCTTGGCGAGGACCTCCTCGTCCCCGGCGGCGACGATCGACGCGGCGGGATCGATGCCGGCGGTCGTGGACTTGAGATCGGCCTGACCGCGCTGGGCGCGGCGGGTGTCGCGCTGGGCGAGGCCGTTCTGGATCGAGGCGCTGACGGCCTCGACGATGATGCGGATCGACTTCACCGCGTCGTCATTGCCCGGGATCGGGTGCGAGACGCTGGTGGGATCGGAGTTCGTGTCGACGAGGCCGACGCACGGGATGCCGGCGCGGGAGGCCTCGGCCACGGCGATCTTGTGGTGATTGACGTCGACGACGAACATCGCCGACGGCAGGCCGGGCATATCGGAAATGCCGGCGAAATTCTTCTGCATGCGCGTCATCTCGCGCTTGATGGCGGACTCTTCCTTGCGGGGGAGCTTCGACATCTCGCCGCTCGTCTCCATCGCCTGGTATTTCTTGAACTTGGCGATCGATTTCTTGACGGTCTCGTAATTGGTGAGGGTGCCGCCGAGCCAGCGATCGACGCACATCGGCATGTTGAGCGTGGTGGCGGCCTCGCGCACGATGTCGCGGGCCTGGCGTTTGGTGCCGACGAAGAGCACGTTGCCGCCGTTGGCGACGGTGTCCTCGAGAAACTGGCACGCCTTGGTGAGGAGGTCGTGGGTCTTGCCGAGGTCGATGATCGTCACGCCTTGGCGGTGATCGAAGATGAAGGGCTTGGAACGGGGGTTCCAACGCTTGGTCTGGTGGCCGAAGTGGACGCCTGCGTCGAGCAGGTCCTTGGGAGTTACGCTGAGGCTCATGGTTGATCGGATGTATCTGGCGACACACAGGTCGGCCGAAGGGCCGCCTTATGATCGATGCTTACGGTTGGTTGTTGGTTGCTGACGTTTGCTGACGAAAGAGTTGTCCAAAACACCGGCCGCCGGCGGCACTGGCAAGCGCGAATTCCGGGAAAAGCCGAAAATGGCGTTGACAGTGCCCGGGGTGGCGCGGACTTTCCGCGTCCCTTTGATGCAGGGTGGAGCAGCCTGGTAGCTCGTCAGGCTCATAACCTGAAGGTCGTTGGTTCAAATCCAACCCCTGCACCCAATTTGAAACCCCCGGAAACTGCTCCCGGGGGTTTCTGCTTTAATGGCTTACGCGATTTTCGAAAGAGCGTTCACCCCGCTGTTACTTTGGGTAACTTCAGGAAACTTTCAGACTCCCCAGACGTAGTTCCCGACGTAGTTTTTCTCCAGTGAAAACGTTCAGAGCGAAGGATGTTTTCTCCTCTGATAGACGTAGCCGGTGGCCGGTCGAAATGGCCCCGAAGCAAGAAGGCCTGCGTCAATCGGGACGGCAGGCCTCTGTGGAAGCGCTTGCGTTGATCAGCTAGGCAGCGGATTTCGCGCGTTGATGTCCGCTTTCCGTGCCCGTGCGCGCCAGCGCCATGATCTCCCGGAACGAATATCGCCAAGTTCCGGGGACGATCTCGACGGGGTGAAGAACGAGTTCCTTGGTCATTCTCCAGATCGTCACTCGGCTCACGCTCAGGAGTTCGGCCGCTCGCTTCTGGGTTACGAGCAGCCGTTCGTCGGCAGCCGAAGGCGCCGATGCCGGGGCCATGGCCTCCCCGGAGACCAGGCGTTGGACAAAGTCGCGCTCGCCCGGCGTCAGCGAGCTGTCCGTGGCGACCACCGTCTGGAGAATTGCGCGACTCGTTGGATTCACGAGAGCATGGTGTCGCCAGCATCCTGATTGTCTCAAGTATGTGCGCATGCCGACATTGCGGGACACGGCCTACCCCGAATGCGGTAGATTCCCAGCCCATTGCCGCACGGGTCAGGTGCCTTTGCGAATCGAGGCGGAGGAGCCTTAGAACTTCCGCAGGCTAGCGGACGAGAGCGAAACCCGCCCGCAGCGCGACAGTCGCGAGTTCGCGGCCCGGGTCGGGCCGGGCGAGCCGGTTCAGGATTTCCGCCTTGTTGGAAAGATAGATGGCGTGCGCGCCACGGTAGCGCGTGTTGCCCACGTAGAACTGGCGACGCGCGAGGGACCGCATGGCCACTTCGCCCAGGACCAGTAGCGATTCTTCCGACGTGCTGCCTTGCGAGCGGTAGGACGTGAGCGCGTGACCGTAGGTCCACGCGGCAAACGTGCGGGGTAGCTCCCGCCCGTCGGTGAACACGATGCGATCGGCCGTCGGATCGACCTGCGCCACCTCCTTGAAATCGCCGTTCGCGAATCCCGCGTCGTCTTCCCGTCCACGAATCAAGAGCCGGTCGCCGACGGACACGGCCAGCGCTTGCGCGCGGCCGACTTCAAAGGCCGCCCGCTGCTTGCGGGTGATCTTCGCCTCGCGGCCCTTGGGACCGCGCACTCGCAGACCGTCGGGCAGGACGGCGATGACCTCGGCGGCGACGCCGCGTTTGAAGAAGCGCGTATCGCGCGCGAACAGTAGCCGGTCGCCGGGGTGGTATTGGTCCCAATGAACCTTCTGCTCCTCGGTCCACGTGAGTGGTTTCACGGCCTCGCGCGTGACCTCCGCTTCGCCGAGTAGGCCTGCCTGACGGAGCGCGGGCCGCACCTGCGCGTTGAAGCGCTCGATCTCTTCCCAGAACGGAATCACCACGAGCGTTTCGATCCCGCGCACCCGATTGCCGACGTAGTGCTCCGCCGCCTGGGCAAACATCGCGTTGTCGTCAGATGCCTCCCGGATCAAACCGCGCCGGTCGGCAAAGTCGAAAGCCTCGGCGACGGCTCCGGTGGCGAGGAGGCGGCTGAAACGGCGGTCGGCTTCGTTGCGCTGGCGCAAGACTTCGGCGAGGCGCACGACGGGAGTGCCGGAGTGCCGGATGATGTTCCGGAGCGCGTCGCCCCGCTGCACGCTGTAGTGCTGTTTCGTGTCACCCACGAGCAGCAGGCGCGCACGGACTTCAGTCGCGATCCGCGTGATTTTATCCAGTTGCTGGGTCGAAAGGAGCCCGGCTTCGTCGATCAACACGACCCGGCCGGTCGCCTGCGCCTGCATCGTTTCGCTGACGAGGAAGCGTTGCACCGTGTCCGTCTCTTCGAGGCCACTGGCCAGCATGGCATCGCGTGCCCGGGTGGTCGGGGCGAGCGGAAGGAAACGCGTGCCGCCGGCCGCGAGATGGGCGCGTTCGAGGGCGGTCAGCACCGTGGTCTTGCCGGTGCCGGCGTCGCCCACCAGGACGCTCAGAAAGTCCCGGCTTTCGAGCAGCGCGGTCGCGGCCCGACGCTGGCCGGCGGTCAGTTCGGGCGGAAGCTGCGTCGGCTCACCCAGCGGGAAGCGTTGGTTGCGGCCGGTGCGCACGCGCTGCACCGCTGCGGCCTCTTCGCGTCGGATTGATCGGAGGCTCATCTCGCCGTCCTTGCGAATCGCATCCGGGTGGACGTCGAGCGCCGCGCGTAGCTCGCGCCAGCGGTAGAAGTCGGGGTGAAGTTCGAGCGCGGCGTTCAGCACCTCACCTTCGCGGACGACACTGGTGCGCTCGTAAACATGGCGCAGCGCCGCTTCGAGGACCGACCGCGCGTTGCCGTGCGACCACTGCATGCGCGGGGCTTGTTGGCGCGCGGTGCGGACAAGAACGTCCAGCGCGCGTGCTTCGTCGGCGTGCAGCTCTGCGCGTTGCTTCGCCCGCACAGCCGGGGTGGAGATTTCCGTGAGTTTATTTTCGCGCGATTCGCGGACGAGAATCTCGACCTCCCGCTTCGTCGGCTTGCGCCCCTTATTCACCGCGAACTCCTCCGCCAGGCGTTGCACCTGCCGGGTGCGCTTCGAGAAGCGCTCGCGCAGGTGCTCGACCCCTCGCACGGCAAAGCCCTTCGAATTCATCTCATAGGGCTCGTAACCCAGCGCCCGCAGCCGAGAGGCCAGCGCGCGATACATGACCTGACGGAGATAAGCCGAGGCCCGCAGCATCTCGGCCGGTTGCAGCGCGAGCCATTCGTTGCGCGCGGCGTCCCACGTCGCATTCGTGAGCACGGCGTGCCCGTGCAACTGAGGATCGAGGTCGCGACTCGCGTCATGGAAGAACAGCGCCCCGACGAAATTCCCCGTGAGGCGGAAGGCTTCCGTTCCGGCCGCTTCTCCGCGACGCTCACGCACCGCCGCGAAGCGCTCCATTTCGGCGAGCGCCGTTTTCACGGATTCCGTGAACGCTTCGCGGACTCGCTCATCGCCGCCGACCATCGCCAGGACGCTCACGTCCTTCGGCGCGGAGAGTTGGACATCGAAGAACGCGACCCGGTTGGCCTGGTCGCGCGCGGTGAGTGGTTCGCCGGTTCCCGGGTGTCGGTTCTGCCGCAAGGCCTCGAAGGGTTTGTTGGTGACCGGTCCCGTCAGCCCGAGCGCCCGGGAGCCTTCGCCGATCCACTCGCCGCGGACCTCCTTTTCGCCTTCCGACCAGTAGTCGTTTTTCCGCAGGTGATGCGAGAGGTAAGTGGCTCCGTTGCGAATGACTCCGACGGTGATCATGCCATTATCACGCCCGAACACGTCTCCCACCTCAATGGAGCGCCCCTCCCGATTCCGGAGTAGGGGGCCTACCGGTCGCACGGTAGTCCTCCGCTTCGTTGGTGGACATCAGCGGCTACGATGAGCCGGGAAGGTCGGCGAAAATCCCCCGCGCTTGTTTGGCCACAGACGCAATACCCTAACGAGTTCGTTGGGCGCGTGGCCGATCACATTTGCAATGCTAGCAGGCCAAAGGTGAGGGCAGGGGAGCTACCCTTTTTTCGGTAGCGTCGTCGCCTCGCGGATTCTGAGAAAGAGCGCTTCGTTTTCCGCACGATCGGTGATGAAAACGCTCCCGGCACCTCACGTTTTGATGCGCCAATGGCTGCACGATCCGCACGGCCTCACGGTGGCGGCGTTCGCGATTACCGCCCTGTTTTTGGGCATCGCGGGATGGTTGATTCAGCGGAATCTTCGCCACAACGAACCCGGGCTACGCCTCCCGCTGGCGCTGCCGTTTGCCCTCATGATTTCCGTCTCGGGGGTCTTCGGGGCGAGTCGGTTGCCTTCGCCTTGGAGCTTCGTTGTCGGGGGCGTTCTGTGCGCGCTTGCGGGCGGACTTTTCTACTACGCGGACCATCGCCGCTACGTGCGTGACCCTGCGGGCAAGGTAGTGGCGGATCGGTGGCAAATCGTGCTGGCGTTCGCCGGATTCAGATGGACGCGGGACAAGGCCAACCGGCACTTCTTCTTCTCCGGTGACACCGGTTCCGGCAAAACCTCCGGCATGAACGGCCTGCTCGCCGACCTGATGCGGCGCAATCCGACGCTCGGCGGCGTGGTCATGGCGAACAAGGGCGACGAGTGGTTTTACCTCGAATGGCTCGCAAAGAAATATGGCCGGGAGCACGACATCATCCGCCTTCGTCCGCGGTTGGTCGGGGAGCCAGGCAAGGCGATCCACCGACTGAACGTCACGGGCTATTCCCGGTTGCCGTTCACCACCCGGGCGCGGATTCTGGTCGATACGGCCGCCGCGCTGAATCCGAAGGACGAAAAGGGCTTCTTCAAGGTGAAGGGTGCCGCCCACATCGGGCGGGCCTTTGAACTTCTGGCCGACATCGGTCGTCCGGTCACTGCAACCAACGCCTATGATCTACTCACGTCCGAGAAGGAGTTGAAGGCTGCGCTGGAGAAGTTGGCCGAACTCGACCCGACCGAGCGCAGAATCCGGCTCGCAGAGATACTGGAGCAGACCTACCTGAGGCATGAGGCGAAGGAGCAGCGCGCCGGTGAAATCGGCACCTCCCAGAACTACCTCGAATACCTCGGCACCGCTGAAATCGCGGAAATCTTCAGCTCCAACGAGCCCGACACCTGCACCATGGCCGACGTCGATCAGGGCAAAATCTTCTGCATCG
Organism: Opitutaceae bacterium; assembly: GCA_031411915.1. Lineage (GTDB taxonomy): Bacteria > Verrucomicrobiota > Verrucomicrobiia > Opitutales > Opitutaceae > ER46. The sequence continues at coordinate 10,448 of JANOCA010000174.1, forward strand.
ACGTGCCCCAGGACTACACCACGGAGCGGCAGTATGTGTTCACCGTCATCAAGCTTCTCCTCTACCGGCACGCCCTCCGGCGCTACGCGCTGCGCCCTTGGCAGAAGTATGCGCTGAACCAGCTCGTTTACGTCGGCGACGAATTCCAGAACGCCATCACCGCGAGCCACGACGGCACGAGCGACTTCAACGTCATCGACCGGCTCCGCGATTGCATGCTGATGCTGGTGGTTTCGGCGCAGGCGTTCGAATCGCTCATTCCGCCGCAGACGAAGGAGCAGGCTGAAGTGCTCGCGCTCAATCTGAAGAACCTCGTGATGTATCGCGCGGCCTCGGAGGTTGACGCGCTCCGGTGCGCGAACGCGCTGGGTAAACACTGGGTTGAGCGTGCCACCCGGACCGTGCATTTGGACCATACCGCCCACTCGTATCAGCGGGTGGAGGAGTATCGGATCAAGCCGCACGAGTTCCGGAGCCTGCCCGACCATACCGCCGTTGTGCGCCACTGCACGAATGGTTTCAAAAAAGTCTCCCTCCGGCCCTCGTAATCCAAAACCCTAGACCCTTCCCTCGATGAATCCCGAGAAAACGCCTGAAGATATGGTTCAAACGCTGCTCACCCTCCGAAAGGACTCCGACGCAGTCCGGCTGATTACCGAACGCCTCCAGGTAAAAGAAATGGGGCCGGCCGACCACATTCGGACCAAGCACGAGGTGAAGGCGTTTGTGGAGTCGGGCGATATGAATGCCGCAGCGTCCCTCGCTCAAAGAGCAGCCGAACGCCGGGCGGAGAATCTCCGCCTAGCAATCAGGGCCACGCAAAAACGAGGCCAGCGCATCGGTAATTGAGCGGCATTCATACCGGCGTAACGACTGCACCACGCCGGGGTGAATTCCCCGATAAATGGGGAAGAGCAGGATTGCGAACCGGAGTTCCGGGCCCGATCGGAACGGTTCGCGTTGTGCCATACCTCAAGCTCCTCGTTCACGCCTACCCTTGCTGTCTGATGGAGCATCCATCGTTGCGCTCTGTGGGCTTACGACCAGGAGGGAGGCGAATCGTGCTATATCTGATTTCGGATATGCTCGGCAAAGCACGAGCGCGTCGCGCTCTGCTTCGGGCAGGAGGTCGGAGAATTTCGCGACGAAAGATTCGCCCGTGGGGGTGGCGGCGGGCATCGTCCGCAAGACTGCGATCAGCTCCCGCACGCGTTCCACACCGGTTTCCAATTTCACACGCAAGTCATCGGCTGACGCGTGGATCTCGAAGCGTTCCCGCGCGACATCACAGATCCATTGATTCACATTCCGTCCGACGAAGGTCCACCACTCGACGGCTCCGTCTTCACGCGGGCGCAGCAAAGGTTCGCTCAACCGGGCCCAAGCAAACTCGTTCCGCGCTTCCTCTAGACCGGCCCCCGCTCGCCGCGAGAGAAAATCGTAGGCGACATTCTCCCGCAAAATGGTGCAGATCATCTGGCAGAGTTCATAGCGCATGGCGCGGGCGGTTCCGATCCAGCGTGTTCGCGCCGCACCCGGTTCGGGCAACGCTTCAAGCCGCCGCTTTCGCCAATCAATCTGGGTGATCCTCCAAGCCCGGCCGCCCAGCGAAATGACCGCGGGCTGATCGGGATCGTGGTGCAACGCGGTTTCCTCGACGTTGCCGACGTGCTGCCGGCCGTTCCACACCTCAAAAAGCGGCGGCGAGGTAAAC
>JANOCA010000175.1:0-3007 GCA_031411915.1 Opitutaceae bacterium
CAGGTTTCGCGCGCGGGGCCGGCGCCGGCTCCTCGCTGGGCGCAGCGGACGATTCAGGGGCCGCCGCTTCCTGCCGGGGCGCGGCGGACTTGGGCGCCGCAGCGCGGGCGGCCGGGGGCTTGGCGCCGGGGGCTTTCTGCCCCGGTCCCGCGGGCGCTGCCATCGGCGGGGTGGAAGCGACCGCAGCCACGCCGGGCGCGCCGCCCTGCAGCAGGTGGATGAGGGCTGAGCAGATATCGGTGCTCACGTAGCCTTGATCGAGCAGGCGGTCGATCATGCGGTCGTGGGGCTTGAATTTTTTATCCTCCAGCGTGGAGCGGATTTTCTCGAAGAAAACGCTGGTGCGCGCTTCCTCCACCTCGTCGAGCGAGGGGATGCGGCCGCGGCGGATGTCGAGGCGCGCCCAGCGCACCATCCCCTGCAACTTGTAGATCTCCTGGCCGGAGACGAAAGTGAAGGCCTGCCCCTTGCGCCCGGCACGGCCCGTGCGGCCGATGCGGTGCGTGTAGTCCTCGGCGTCGTTGGGCAGGTCGAAGTTGAAGACGACCTCGAGATCATCCACGTCGAGCCCGCGCGCCGCGACATCGGTGGCGACGAGGAACTCGAATTTCCGGTCGCGGAACTTCGCCATCGTGCGATCGCGCTGCGCCTGGGTGATGTCGCCATGCAGCCGGTCGGTCGCGTAGCCGCGCGCGTGCAGGTGCCCGTCGAGGTCATCGACCATGATTTTCGTGCTGCAAAAGATGATCCCGTAGCGGAAATCGTTCACGTCGATCAGCCGCGTGAGCGCCTCGATCTTGGAGCGGCGATCGACCTCGAAATACGTCTGCTCCACCTGTGGCTTGTTCTGCGCGAGCGACTCGATCTTGATCCACGCCGGGTCCTTGGCGTAGCGGCCGATCAGGTCTTGGATCGCGCGCGGCATCGTCGCCGAAAAGAAGAGCATCTGCCGCGTCGCGGGCACGGAGGAGAGGATTTTCTCGATGTCCTCGCGGAAGCCCATGTCGAGCATGCGGTCGGCTTCGTCGAGAATCACCATCTTGAGCTGGTCGAGCTTGAGCGTGCCGCGATCCATATGATCCATCACGCGGCCCGGGGTCCCGATCACGATCTGCACCCCGGCCGCAAGCGCGCGGAACTGCCGCTCGTAGCTCTGCCCGCCGTAAATCGGCACGCCCGACACCCCGCGCTTGAAGAGCGCGAGCTTGCCGAACTCCTCCGCCACCTGCACCGCCAGCTCGCGCGTCGGGCAGAGGATGAGCACCTGCACCGCCCGCACCTTCGCATCCGTGCGCTCGATGGCGGGAATGGCGAAGGCCGCGGTCTTGCCCGAACCGGTCGACGACATGCCGATGACGTCCTTGCCCGTGAGCGCCACAGGAATCACTGCGGTCTGAATCGGCGAGGCTTCCTCGAAGCCCATTTTTTCCACGGCCTTGAGGATGTCCGGCGAGAGGCCGAGTTGGTCGAACGGTTTCTTTTCCATGCCCTACGCTGCCCGCACGCGAAACAAAAGCAGAGGAAAAACTTCGACCGCAGCCGGGCGCTACGGCTTGGGCCGGCGGCCGAGGCCCCAGATCAGCCAGACGGCGAGGGCCAGCAGCAGAATCAGCCACCAAAAGTAGCGCAGCTCGCGCGCCGCCATCTCGGCAAACCGCGCGGCGGCGGGGAACAGCAGCAGCAGCACGATCGCCACGACGACCAGCGTGCCGAATTGGAAAAAGGCGCGCTGCCGCGGGCTCATGGCGCCGCCGTCTTCTCCGCCGGCCCGATTGGAAGCAGCAGCGCGGCCTCGGAATTCTCCGGGCCCGAGGGCACGACCATCGGCGAGCGGCCGTTCCACCGCTCCACGATTTTCCACCGGAGAAACGCCGGGCTCTGCCGCAGCGCGTCGCCGCGCACGCGGATGGCCTCGGCCTCGCCCTTCGCGCTGATGACGGCCGTCTCGGCCTCCACCTGCGTCTGGACTTGGGTGAAGCGCGCCTGGTTGGCCTGCTGCTCGGCGACCATCTTGCCCTCGATCGCCTTCTCCAGTTCGTTCGAGAGCACGATGTCGCGCAGCACGATGTCCTCGACCACCAGCAGCGTGCCGATCTTCTGCTGCGCGGCGACGAGCGTCTTCTTTTTGATGTCCTCGCGGCTCTTCACGATCTGCTCCGCCGTCAGCAACGCGGTGACCTCCTTGATCGCTTCCTGCACGCGCGGCGCGATCAGGCTGTCGAAGGGATCGCCGGCAAATTCGCGGTAGATCTGCACGACGGACGATTCCGGCGCCCGGAAGAGCACGCGCAGATCGATCTTCACCTGCTGGAGGTCGGACGAAAAACAGTCGGCCTTCACGCCCTGCGTCCGCTGGCGGACGTTGACCGCGACAATGCTGGTCACAAACGGGGCCTTGAAGCCGAAGCCCTCGGGCAGGAAATTCTCCGAGGTCTTGCCGAGCGTGACCTTCAGGCCGCGCGTGCCGGGCTCAATGACGTAGCTCGAGGCCGAGATGCCGATGAGCAGGAGAAAGAGCACGACCGCGGTGGCGATCAGCTTGGGCATGGGGTTGGGATTCATGGCGTCAGCGACGGGCCGGAGCGGTTGCGGCGGGCGTGGGGTTGGCATTGGTCTTTTGGTTCCTCAGCCGTTCGATGTCCTGGAGCGTCAGCATCACCTTGTCGCCGCCGCCGATCACGAGGGGCGCGATGCCATCCCACTTGTCCACGATCTGCAGATCGACGAACGCGGGGTTCTTCTTCAGCGCGTCGCCGCGGATCATGATCGACTCGGCCTCGCCCTTGGCGCGGATGATGGCGGTGTCGGCCTCGATCTGCACGCGCTGCTGGAGATACTTGGATTTGGAGGCCTCCTGCTCCTGCACCATCTTGGCCTCGATGGCGTGCTCGAGTTCCTTGGTCAGCGCGATGTTCTGGATCACGATGTCCTCGATCACGAGCAGGGTGCCGAGCTTGCGGCGGGCGATCTCGAGCGAACGGGTCTTCACCTGCTCGCGGTTCTTCAC
>JANOCA010000176.1:0-10838 GCA_031411915.1 Opitutaceae bacterium
CGTCGAGCCGGGCGGCGATCTGCGACGCGGTGCCGATGACGAGCCAGCAGCGATAGCGGCAGGTCGATTGCGGGCCAAGGTTCACGCGGTCGATCGGCGCGACGCGCACGCAGGGGCCCGCGGCGGATTGTCGCTCGCGCCACCGTCGCAACGCGGAGCTTCGCCTCTGGCGTCAGGCGACCGCTGTCTCCGCTTGCTACGGTGAGCGGTTCACGTTCGCTCGGACATTCATGAAGTTAACAGACCTGAACCGCCAGGGTGGCATCGGCGCCAACTCCCTCTTCCTTCAGATCGGCGAATTCAACATTCTCGTCGACTGCGGCCTGAATCCCAAGACGCCCGGATTGGGCGCTTTGCCGGATTTGGACCTCCTGCGGAACGTCCACCTCGACCTGATCATCGTCACCCACTGCCACCTCGATCATATCGGCGGCTTGCCCGTCGTGATGCGTCAGCACCCGAAGACACCCGTGCTCCTCACCCCGTCGAGCCGGATGCTCATCGAGAAGATGCTGCACAATTCGGCGAACGTGATGCGCAAGCAGAAAGAGGAGGACAACGTCCCCGGATATCCGCTTTTCACCCACGAAGAGGTGGAGCGTCTCGGGCGCCGGTTCACCCCGCTGCCGTTTCGCAAGCGGATGAGATCCCGGGGGCGGAAGGAGGAAATCGAAATCATGTTTCACCGCTCCGGGCATGTCGCGGGCGCCACCGCCGTGGAAATCACCCACGGCGGCCGGCAGATCTTCATCACCGGCGACGTCATGTTCGAGGACCAACGCACGTTGAAGGGCGCGCGGTTTCCCGTCGGGCATTTCGACACGTTGGTCATCGAGACCACCCGCGGCACGACCGAACGCGCCTTCGGCAAGGAGCGCGTGCACGAAATCGCCCGGCTCATGGCGTCCATCAACGCGACGATTGCGGCCGGCGGCTCCTTTCTGCTGCCGGTGTTCGCGCTGGGCCGCATGCAGGAGATCCTCTCGGTCTTCCATGATGCGCGGCGTTTCGGGCGGTTGATTGACTGCCCGATTTACGTGGCCGGCCTCGGCCTGGGGCTCGCCGAACTTTTCGACGAGGTCTCGCGAAAGACGAAGGACGTGCAATTCGATCGCCGGATCCTGAAGGAACTCGGGGTCAAATCGCTGCCGCGAAAGCTGACGCCCGGTGTGGATCCGAAGCAAAACGCCCTCTACTTGATCAGCTCGGGCATGCTCGTGGAGCGGACGCCGAGCTACACGCTGGCCTCGGGCCTGCTCGGCCAGGCGCGCAACACGATCGGTTTTGTCGGCTACTGCGACCCGGATACACCGGGTGGCAAGCTGCTCGCCACCGCGCCGGGGAAGAAATTCGAGTTCCCGGCGATCCACGTGAAAACGCAGGTGAACGCCCGAGTGGAGCGATTCGAGCTCAGCGGGCATGCCGAGCGCGACGAGCTGCTCGAGTTCGCCGTGCAGACCCAGGCGCGCAGCATCGTCCTGACGCACGGCGATCCTGTCGCGCGCCGGTGGTTCGCGGAGCAGCTCGCGCGGGAGTTACCGGGGACGAAGGTCATCGATCCGGTGCCGCTGAAGACGTGCGTCGTCTGATCTCGTTGAGTGCGCGCAGCCAGCTCGCGCCGCCACGTTAGGGTTCGCCCCAAGGTTTCATTGCCAGTATGCAAGCTCCACCACCTGCATGCCCGGCCTGAACGCGAGCACGGCCAACCGGCGGCGCCGAGCGGGCGCGAGGGATCCTGAATCCACGGAAATCGGCTGGACGCGAGCCCGCGGGTCGGACGCAAACATCGCGTCGGACGGGCCGCGGAAAAGATGCAGGGACCGGGAAAATTTCCCGGACGAATTTACTTCACAGGCACCGGACCGCCGATGAGGGTCTGACTGACCGCTGGCTAAAAGCTCGTCCCGGCAAGTCGCCCTGCACCCCGCACTGCGGTGCAGGGACCCACGACGGCAGGGACCGCTTTGGATGATGTCTCCCGCAGTGTCTGCTTCGGCAGGGAGGCCGCACGTCCTCGGTGTAGCAAACCTGCTTTCTGTCCGGACGTCGCGGCTCTTATGGCTTCGTCATTCGCCGCAGGATGCGTCGAGTTGTTCCCATGCCCTTCACGATCCCCCGCGGCGCACCCGCGTCCCCTCTCCACAACGCGTCCCCAGAATCCACGCGCGCGCTCCGCCGGCCGGCCGCGATGTTCCGCAGCGCGGCCCGGCGGCTCCGCCGTGCGCTCCTGCCGTTTCTCCTGATCGGACCGGTCATCGCCGCTGACCGGCCGAACATCCTCTGGATCACCAGCGAGGACAACAGCCCCTATATCGGCTCCTACGGCGATCCCCAAGCGCAGACCCCGCATCTGGACCGCCTCGCGGCCGAAGGCGTGCGTTACCGGCACGCGTTCGCCAACGCGCCGGTGTGCTCCAGCGCGCGCACCACCTTGATCACCGGGATGCACGCGAGCTCGCTCGGCATGCTGAACCACCGGAGCCGCGGGCAAATCCCATCCCGGTTCAAGCTCTACCCCGAGCACCTGCGCGCCGCCGGCTACTACGCGACCAACAACCTCAAGACCGACTATAACCTCGCGGGCAATCCGCAGCCGTGGAACGAGAGCAGCGCCCGCGCCCACTACCGCCAGCGGAAGCCGGGCCAGCCTTTCTTCGCCGTCTTCAACCTGACCACGAGCCACGAGAGCCAGGTGAAGCCCAAGGAAGGGAAAACCTCCTTTCGGATCCCGCCAGAGAAGATCCAGCTGCCGCCCTACCACCCCGACACACCCGAGCTGCGCAGCGATTGGGCGAATTACTACGACCAGATGACGCAGATGGATCGACAGGTCGGGGAATTCCTCGCGGAGCTCGAGCGCGAAGGCCTGGCGGGCGACACCATCGTCTTCTACTGCAGCGACCACGGCGGCGCCCTGCCCCGCGGGAAGCGCAACATCCACGATTCCGGCACGCGTGTGCCATTGATCGTGCGCTTTCCCGAAAAGTGGCGCCACCTCGCGCCCGCCTCGGCCGGCAGCTGGGTCGACGCGCCGGTGAGCTTTGTGGATTTGCCGGCCACGTTCTTCAGCCTGCTCGGCGTCCCGATTCCGGCGCACTACGAGGGCCGGGCGTTCCTCGGCGAAAAAAAGACGGCGCCGCGCGAGCACGTGTTTCTCTACCGGGGGCGGATGGATGAGCGCTACGACACCGTGCGCGCCATCCGGGACCGGGAGTTCCGCTACGTGCGCAACTACTCCCCGCATCGGCCGTGGGGCCAGCACTACACCTATCCCTTCGAGGTGATGCCCGGCATGGGCTCGTGGTTCGAGGCGTTCAAGGCGGGCCGGACCAACCCGGCGCAATCGCGCTACTGGCAGACGAAGCCGGCGGAGGAATTTTACCGGATCGAGGGCGACCCCTTCGAGCTGCGCAACCTCGCCGGCACCGCCGAGCATGCCGCCCGCCGCGAGTCGCTGCGCCAGGCGTTGCGCGCCGAGATCGTCGCCACGCGCGACACCGGCTTCATCCCCGAGGGGATGTTCGATGCACTGCGAGGCTCAGGGACGGTTTATGACTACGCGCAGAGCGCGGCTTATCCGATCGAACGAATCGTGGACCTCGCGGATCGCGCGGCGTCGGGCGATCCCAAGGGGATCGCGGAGTTGCAGACCGCCCTCGCCGATCCCCATCCGGTGGTCCGTTATTGGGGCGCGGTCGGGGCGCTCATCCTGAAGAAAAACGCGGCGCCGTTGAAAACCCGGTTGCTCGCGTCGCTGAGCGACGAGTTCGCCGACGTGCGCATCGTGGCCGCCGAGGCGCTCGGCTATCATGGCGAGAGCGAACCCGCCCTCGCGTCCCTGACTCAGGTCCTCCAAACCGGCCGCCCGCATGAGATTCTCGCCGCCCTGAATACCCTCGAATACCTGTGGCGCGCCGGCCACGCTCCCCTGCCCCGCGTCCAGGCGATGGTGCGCGATCTGAAACTCAACGAACCCGCGGACCGGATCTCGCGCTTTCTGCTCGCCCAAAAATGACGTCACCCGCTCGCAACCGCGTCCCATGAACCGAACCGTTCGCCCGATCCTCCGCCGCATTTCCTCAGCCGCGCTGCTCCTGCTCGCGCTGACCGCGAATGCGGCATCGGCCGCCCAGAAGCCCAATCTCATTTTCATCATCACCGACGATCACGGCTACGGGGACGTATCGGCCTACGAGCGCCGCGATGTCTTCACTCCGCACATCGACCGGCTGGCCGCGGACGGCATGCTGTTCACGCGCATGCGCGCCAACTGCACCGTCTGCTCGCCCACCCGCGCGGCGATCCTGACCGGCCGTTATGCGGATCGCGTGGGGGTGCCGGGTGTGATTCGCACGCAGCCGGAAAACTCGTGGGGCTACTTCGCGCCGGGCGTCCCGACGCTGGCGGACCACCTGAAGAAGGCCGGCTACCGGACCGCAATCGTCGGCAAGTGGCACCTCGGGCTCGAGTCGCCCAATACGCCGACCGAGCGCGGCTTTGATTTTTTTCACGGCTTCCTCGGCGACATGATGGACAGCTTCACGACCCACCAGCGGCACGGCCAAAACTACATGCGCCGCAACCGGGAGGTCATCCAGCCGCAAGGCCACGCGACCGATCTGTTTTCCACGTGGTCGGCCGACTACATCCGCGAACGCGCCCGCGACGGGCAGCCGTTCTTCCTCTATCTCGCCTACAACGCCCCGCACTTCCCGATCGAGCCGCCGGCCGAGTGGCTGCAGCGCGTGAATCAGCGCGCGCCGACGATGGAGGCGAAGCGCGCGGCCAACGTCGCGTTTGTCGAGCACCTCGACGACGGCATCGGCCGCGTGCTCGCGGCCCTCGAAGCCACGGGCCTCGCCCGCAACACCCTCGTCGTGTTCACCGCCGACAACGGCGGCTCGCTGCCGCACGCGCAGAGCAACCACCCGTGGCGCGACGGCAAGCAGAGCCACTACGACGGCGGCTTGCGCGTGCCGTTTGCCGCCCGCTGGCCCGCCACGATTGCGCCCGGGGCACGCAGCGACTACGCGGGACTCACCTTTGATATCGCCGCGACCTTCATGGAAATCGCCGGCGCCGCGCGGCCGGCGGACTTCGATGCGGTCAGCTTGCTTCCCATCCTGCGCGGAGCCGCCCCGCCGGCCGGCCCGCGCGATCTCTATTTCGTCCGCCGCGAGGGCGGGGGCTACGGCGGCAAGAGCTACGAGGCGCTGATTCGCGGCGACTGGAAGCTGCTCCAGAACAACCCGTATGCGCCGCTCGAACTCTACAACCTGAAGGACGACCCGCGTGAGGAGCGCAACGTCATCAAGGAGCAGCCGCGCGTCGCACGCGAACTCGAGCAGGCGCTGCGCACGCACGTCCAGCGCGGCGGGGCGACGCCCTGGCAGAAACCGAATTCATGAAAATCCACCCCACCCTCGTCCTGCTGGCCTTCGTGCTCGCCTTCTCGGCGCGCGCGTCCGCCGCCTCGTCGCCGAAGCCGAACGTGCTGTTCCTCATCTCGGACGACCTCGCGAACGTGCTCGCCGTCTCCGGCGATCCGCGCGCGAAGACGCCGAATCTGGACAAGCTCGCGGCGCGCGGCGTGCGTTTCGATCGCGCGTATTGCACCTATCCGTTGTGCGGCCCGAGCCGGAACTCGATGCTCACCGGACTTTATCCGAACAGCTCCGGTGTCCTCGGCAACGGCACCATGTTTCGCCAGACGATTCCGACGCAGGTGAGCCTGCCGCAGGCTTTCCGTCACGCGGGCTACCTCGCCGTGCGAATCGGCAAGCTCTATCACTACGGCGTGCCGGGTTCGGTCGGGACCAATGGGCACGACGATCCCGCCTCGTGGGAGATCGCGTTCAATCCCGCCGGCGTCGACCGGCTCGAGGAGGAGCCGAAGATCTTTTCGCTCGCGCCCGGCAACTTCGGCAGCGCGCTGAGCTGGTATGCCTCGCCGAAGAGCGACGAGCATCACACCGACGCGATGCTCGCCGCCGAAGCGGAGTGGGTGCTCGAGCGCGCCGCGCGGCGCAAGGACCGGCCGTTCTTCCTCGCGGTCGGTTTCTTCCGGCCGCACACGCCATTCCTCGCCCCGAAGGATCCGTATTTCGGCTACTACCCGGAAGCGGACATGCCGGTGGTGCGCGGCATCGAGGAGGACGAGGCGGACATCCCCGCGCCCGCGCTCGGCAGCCGCAAGCCCGAGGAGAAGAAGCTGACCGATGAGCTCCGCCGGCAGGCCGTGCAGGCCTACTACGCGAGCATCAGCTTTATGGATGCCCAGGTGGGCCGCGTCGTGCGCACGCTCGACCGGCTCGGCCTCGCGGAAAACACGATCATCGTTTTCACCAGCGATCACGGCTATCATCTGGGCGAGCACGGGCTGTGGAAAAAACAGAGCTTGTTCGAGGAGAGCGCGCGGGTCCCTCTCTTGATCGTGGCGCCGGGCGTTTCGAAACGCGGTGCGGTGGTGAAGACACCGGTCAGTCATGTGGATTTGTATCCCACGTTGACCGAGCTGGCGGGCGTCAAGGCGCCCACGAATCTCCAGGGAGAAAGTCTCGTTCCTCTGCTGAAAGATCCAGCCGCCAAAGCCCGCGGTTGGGCGCTCACCCAAGTCGTGCGCGGAGGTGGCGGTGGCGGCGGGGAAGGCGGCGGCGGCGGAGGTGGCGGCAAGAAGAAGGCCGCCGCGCAGTCCGATTCGGGCGAACGCACCCGCCGCAAGGCCGCGGCGGCGCAGGGCGAAGGCGATGGCCGGATCTTCGGCTACACGCTTCGCACCGCGCGCTGGCGCTACACCGAATGGGGTGAGGCCGGAAAAAGCGGACGCGAACTCTACGACCACGAGGCCGACCCGAAGGAGCTGAAGAATCTGGCCAACCTCGCCGCGCACGCCGCCACCGTGCGCGAGTTGACCGCGCAACTCGGCGCTGCGGTCAAGGCCTCGTTCCCCGCCTCCGGCAAAATCCCGGAAGCGCGCGAAGGCCATTGGTCGCCGGTCATCCGCTAAACAAATCCTACCCTCCATGACTCCCCGCTCAATGGCTCGGCGCCTGAACAAGTCGCTCGTTTGGCTCGCGTGTGCGGTGCTCGGCACCCTCAGCCACGCGGCCGACCGCAAACCGAATGTCGTCCTCTTCATGGCCGACGACTTCGGCTACGAGGCCGTCCGGGCCAACGGCGGCAACTACGACACGCCGCACCTCGACCGCCTCGCCGCGACGGGCATGCGTTTCGAGCAGTGCCACGTGCAGCCGCTCTGCACGCCGACGCGGCTCCAGTTGATGACCGGCATCTACAATGTCCGGAATTATATCGAATTCGGGCTCATCGACCCGAACGCGACCACGTTTGGCCACCTGATGAAGAAGGCCGGCTACGCCACGGCCGTCGTCGGCAAGTGGCAGCTCGGTCAGGCGAAGGATCTGCCGCAGCGGCTGGGCTTCGACGAATCCTACCTCTGGCAGCACACGCGGAAGGTGCCGGAATTGCCGCCGCGCTACGCGAATGCGGGCGTCGAGCACAATGGCGTGCCGAAGGATTTCAATAACGGCGAATACGGGCCGAAGGTCGTGAACGACTTCGCGCTCGATTACATCACGCGCCATCGGGACCGGCCGTTCTTCCTCTACTACCCGATGATCCTCACGCACGATCCGTTTCAGCCGACGCCCGACAGTCGCAACTGGGATCCCAAGGTGAAGAGCGAGCGGGAGAACCGCGACGTGAGGCACTTCGCGGACATGACGACCTACATGGACAAGATGATCGGCCGGCTGGTGGCGAAGCTCGACGAGCTCGGCCTCCGCGAAAACACGCTGGTCATGTTCATCGGCGACAATGGCACGCATCCGACGGTCACTTCGCGTTTCAAAGGGACCGACTACAAGGGCGGCAAAGGCGACGGCACCGTGCGCAGCACGCATGTGCCGTTCATCGCCAACTGGCCCGCGAAGATTCCCGCCGGGCGGGTGAACGCCGATCTCATCGCGAGCGTCGATTTCCTCCCGACGATCTGCGATGCGGCGGGCGCCACGGTGCCGGCGGCGCTGCAGATCGACGGCCAGAGTTTTCTCCCGCAGCTCCTCGGTCAGAAAGGCACGCCGCGCGAATCCTTCTATCTCTGGTATGCGCGCAATGGCGGACCGGTGGCCAGTCACGAGTTCGCGCAGAGCACGACGCACAAGCTGTATCGTGACGGCCGCTTCTTCGACCTCACCCAGGACTGGTTTGAGGAGAAGCCGCCGCTGGCGGCGAACCGCTTGACCGGGCGCGACGCGGCCGCAGCGGGAAAACTCCAGGCCGTGCTCGATCGCTACGCGAACGCGCGGCCGAAGCATCTGGCCGAGCACGTGGCCTCGGCCGGCAGCAAGGGCGCGGAGGGCGGGAAACAGGCAGCCAAATCGAAAAAGGAAAAATGAACGCTATTGAACTTCTTCGCCGCGGTGTGCTCGTGGCCCTCGTGGGCCTCGCGACCGCACCGTTGGTTGACGCCGCGAGTGGATCGCCCCGCCCGCCCAACATCGTTTACATCCTCGCCGACGATCTCGGTTACGGCGATCTCGGGAGCTACGGGCAGAAACTCATCCGCACGCCGCGGCTCGATCAGATGGCGCGCGAGGGCATGCGCTTCACGCAGCACTACGCCGGCGCGCCGTCCTGCCAGCCCTCCCGCACGGTGCTCATGACCGGTCTCCACGGCGGCCACGCATCCATCCGCGCCAACAGCAAGCTCCCGCTCCGCGCCACCGACCGCGCGTTTCCGTCCGCGCTCAAGGAGGCCGGCTACGCCACCGGCGCCGTCGGCAAGTGGGGCCTCGGCGAGCTCGGCTCCACCGGCGCGCCCGCCGCCAAGGGCGTCGACGAGTTTTTCGGCTTCATCGACCAGACGCACGCTCACACGCACTACCCCGACCACCTCTGGAAAAACGGCCAGCGCGTCGAGATCCCGGAGAACAAGGACGGCCGCCGCGCCGTTTACTCGCAGGATCTTTTTCTGCGCGAGACGCTCGACTTCATCCGCCGCCATCGCGACCGCCCCTTCTTTTTCTTCGGGGCCTTCACCGCCCCGCACGCCGAGGTCGCCGTGCCCGGCGACTCGCTCGCCGAATACCGCGGCAAATGGCCGGAGCCGAAAGCGTTTCCCGGCAGCAAAACCTACGCGCCGCAAACCCAGCCGCGCGCCGTGCGCGCCGCGATGATCACGCGGCTGGATCGCGATGTCGGCCGGATTCTCGATTTGCTCGATGAACTGAAGCTCGCGGAAAACACGCTGGTCATCTTCACGAGCGACAACGGCCCGATCACCGCGGGCGGGCAGGATCCGGAGTTCTTCGACAGCAACGGCCCGCTCCGTGACTTGAAGTTCACCTTGTATGAGGGCGGCATCCGGGTGCCGATGATCGCGCGCTGGCCCGGGCGAATTGCGAAAGGCGGCGAGTCGGCGCTCGTGTCGGATTTCGCCGACATGTTTCCGACCTTCGCGGAGTTGGCGGCGGCCAAGGTGCCGTCGGGGCTCGACGGCGTTTCGCTCGTGCCGACGCTCACCGGCCGGACCACCCAGCAGAAACGACGCGACCATTTCTACTGGGAAGCGGCGCCGCAGCAGGCGGTGCGACGCGGGGACTGGAAGGCCTATCGGCGCGCGCCCGACCGGCCCGTCGAACTCTACAACCTGGCGACCGACATCGGTGAGACGAAGAATGTGGCCGGCGCCCATCCGGAAATCGCCGCCGCGTTGGAGCGCCTCCTGACCACGGCCCGCACCGAGTCTCCGGAGTTTCCCCTGCAAGAGAAGAAAGCGAAGAACTCCAAAAAATGATGAGACCACGCGTGGCATTTCTTTTTGCGCTGTCGCTCTTGCTCGCGGTGCGCGGCCTCCCCGCTTCGGCTTCGAAGCCAAACCTCGTTTTCATCCTGGCCGACGATCAAGGCATCGGCGAAGTCGGCGTTTATGGCGCGAAAGTGGTGCCGACGCCCAACATCGACCGGCTCGCCGCCGAAGGGATGAAATTCACCCGCGCCTACAGCGGCAGCGCGGTGTGCGCGCCGACGCGCGCGGTGCTGATGACCGGCTTGCATACGGGCCATGCCACGCGGCGCGCGAACATGAGCAAGGACGGCCTCGTCCCGCTGCGGGCCGATGACATTACGGTCGCGAGGAAACTGAAGGAAGCCGGCTACGCTACCAGCGGATTCGGCAAGTGGGGCCTCGGAAATCCGGGAACGACGGGCATCCCCGAGAAGCACGGCTTCGACCTTTGGTATGGCTACTACGATCAGGTCCACGCCCACAGTTTTTTCCCCACCTCCCTGGTGCGAAACAGCGTGGAGGAAAAGCTAGCCGGCAACCGGCCTGCCGGCACCAAGCTCGGGAAGGGCGAGGGCACCGATTACTCGGTCGATCTGATTCTCAAGGAAACGCTGGGCTTCATCGAGGCGAACAAGGATCGGCCATTCTTCTGTTACGCGGCGTGGACCTTGCCGCATGGCGATTTCGAGGTGCCGGCGATCGCGCCGGAGTTTGCCGCGAAGCCGTGGCCGGAAAACGTGCAGGTCCACGCGACGATGTTGCAGCGACTGGACCGCGATGTCGGGACTTTGCTGCGCAAACTCGCGGACCTCGGCCTCGACCGAAACACGCTCGTCATCTATACGAGCGACA
The DNA here is from genome assembly GCA_031411915.1 of Opitutaceae bacterium. GTDB lineage: Bacteria > Verrucomicrobiota > Verrucomicrobiia > Opitutales > Opitutaceae > ER46. The sequence continues at coordinate 10,661 of JANOCA010000176.1, forward strand.
ACGGAGCCGCGGGTCCGGGCGGGACGATCTTCGGGAGCACGGCCGGACTGCGGGGCGCGAAACGCGATCTGCGCGAAGGCGGCATCCGCGCGCCTTTTCTCGCGCGCTGGCCCGGCCGGATTCCCGCCGGGAGCACGAGCGATCTGCTCACGAGTCACGTCGATTGGATGGCAACCGC
>JANOCA010000177.1:0-8981 GCA_031411915.1 Opitutaceae bacterium
GTGCTCGACGCCATCGATCAGTTCTTTCGCGACGCCACGGCCGGCGATCACCTTCTGTTCTACTACTCCGGCCACGGCTGGACCGACAAGCAGGAGAACCTCTACCTCTGCGCGCGCGACACCCGCAGCGACCGCCTCGGCTCCACCGGGATTCCCGACCAGACGATCAACCTCATCGCGGGCGAATCGCTGGCGCAGAAATACATCTTCGTGCTCGATTGCTGCCGCAGCGGCGGCTTCAAGGGCGGCCAACTCGGCCAGCACCTCGCCGAGGGCTCCGGCCGCTGCCTCATCAGCGCGTGCGCCAGCCACGAGCTGAGCAAGGATGCGGCGCGCGCCGGCACCCCGAGCGCGTTCACCCACGTGCTGGCCGAGGCGCTCATCAACGGCGCGGTGGACGCCGATGGCGACGGCGTCGTGCTCACGAGCGAGATTTTCAAATACGTGCAACCGCGCGTCCGCGACGCGACCAAGCAGACCGTGCAGTGGTCGATGGACAAGACCTTCGGCGAGGCCGCCATCGCGCGCACCGCGGTCGCCGGCACCAAGGGTCGGCCCGCGCCCGTGCCGCCGCCCCTGCCGCCCGAGCACGCCCGCCCCGTGATCGAGCTCTCGGAAAGCAACCTGGAGTTTCGCGATGTGCATGCAGGCGAGAATCTCGCCGTCGAGCGTATCGATGTGCACAACGTTGGCGGCGGCCGGCTCGACTGGCTCTGCGAGAGTGAGGAGCCGTGGATCAAGGCGGAGCGTCAGGGCGACCGCCTGCTCGTCACGCTCCAGACGGCGAAACCCGGCCGGCATCGCGGAAAAATCACCGTGCGCGATCGCGCGGGCGTCGCGGCGCCGAAGGTCGTGCGCGTCTTTCTTCACGTTGCAGAAGCCGCGACCCCGCCGCCGCTGAAGCCCGAGCCGCTGCCGCCCGTGCCTCCGCCGCCACTGGTGCCGTCGGCCTCGCACGACGCGGCTTTCGTGCAGGCCTTGCAGGGCTGGTGGATGAACAACGCGGGCGCGATCCGCATCCGGCTCGAAGGCGGCGCGCTCGTGCTGCACGACTTCAATCAGGTCGGGCTGCAAGTAGGGCAGGGGACGATCCACGTGCAGCATGGCGCCGCGCACGTGCAGGGCATGAACTCGGTGGCCGGCCCCTACAGCGGCCAGTTCGGGATTCAGGGCAACATGCTCAACGCCTCGCTCATGGTTGGCGGCCAGATGGTCCACGTGATGTTCATGCGCCAGAGCCCGTGGTTCGCGGCGTTCGCCGGGTGATTCCGAGGATGTGGGTCGGGCTTTATGCCCGACACAATGGGGGCGACCGAAGCTGAGTCGGGCGTAAAGCCCGACCCACAAGAACTGGCGCTCGCCGCCGCGGAGTTTCCGTTTGCCCCTTCGCGGGCCGCAAGCCACGTTGCTCAGTTCCGTCCCATGAGCGACCTCCACTCCGACATCTCCCATGACCAACACGCAGTCCGACGGCAGAAGCTCGCCGAGCTCCGGGCCACGGGCTTCGATCCATTTCGCGCCAATGTCGCGACCACGCATTTCTCGGCCGATGCCAAGGCGCTCTACATCGACGGCACGGAATACGGACCGACCGTCACGGTCGCCGGCCGGCTCGTGACCTTCCGCGTGCAGGGCGGCAGCTCGTTCGTGAAAATCCAGGACCAGCAAGGTCCCATCCAGCTCTACTTCCGCCGCGACGTCCTCGGCGAGGAGCGCTACGGCGTTTTCAAGAAGTCGCTCGACCTCGGTGACATCATCGGCGCCAGCGGTGCGCTCTTCAAAACCAAGACCGGAGAGATCACTGTGCGCGTCGACGCGTTCACGTTGGTGAGCAAGGCGCTGCGCCCGCTGCCCGAAAAATTCCACGGCCTCAGCGACCCCGAGATCATCTACCGCCAGCGCTACCTCGACGTGATCATGAACGCCGAGTCGCGCGCGCGGCTGATGACGCGCTCGCGCATCGTGTCGCACATCCGGCGTTTCCTCGAAGCACAGAGCTTCATCGAGGTCGAGACGCCCGTGCTCGAGGCCACGGCCGGCGGCGCCGCGGCGCGGCCGTTCAAGACGCACCACAACGCGCTCAACGCCGACTTCGTCCTCCGCATCGCCACAGAGCTGCGCCTGAAGCGCATGCTCGTGGGCGGTTTCGACCGCGTCTTCGAGATCGGCCGCATCTTTCGCAACGAAGGCGTGTCACGCCGGCACAACCCCGAGTTCACCATGCTCGAGGTCTACCAAGCTTACAGCGACTACCGCGGCATGATGACGCTCATCCGCGACATGCTCACGACGCTTGTGCGCGACGTGATCAAGCCCGCCGATGGCTCGCTCAAAATCAAGCACGCCGCGAGCGGCCAGGAGATCGACTTCGGCGGCGAGTGGCGCGAAGTGAAATACAAGGACCTCATCCGCACCGCCACCGGCGATGCCGATTGGTTCGCCCGCACCAAAGCCGAAAAGATCGCGAAGGCGGAGGCGATGGGCCTCGGCATCAACCCCGCGTGGGAAGAATTCGAGATCACCAACGAGATTTTCTCCAAGCAGATCGAGCCCACGCTGATCCAGCCGACCTTCGTCACCCATCTGCCGAAGGAACTCTGCCCGCTCGCGAAGATCACCCTCGACGATCCGACGACCATCGATGTCTTCGAGCTGACCATCGGCGGCATGGAAGTCGCGCCCGCCTACTCGGAGCAGAACGATCCCGATGTGCAGCGCCAGATGTTCGAGGCGCAGGCCGGCGAGGAGAAGCAGAACATCGATCACGATTTCCTCCTCGCGCTGGAGCACGGCATGCCGCCCGCCGGCGGCATGGGCGTCGGGATCGACCGTCTCTGCATTTTGCTCACCGGCGCGGAGAGCATCCGCGACGTGATCCTGTTTCCGCAGCTCAGGCCTGGAGCCTGAGTGGAACCACAGAGACGCAGAGGACACAGAGAAATCCCAAACGGGATTGTCTTCTCTGTGGTCTCTGTGCCTCTGTGGTTCACCTAGTCCGATGTCTTGGTATTTCTACCTCGCCCTGAAGCAGCTTTTCCCGACGGGGCGGCGCTTTCCCTTTTTCACCTTCATCTCGATGATGGGCGTCGCGCTGGGCGTGATGGTGCTCGTCATCGTCACCAGCGTCATGGGCGGCTTTGGCTACGAACTGCGCAAGATGATCGTGCAGACCGAGGGCGAAGTGCAGGTGAAATCACGCGCGCCGATCGCCGAAGTTGGCAGCCTGCTTGAAACGATCCGCGCCGTGCCCGGGGTGCTCGCGGCCACGCCGTATGTCACCGGCGTAGTGGGCGTGCTGGCCGAGGGCCGGCCGGCTTACCCGGTTTTTCGCGGCCTCGATTTGGCGAGCGTCGAGAAGGTCGCGAACCTCCAGCGCTTCGTGCGTATGGGCCTGCTGAGCGACCTGGATGACGACTCCGTGATCCTCAGCATCGAGGTGGCGCGGCAGCTCGGCGTCCGCTTGGGCGACTCGATCACGATCGCCTCGCCGCTGCTGCTGGAGAAACTGAACAGCGACGAGGTGTTCTTGCCGCGCCGTTTCCGCGTGATTGGGCTCTTCGAGATCGGGCACCAGCACCTCGACAGCTCGACCATCTACGGTTCGCTGCGGGCCGCGCAGGAACTCTATGGGCTCGGCCGCAGCATCCACGGCGTGAATATCCGGCTTCAGCCCGGCCTCGCGGAGGATGAAGCCGTCGCCCGCATCAACGAGGTGATGCCACCCAATACGCAGGCGTATTCGTGGATGCAGAACTGGGAAAGTTTCCTGTGGGTGCTGCAGCTGGAGAAGACCATCAACTTCTTTCTGCTGCTCTTCATCGTGATCATCGCGGCGTTTTCGGTGATGAGTTCGCTGCTGATTTCCGTCGTCCGCAAGACGCGCGAGATCGGGCTGCTCGGCGCGCTGGGCGCGAGCGCGCGTGATGTCGCGCTGTGCTTCTGCGCGCAGGCCTTCATCATCGGCACCACGGGCACGCTGGTGGGTGTCGGCCTCGCCTTCGGTGTCCTCGCGATTCGCAACGACATCGTGATGGGGCTCGCCCGCCTGCTGAATCGGCAGGACACCCTGCGGCAGTTCTACCAGTTCACTGAGCTCCCCTCGCACACGCTGCCCAGCGATCTGATTCTTACGGTCGTGATGGCGATTGTGATATCGACCCTCGCCGGCCTCCTCCCCGCGTGGCGTGCGGCGAAACTGCGGCCGGTGGAGGCACTACGAAGCGAGTGAGTCTCTCGGCGCCGTGATCATCGACGCCCACGTCCATCTTTACCCGCCCGAGGTCGCGCGCGATCCCGCGGGGTGGGCGCGGGCGGCCGGAGAACCGCACTGGGCGACGTTTTGCACACGCGTGCGCCGTGACGGGCGCGCGGTGCAGACCTTTCCCTCGGTCGACGAACTGCTGCGCGAGATGGACGCGGCGGGCGTGGCGCGTGCGGTGCTGCTCGGGTGGTATTGGGAAAAGCCGGAGACCTGCGCCTGGCAGAACCGCTTTTACGCCGCCTGCGTGCGCGCCCATCCCGATCGGCTTTCGGCGTTTGCGACGCTGCATCCGGGCGCTGGGCGCGAGGCGACGCTCGCCGAAGTCCGCCGCGCGCACGCCGAAGGCCTCGTGGGGCTCGGCGAGATCTCGCCGCACTCCCAAGGCTACGCGATCGACGACCCGGTCTTCGGAGCCGTGCTCGCGCTCGCGGCCGAGCTGCGCCTGCCCGTGAACCTGCACGTGACCGACCCGGCCAGCCGGCCATTTCCAGGTCGGGTCGAGACGCCGCTGGCGGATTTCACGCGGCTCGCACGCGCATGGCCGCAGGTCGAGTTCGTGCTCGCGCACTGGGGCGGACTGCTACCGCTGGTTGACGCGAGTGCGCGGGAACTGGGCAACGTTTCCTACGACACCGCCGCCTCGCCGTTGCTCTACGATTCGGGCGTGTGGTCGCGCTTCCTCGCGGTGGTGCCGCGCGAGCGCGTGCTCCTCGGATCCGATTTCCCGCTGAATCTTTATCCCAAGCTCGATGAGCACCCGCGCATGGCGCGCTTGATCAGCGAGGCGCGAGGTGCCGCGGTGGGCGATGAGGTCCTTGGCTCGAATGCGCGCGCGCTTCTGAGGTTGTAGCGGGCTGGTTTGTGGTAGCCCTGCGCGTAAGAGCAGGGACCGACGGGCGTTTCAGCGGCATACGGTCCCGCCTCTCACGAGGCGGGCTACCAAGCTGTTTCAGCGCCCACACATGGCCAGCACCCAGCTTACGACGCGACTGCGCGGCTCTTTCACGACAATCTGCAATCCCGTCGTCAGCCCCGAGGATAGCGCCACCGGCACGGTGAGGACGGGCAGGCCTCCGATGCTCGCCGGCGCGGTGAGGGCGAGGATGCGCATGCGATGCTCGAGCGTGCTCTCCGCCTTGGTCGGCGCCGCCGTGGGAGAGGCGGGCAAAATCAGAAAATCGTGCGTGCGGAAATACTCCGCCCACAGCGCGCGGATCCCGGCGGTGTCCTTCTCCGCGGTGGCGCGCTGCGCGTCGGTGATCGTGTGGATGCGGCTCAGCCGCTGCCAGACGCCGGGGCTGTAGCGCTCGCGGTAGCGCTCCGCCCAAGGGCGGTGAATCGCCCACGCCTCCACGGCGACGGTCGTGTTGTAGGTCTCGACGCTTTGCGCGAATCCGCGTTGCAGCGCGTCACGCACCTCAGCGGGCGCGGGCGGCGCAAACTTCGCCGCGGCCGACCGGAATGCCGTCGCGACATCTGCATCTAGCCCGGTCATCTCGAAAAACCAGCCGCGCGGCTCAGGCTCCGCACCTGATGCTGGGCCGAGGAGCGCCGCGTTTGCGAGGCCTAGGTCGGCGGCGTTGGCGGTGAACCAGCCCGCGGTGTCGTAGCTCGGCGACAGCGGCACGGCATCACGCACCCACGCGTCGCGCGGCGTGAGGCGGAAGCCATAGAGCCCGCAATACGCCGCCGGCACCCGCACCGAACCCCCGGTGTCGCTGCCGAGCGCGAGCGGCACGAGGCCCGCCGCGACTGCCGCCGCCGATCCGCTGCTCGATCCGCCAGTGGTGCGGCCGGGGAAGCGCGGATGCTCGCAGTCGCCGTAGTGCGGGTTTTCGCCCGTGATGCCGTAGGCGAATTCGTGCATGTGGGTCTTGCCCGCGAGCGTCGCGCCTTTTGCCGCCAGTGCGGCGACGAGTGCGCCGTCGGTCGTCGGGGTGGGGCGCAGCTCCGGCAGAAACGTCGAGCCTGCCATCGTCGGCACGCCCGCCACGTCGAAAAGATCCTTGGCGAAGTAGGGGATGCGCGCGAGCGGCGCTCCGGCCGGCGCGGCGGCGAACGCCGCCGCCAGTGCCGCCTCCGGCCTGAGCCACGCGAGGACGGCACGTTGCTGCGCCGGAGGAAGATTGGCCCGCGCGCGGCGGTGAAGTTCGCGCGCGGCGGCGGCGGGGGAGAGTTGCTGCCAGGCGGCGAAATCCATGCGCCGACTCTTGCGTGGGAGGAGCGCTTTTCAAGCGCGCCGACGGAGGTTGGAAACCGCCGCTCCGGTGCGCGGCATCGTCGTTGCATCGTATTCCGCGCCCAATCAACTTCGCCGCGCATCCCACCATGAATCCCGAAGCCAAACTCGCCGAACTCGGTCTCACGCTCCCCAATCCGCCCGCCGCCGCCGGCAGCTACGTGCCCGTCGTGCGCACGGGCAACCTGCTTTTTTGCGCCGGCACCATCGCGGTCTTCAACGGCCAGCAGACGCATGTCGGCCAGGTCGGGAAGGAACAGACGATCGAGACGGCGAAGAAGGCCGCCGAGATCTGCGTGCTCAACACCCTCGCCAACATCAAGGCCGCCGTCGGCTCGCTCGATCGCGTGACGCGCATCGTGATGGTGAACGGCTTCGTCAACGCAATCGACGGCTTCAGCGACAGCCCCGCCGTGATTAACGGCGCGAGCGACCTGCTCGTGAAAGTGTTCGGCGAAGCCGGCAAGCACGCCCGCGCCGCCGTCGCGACCAACGGCCTCCCGCGCGGCACGACCGTCGAAGTGGTGGTGGTGGCGGAAGTGCTGTGAGCGGCGCGCCGAAACACCGTAACACGCGCCTTCCGCTGCTTGTCATTCTGAGCGTAGCGAAGAATCCACGCGTGCGACTACTTTGAGTCCTCGTGTCCCTGGATTCTTCGGTGCGCTCAGAATGACAACCATGCGCCGTGCCTTCTTCACAAGGCCTGCCTGAAAATCTTCCCCAGTGCCTCCGGTCCATCGCAGCTATTGGGTCTATATCCTCGCAAACCGGAAGCACGGGACGATCTACACCGGTGTGACCAATTCTCTGGAGCGGCGCGTATCGCAACACAAAGGAAAGCAAACGGACAGTTTCACGCGGCGCTACGGGGTGGATCGCCTGGTGTATTTCGAGGAATTCCGCGACGTGGGGAATGCCATCGCGCGCGAGACCGAAATCAAGGGCTGGCTCCGAGCGCGCAAGATTGCGCTGATTGAGAAGGAAAATCCCGAGTGGAATGACCTGAGCGCAGGTTGGTATTCGTGAGCGTGGATTCTTCGCTGCGCTCAGAATGACAAACGGGATGCGGCCATCGCCCGATGGCGATCGTGAATCGCATGGTCGTCTTGCGCAGCCGTCCCCTCACCCCAGCCGCTTCACCAGCACCTTCGCGTTCCGACCGCTGTCCTCGTAGAGTTTCAGGCGTGCGTCGGGCAGCGCTTCCTTTGTGGCCTCCTCGAACCCGACGACATTGGTGAAGAAGCCGAAGCTCTGCGTGGAGAGCGCGAGCACCGTCGCCGCGCCGCGTTCCTTCGCGACCATGCAGGCGTAGTCGACCATCTTTTTCCCAATGCCGCGGTTGTGGTAGAAGGGCATCACGTAGAGCGAGCCGATCTCGGCCACCTGCGTCTTGTCCGGGTAGAAGTAGAGCGTGACGCACGCGATGATGTTCTCGTCGATCTCGAAGACGAAGAACTGGTCGATGTTCTTTTCGATCGCCTGCTGCGTCCGGTGGATGAGTTCCTCACGGCGCACCGCCGCGCGCGTGAGATTGTAGATCATGCGGACGTCGCCCTTCCGGGCCTTGCGAATCTGGGCGTAGTCGTTGCCGTAGACGAGCGAGCCCACGCCGTCGCTGGAGAAGATTTCGTTGAGCAAGCCGTCGAAGACGCGGCCGTCGAGGATGTGGACGCGCGGCGTGCCGGTCTCGATCGCCTTGAGCGCATGCACGGCCTTGCTGCGGCCGGCCTCGTCGATGCGGTCGGGCTGCTCGGCGAGGATTTTACTCAGGGCCTCGAACGAAATCTCGCGGCGAATCTCGCCGTCAATTTCGAGCCCGGAGCTCGGGGTTAGATAGATGATCTTGGTGGCGTGCAGGGCCTCGGCGAGTTCGGCGGCGAGGAGGTCGGAGTTGACGCGCAGCGATTTGCCGTCGGGTCCGAACGCCACAGGCGAGACGACTGGCACGACCTGTCGGTCGATCAGCTCAGTGAGAAAATCCTTGTCGATGCGCTCAACCTTGCCGGTGAGCTGCTGGTCGACGCCCTTGATGATGCCGAGGGGCAGGGCCCGGACGGCGTTGGTCGTGGCGCACTTCAACGCGTTCTGCGTGAGACCCTCGACCAAGGCGTGCGAGACGCGCGACGAGGCGCGAATCGCGAGATCGAGCGTGGCGGCATCGGTGAGCCCCGTGCCGTCGGAATTGGTGATCGCGATGCCCCGAGAGACGGAGAGTTCCTTGAGCTGATGGCTGATGCCGTGGACGAGCACGACCTTGATCGCGAGCGAGCGGAGCACGGCAAGATCGACGAGGAGATTGCCGAAGTTGTCGTCGGCCACGATCGAGCCATCAATCGCGACGATGAAAATCTGGCCCTGGAAGCGCGGGACGTATTTCAGGATGCCGCGCAGATCGGTCGGCTTGATCGTGGTGGCGTTGGCGGACTGGGAGGCCGAACCGTTGCTGGTGCTCATCGATGGGAAACGCGCGCAGTTGTCGGG
>JANOCA010000178.1:0-5219 GCA_031411915.1 Opitutaceae bacterium
CGAGGCGGCGATGGGGGGCGGCAGATGTTTTCTTTTAGGTCGGGCTTTACCCCCGACATCATCCGCTTGTGTGTCGGGCGTAAAGCCCGACCTACAGCAGGAACGCGCCCTCCAGCGCGAGGAGGCGCGCCTTGGTGTCCACGCCGCCCGGGCCGGAGAAACCGGTCATGCGTCCGTCGGCGCCCGTGATGCGGTGGCAGGGGATGAGCAGCGGCCAGCGGTTGGCCCCGAGCGCCGCGCCCACCGCGCGGCTCGTGGCGGGCAGCTCGCCGATGGCCGCGGCGATTTCGCCGTAGGTGGCGGTGCGGCCGGGTTTCACGGCGAGGGTCGCGCGCAGCACGCGGCGCTGAAATTCGCCCACCTCGGAAAAATTGTAGGCGAGATCGGCGAAGTCCTCGGGCTGGCCGGCGAGGTGGCGTTGCGCGCGCGCGATCACGACGGCGACTTCGCGGGACGGCTCGGCAACGTCGTCGGCGCGCATGCCGGCCTCGGGCAGCGAGAAGCCCGCGAGGCCGGCGTCGCTCCACGAGAGGGCGCAGCGGCCGAGAGCCGTGGCAAAAGTGACGCGGGGCACGGTTCAGTTCTCGCCGATATGGCGGCGGAAAAACTCGTCGTAGCGCACGAGGCTGTCGAGGCGCTGCTTGGGTTCGCCGCTGCGGCTCATCTCGTGAGATGCGCGCGGATAGCGCACGGACTCCACATCGCGGCCCATGGCCTTGAGGCTGCGGAGGAGCATCTCGCTTTGCACGAAACCGGTGCGGCGGTCGTTGTCACCGTGCTGTATTAAGAGCGGCGTGCGGACCGACTCGACGTAGGTGAGAGGCGATTCGCGCTCGAGGATGCGGCGCGTCTCGGCCTGCCACGGATAGCCGCCGAACGAGCGCGGCACGAGCCGCCACGCATTGCCCTCGCCGAAGAACGTGATCAGGTCGTAGACGCCGCGCTGCGCCACCGCCGCCGAGAAGCGCTGATCATGCCCGATGATCCATGCGACCATGTAGCCGCCGTAGGAGCCGCCGGTGACGACCTGCCGCTTCGGATCCACGTGTGGCTGTTTCGCGGCAAAATCCGCGGCGGTGAGGATGTCGCTCGCTGGTCCGGCGCCCCAGTCCTGGTAGTTGGCGCGCTGAAACGCAAAGCCGTAGCCGCCGGAGCCGCGCGGGTTGGCGAAAACAAGGGCGTAGCCGCGGGCGGCGAAAAACTGGAACTCGAACCACATGCTTTCCTCGCCCGGGCCCCACATCGCCGACGGGCCGCCGTGGATCTGGAGGAGCAGCGGGTATTTTTTCGCGGCGTCGAAATCCGCGGGCTTCATCGTCCAGAACTGGACGGCGGCGCCGGCGGAGTTGGTGAGCGTGTGCGGTTCGTAGGCGGCGAGTTTTTTTCCGCTGAGCCACGTGGCGTTGTGCGTGGTGAGCGGTGTGGCCGAGCGGGCGTCGGGCGCGCTGGCGAAAAGTTCGCTCGGGTTGGCCGGGGTCGTGAGCACTTGGACCAGCCTGTCGCGTCCGAGTTGGTAGCTGCGCACGCCGGTGTCGCCCCCGGGCGAGAGGCGCTCGAAATTCCCGGACCCAACCGCGACGCGGAACAGAGGGAATCCGCCGTCCGAGGCCGCGACGAAATACACCGCGGCGTTGTCCGCGCTCCACTGGACGTTGCCTGCGCTGCGGTCGAGTTTCTCGGTGAGGAGGCGGGGCTCGCCGCCGGCGGCGGGCACAATGGCGACGGCCGCCTGCGCGTGACTTATGAGGTCGCTGCGAATCGCCGTGAGGGCAACGGAGCGGCCGTCGGGCGAAGGCTTCGGGTTCGCGAGGCTGTGCTCCTTGAGCGCGGCGAACGGCCGCACGCCGCGGCCGGTTCCGTCGGCCAAGTAGAGGCTCGTGGACTCGCTGCGATCGGGGTGCTCGTCGGGCAGGCTCGGGCCAACGCAGACGACGGACTTGCCGTCGGCCATCCACTCGCCGCCCGTGTAGCCGACGAAGCCTGGCGTGAGATCGAGCGCGGTCGCGCCTTCGCGGGCCTCCTGCACGAAGAGGTGTCCAAACGTGAACTCGGGGTTGATGTCGCGCTCGTCGAGAAAGTTCAGGCGCGTGAGCGTGCGCGGGTTGCCGTCGGCCTCGTTCTTCGCGAGCCACTCGCGGCGCTCGGCGAGGGAGCCGTCCGCCTTCGCCACGGTCACGGCGGACAAGTCGGACTCGGCCTTTCCAGTTTCACCGGCCTTCTTTTTCAAACCGTAATTTTTGACGTCGTTCGCGGTGCGTCCTGGTCTCTCGCTATTCCACGCGGGCGCGGCGGGTGCGCCGGATTTTTCGAGCGCGTCGCGCACCTGCGCGTAGGTGAGGGCGGAGCTTACGAGGAGCCGCGTGCCGTCGGGTGACCAGCGCGGATCGGTCGCGCCGGCCTCGAGCTTGGTGATGGTCTCCGCCTCGCCGCCCGCGAGCGGCAGCACGCGCACCTGCGGTTTTTCCTTTTCAATCGTGCGCACAAACGCGATGCGGTCCCCCTGCGGGCTCCACGCGGGGGCGGAATCGCTGGCGGGCCCAAACGTGAGCGGGCGCGGCGGCGTGCGGCCGTCAGTCGCCGCGAGCCAGAGGTGCGCCTGGTAAATCCACTCGTCCTTCGCATCCGGCTTTGCCGCGATCGAGCGGAGCACGTAGGCGACCCAGCGGCCGTCGGGCGACAACGCGGGCGACTCGACCTGTTTCAGCTTGAGCAGATCGGTGGCGACGATGAGGCCCTGTTCTGCGGCGGGGGCGGGGAACATCACGAGCAGCACACCGCAGCACGCGGCGACGAGGCGGGAAGGGAGGCGCATGAGGGTTTGCATCGTGGGAGCCGAGGGTGTCGTGTCGAAGCGATTTCCCGGAATGACCAACCGCTTCTACAATGCGTTCGACAGCGAGACCCTCGGCGGCGGCCGCAAGCGCGACTACCGCACACCGTTCCAGATGGACCGCGATCGGATCATCCACGCGCACGCGTTCCGGAAGCTGCAGTCCAAGACGCAGGTCTTCCTCTCCGGCGAATACGATTTCTACCGCACGCGCCTCACCCACTCGATGGAGGTGGCGCAGATTGGGCGCTCGATTTGCGTGTGGCTGCAATCGCGCGGCGCGCCGCTGCGCGACGACTTCCACATCGACAGCGACCTTGTCGAGGCTGTGTGCCTCGCGCACGATCTCGGGCACCCGCCTTTCGGCCACTCGGGCGAGCGCACGCTCCAGGAGCTGATGGTCAAGTGGGGCGGCTTCGAGGGCAACGCCCAGACCCTCCACCTCCTCACCGAGACTATCCATCAAAACGAATCCGGCGTGCGCGGCATGGCGCCGACCCGCGCGCTCCTCGATGGCGTGCTGAAATACAAGAAACTCTTCCGCGAGTTTCCCGCGCCGCCGACCAACCATTTTCTCTACGACCCGCAGGAGCGGCACCGCGCCTTTGTCTTCGGCGACGCCGCGATTCCCGCCGAGCTGCACGCGGGCGAAAAACTCAACGCGTTCAAGAGCGTCGAGTGCCAGATCATGGACTGGGCCGACGACGCGGCCTACTCGCTCAACGACATCGTCGACGGCGTGAAGGCCGGCTTCCTCACCGTTGAGCGCATCGAGGCCTGGGCCGCGCGCGAGGGGCTCGACGCCGAGCGCCAGCGCTGGCTCGACGAGCTTTTCGCGGCGATTCGCGGCGACCGGCTGGAGAACGTCTTCTCGCAGAAGATCGGGGATTTCATCAAGGCGACGCGGCTCCGCGAGCGGAGGAATTTCATGTCGGCGCGGACCAACCGCTATCGCTTCGAGCTGATCGTCGCGCCCGCGGCGGAGCGCGAGGCGGCCTTCTACAAAAAGATGGCCAACGACATCATCTTCGAGAGCCCGCAGCTCCAGCAGATGGAGCACAAGGCGCGACGGGTGCTCCTCGATCTCTGGGACTCGTGCTGGCGCAACTACGTCGAGCCCGGCCCGCGCGTGATCCGCATCCTGCCGCCGCGCGTCGGCCGCCTGCTCGACGCCGAGACGACCCCCGCCGGCAAGGCCCGCCAAATCTGCGACTGGCTCGCCGGTCTCACCGACGGGATGATTGTGCGCACCTACCAGCGCCTCTTCGACCCGCAGTTCGGGAGCATCAGGGACTTGAGCTGAGGATCTCCGTGGCCGCTCACTTGTTTGTCTTGGGTGCTTCGAATTTCTGTCGGTAGTGCTTCAGGAAACCAATCGGATCTTTGATGGTCGGATGACCTTCACAGGTGATTTGACCTGATGACGCATCAACAAGTATCGGTGGTCCTTCCTTTAGAGCTCGGCCTACTTGGTTGCGGATAATCCATCTGCCGCGAACCAAGTCGGGCGGATCTAGGTAGAAGCACGCGCCCACGTGTTCCGAAACGTAAACCTTGGTGAGCATCCACGCCTCGAGTTGGTCGACGCCGTCGGAAAGAACCAAGTGTTGCTCAAGTTCGTCTTTCTCCGCGTAACACATGAGCCGGTAGTCGAGGGTGTGAATCAATCTCTCGGTCGGTGTCTTGGATTCTCGTATCAACACGGCATACTCGTCGTGAAACCCTGCTTTCTTGCTGCACCCGCATAGTGCGAGCGCAAGCAGTAGAAAAGACGCGATCAATTTCACAGGTTTGTGCTTACGCGCTGCTCGCCCGCGTCGATACCTCGATCACGTCGTGCGGTGCGGCTTCCTTCTGGCCGGCGGGGCTGACGCGGACGTAGCGGGCCTTGGCGCGCAGCTCGGGGAGCGTGGCGGCGCCGAGGTAGCCCATGCCGCTCTGCACGCCGCCGATGAGGTTCGCGAGCACATCATCGACGGAGCCGCTCACTTCCTTCAGCGCCTCGATGCCTTCGGCGGCGACCTTGCGGGTGCGGTCGTTTTTGTCGTGACCGTAGCGGGCGGCGCTGCCCGCCTTCATCGCGGCGTGGCTGCCCATGCCGCGGTATTGTTTGTAGACCTTGCCGTTGATCTCGAGGATTTCGCCGGGGGCTTCGCGGCAGCCTGCGAGCAGGCCGCCGAGGATCACGGCGTCGGCGAGCGTGAGGGCCTTCACGATGTCGCAGCTCTTGGTGATGCCGCCGTCGGCTATGAGTTTCACGCCCGCCTTTTTCGCGGCGGCGCCGGCGACGTGCAGCGCGGTGAGCTGCGGGATGCCGACGCCCGCGACGATTCGCGTGGTGCAGATGGAGCCGGGGCCTTGGCCGATCTTGATCGCGTTGGCGCCGCAG
>JANOCA010000179.1:0-12186 GCA_031411915.1 Opitutaceae bacterium
TCCTCGTCTTCCCCGACGAGAACCACTGGATCCTCAAGGGCGAGAACTCGAAGTTCTGGTTCGGCGAAGTGCACGGGTGGCTGGCGAAGCATCTGAGGTAGGTCGGGCTTTACGCCCGACGCAGATCGACGCAGACCGACACGAGCCTGTCGGGGATAAACCCCGACCTACAAAACACCAAAACCGACAACACTCAACCCGGCGGCCAAGTCATCTGCCGCTGGGCAAGCAGGTGGATGTGCAGGTGCGGCACGGATTCGCAGGCATGCGGCCCGTTGTTCACCACGAGGCGGAAGCCGTGCGCGAGATTGAGTTTCTTGGCGACCTGTCCCGCCACGAGCAGCAAGTGACCGAGCACCGCCTGATCCGCGGGCACAGCCTCGCCGACGCGCGGGATGAGTTTCTTCGGGATGACGAGCAGATGCACGGGTGCCTGCGGCTGGATGTCGTGCAGCACAACGCAATGCTCGTCCTCGTGCTCAATCTTGGCGGGAATCTCGCGGTCGATGATGCGTTGGAAAATTGTCTTGGGCATGGCAGGATTTTTTGACCACGGATTACACGGATGGGCACGGATGACGGAAGGCCTTTATCCGTTTCATCCGTGAAATCCGTGTTTCAAAGAAACAGTAACTGGAGATTCGAACCGCGCACGGTGCGGGCGGCGGCGAGGTCGCGGATGAAGGCGAGGGCCTCCTCGTAGTCGCGCTTGCGGCGCGGGGTCGCGCGGCGCGTCGGCGGGATGAGGGCGGGACGGAGGTTGGTCACGAGGAGCGTCGATTCGCGGAACGGCGCGAGCGCGCGCAGCCCAGTCATGATCTCCGCGCGCGAGAAGAGCGGCGTGGCCGCGGCGAGCGTCAGCGAGGCGTCCCAGTGGTAGAAGCCGGTGCGCGGGTGCTCCGCGAAGAGCTTCGCGAGCAGCGCGGCGGCGGCGGCGTTGAAGGCCGCGTCGTAGGTCTGCGCCGGCTCCGGCTGCGCCGCGATCTGCGACTCCAGATCCGCGAGGCTGAATGCAATCGCCGCCTTGATCTGCTCCGCAAGGTAGAGGTCCTGCCCCGTGGCGTGGGCGAAGAGGGCGTTGACGAAATGAAGGCGACGCAAGTCGTCGCGGGAGCGGGCGGGCATATTTGGAAAACCACTAATGCACACTGATGGAGAGGAATGGCGGGAATGAATTCCCATCATTTCGGTCCATTTCTGCCATCAATGGTTTTCCTCCGTGGTGATTTTCTTCCCCAGCGCACTGATCTCGTCGACGAACTCGGCCACGTCGCGGAATTCCTTGTAGACGCTCGCGAAGCGCACGTAGGCGACTTGGTCGACGGTGCGGAGGCGCTGCATCACGCCCTGGCCGATGGCGCGCGAGGGGATTTCCTTTTCGAACTGCGCCTCCATCGCGTCCATCACGTCCTCGACGAGCATGGCGATCTGCTCGCCGTCGACCGGGCGCTTGTGGCAGGCGGCACGGACGGCGCGGATGAGTTTCTCGCGGTCGAAGTCCTCGCGGCGGCCGTCGCGTTTCACCACCACCACGCCGTCGCGGATGAGGATCTCGGACGTGCTGTAGCGGTAGCCGCACTCGAG
Source organism: Opitutaceae bacterium (assembly GCA_031411915.1). GTDB lineage: Bacteria > Verrucomicrobiota > Verrucomicrobiia > Opitutales > Opitutaceae > ER46. The sequence continues at coordinate 1,585 of JANOCA010000179.1, forward strand.
GCATTCGCGCCGGCGGCGGATGGTCGAGCCCTCCTTGCTGATGCGGGAGTCGATCACCTTGTCCTCAATCGAGGTGCATTTCGGGCAGCGCATGGCGTGGGGGGACTAGGGCGTTATTTCAAAATCACGTCTGGGTAGGCAGCGCGCTTGCGCGCGCCCAAGCCGCGCTCGCAAGCGAGCTGGCCTACGAAAATTCGTCTCGGGGTAATTGGCATTTTGAAAACACGCCCTAGTTGAGCGAAAGGAAGTTCTCGAGTATGCGCATGCCGCCCTCGGTGGCGATGCTCTCGGGGTGGAACTGCACGCCCCAGATGGGCAGCGTGCGGTGGCGGAGGCCCATGACCTCGCCCTCGGCAGTCTCGGCGGTGATTTCGAGCTCGGCCGGAAACGTCGCGCGCTCGACGAGCAGCGAGTGGTAGCGCGTGGCGGCGAAGCCCTGCGGCATGCCGCGGAAGACGTCGGTGTCCTTGTGCAGAATGGGCGAGGTCTTGCCGTGCATGAGCCGCGAGGCGCGGACGACATTGCCGCCGAAATAGTGGCCGATCGACTGGTGGCCGAGGCAGACGCCGAAGATGGGCTTCTTGCCGGCGAAGGCGTTGATGATACCGAGCGTCACGCCCGCCTCGCGCGGCGAGCACGGCCCGGGGGAAAGGAGCACGCGGTCGGGATTGAGCGCCACGGCCTCGGCGGGCGTGATCTCGTTGTTGCGAAAAATGCGCTGCGCCACGCCCAACTGCCCGAAGTATTGGACGAGGTTGAAGGTGAACGAATCGTAGTTGTCGATGACGAGGAGCACGGGACTTAGCCGGGAATTACCTCGTGGATTGACCCTCGGGTCAAGCGTGCCGCAGGGTGTCGCCTACGGATGCCCGCACACTTCCAGCTCCTCAAAACCGATACAGCCACCGCCGCCCGGCGCGGTCGCCTCACCACGCGGCACGGCGTCGTCGAGACGCCCATCTTCATGCCGGTCGGCACACAGGGCACGGTGAAATCGCTTACGCCGCAGCACCTCCGCGACATCGGCGCGCAGATCATCCTCGGCAACACCTACCATCTCAACCTGCGCCCCGGGTCTGAACTCGTGCGCGATCTGGGAGGGCTGCACCAATTCATGGGTTGGGACGGCCCCATCCTCACGGACAGCGGCGGGTTTCAGGTCTTCTCGCTCGCGAAGCTCCGCGACATCCGCGACGACGGCGTGGCGTTTTCGTCGCACCTCGACGGCGCGAAACTCTTCCTCGGCCCCAAGGAAGTCATGGGCATCCAGCAAAACCTCGGCAGCGACATCGCGATGGTGATCGACGAGTGTCCGCCGTGGCCCGCCGAGCGCGACGATTGCGCGAAGGCGGTCGCGCGCAGTTACAAATGGGCGGGGCAGTGCAAACAGATCGCCACCGACAGCGGGTTTATCGCCCGCGGGCATCACGTGTTTGCCATCGTGCAGGGCTCGACCTTCGACGACCTCCGGCGCGAGGCGGCGGAGTCGCTCGCGGCGCTGGATTTCCCCGGTTACGCCATCGGCGGCGTGAGCGTGGGCGAGCCGGAGCCGGAGATGTTGAAACAGGTGGGCGCGACGACGCCGTTTCTCCCCGCCGACAAACCCCGCTACACGATGGGCCTCGGCACGCCGCCGCAGCTCCTGAAAATGATCGCACTCGGGGTGGACATGTTTGACTGCGTGCTGCCGAGCCGCGTCGCGCGCAACGGCCTCGTCTTTACGCCCGACGGGCCGATGAACCTGCGCAACGAAAAATTCCGCACCGACCCGCGCCCCATCGTCGAGCCCGGCGCGGACGCGACCGGAGCCGCGAACTACACGGCGAACTTCTCCCGCGCCTACCTCCGCCATCTCACCGTGGCTGGCGAAATCCTAAGCTGCACGCTGCTCACGCTGCACAACCTCCACTTCTACCTCGACCTCATGGCCCAGGCCCGCGCGCACCTAGAGGCGGGCGATTACGCCCTATGGCACCGCGCGTGGATCGAGCGCTACGAGGCGGGCGCGGCGGCGCGCTCGAACGGAGCGGCATAACGTAGGAAACCTGCGGAAGGAGGCACGGTTCCTTGCCGCAAATAAAAAGCCCGCACGGAAAATCCGGGCGGGCTCGGCCGCGAGGTGCGTCAACGCACCCGCGGTTTCAAACCGACGCGATTACAACCGCGAGCGCAGGCCGATGAAGAAATTCCGCGCGCTGCGGTTCGAATGGCGCAACCCGCTTTCGCCGGCCGAGCCAAAAAACGCCATCGTCGGGCTATACCAGTAGTTAACCTCGACGGCGACGCCCACCGACTGGCTGCTCCGGCTGGTGCCTTCGAAGTCGTCGGAGTAGCTGAGGCGCGGCGTGATCGTCACGGCGCCGGCGGGAATCTCAATGCCCACGGATGCGCCCCACAGCGGCTGATCGTCGCTCCCGGTGGGGAAGCTCGACCATTCCCAGCCGGCGTTGGCGCTGATGAACGGCTTGGCGCTGCGCAGGAACCCGAGGTCGTTGAGGTAGCTGGGCGTGGGCGCATAGGCGGTCAGATTGCCGCCGATGGTGTGGGTGTGCCCGCGGCCCGCGCCGCCGATGCGGCTGTAGGCGTAAGACGCGCCGCCATCCAGCTGGCGCGGGACAAGCACGGTATTGGCGCCCGCGCCGATGCTGTAGGCATGCGACGAGTTGCCCTTGATATCCTGCACACCGAACTTGAGCTCGGTGTAAGGGGTGCCGATGACGCCGGCCGACCGCGACGAGGCCACGGAGCCCGGAGCGGGCACCGCGGTCGTGGTGCTTTGCGCGTGAAGCCCGGCGGCGAGGGTGAGGCCGGCGAGCGCGAGGGTGAGTTTATTGGTAGTTTTCATGGTTATGGTCTGCGCCCCGTTGGTCAGCGCACCCCGCGCGAGGTGTCGCACAATTTTTTCACGAGGGGGCTTTTTTGTATGTCACGGCCCGGAACAAAGCGCCCGCGCCGTTTTGGCGCGCCGATGTTTGGCTGGAAATGCCGCGGGCGATGTCCCACGGTTCGCGGCCATGCGCATTCTCGTCACCGGCGGCGCCGGATTTCTCGGTTCACATCTTTGCGAGCGATTGCTGAAGGACGGCCACGAGGTCGTCTGCCTCGACAACCTTTTCACCGGGCAGAAGTCGAACATCGCCCACCTGCTGCCCAACCCGCACTTCGAGTTCGTGCGTCACGACGTGATCGATCCGTTCAAGTATGAGGTGGACCAAATCTACAACCTCGCCTGCCCCGCCTCGCCGCCGCACTACCAGTTCAACCCGATCAAGACCACGAAGACCTCCGTGATGGGCGCGATCAATTGCCTCGGGCTGGCGAAGCGCGTGAAGGCGCGCGTCTTCCAAGCCAGCACCTCCGAAGTCTATGGCGACCCGAGCGTGCATCCGCAGCCGGAGAGCTACTGGGGCAACGTGAACCCCATCGGCAAGCGCTCGTGCTACGACGAGGGCAAACGCTGCGCCGAGACGCTCTTCTTCGACTACCACCGCGAGAACAAGGTCGATATCCGCGTCATCCGCATCTTCAACACCTACGGCCCGCGCATGCACCCCAACGACGGCCGCGTCGTCTCCAACTTCATCGTGCAGGCGATCAAGGGCGAGGACCTCACCATCTACGGCGACGGCACGCAGACGCGCTCGTTCTGCTACGTCGACGATCTGATCGAGGGCTTCGTCCGCTTCATGGCGCAGACGGAGACGGTCGGCCCGATGAACCTGGGCAATCCCGGCGAGTTCACGATGCTCCAGCTCGCGGAAAAGACGATCCAGCTCGTCGGCGGCAAATCCAAGATCGTGCACAAGCCGCTCCCGAGCGACGACCCCAAGCAGCGCCGCCCCGACATCACGCTCGCCAAGCGCGTGCTGAAATGGGAACCGCAGGTCCCGCTTGAGGAAGGCCTGAAGCGCACGATCGCGTATTTCCGCACGAAGGTGTGACGGCGGGAACGCGGGGACCTCGGCGCGCTCCCCCTCGAAAAATTCAAAACCCGCGCCCTCGGAAAAGGGCGCGGGTTTCAAAAGTGGTGCACCCGTAGGGAGTCGAACCCCAAACCTTCTGATCCGTAGTCAGACGCTCTATCCAATTGAGCTACGGGTGCGTGAAAGAGGGCGAGAAGAAGCAACTTCAGGCCGCGAAGCGCAAGCGAGAATTTCCGGGCGAATTTCCGTGCGCACGGAATACCCGAAACGGGTCACGCGCTCTCTGGGTTTCAGCTTTCGTTGAGGTTCTGGGCGTCGATTTCGAGTTCGTGGCACGCCCGGAGAAACGAGGCCGCGCTCCACGCTTGGTAGGCCTTGCCCATCGGACGGCCGGTCGTGCCATGCGCCCACTCGTTGAACTCCCACTCGCGATCGCGGCCCAGCTTGTTCAGCTCCGCAAGCCGGAGGAGCTCGCGGCAGGCGACCTCGTGGAAGCCGAGCCGGTGGATGAAGCGCACCCACAGGCCACCAATGAAGGGCCAGATGCCGCCGTTGTGATAGTGGTGCGGCAGGTTGAGCAGATTGACCGTGTAATAGGCGCGCCAGTCGGGATCGCCGGCCTGCACGACGGGATAGAGATTGGCGACGGGCCACGGCTGGTTGACGCCGACGCCCCACATGAAGCGGAAGGCGGTGCGCGCGCGGTCGATGTCGAGCACGTTCATGAGGAACGCGAGGATGTTGCCGTAGGGGTCGCAGCGCCAGTTGAAGGCGAAGGGCGTGATCTCGGCCAACAGATACTGGGTGTCGCCGAGGCCGGCCTGGCGGTCGGCGAAGCGGTTGGCGCGCGGGCCATTGGCGTCGGGCGCGGTGGTGGGCCAGAAGATGTCGAGGATGCGGCTGCGGATCTTCTGCGACCAGCGCAGGTAGTCGGCGGCCTTGTCGAACTGGCCCATCAGCTCGAGGATGCGGCCGTAGCAGACGTTGGTGCGGAACCACAGCACCTCGTCGTAGAGCACGTTGTAGCTGCGGCCGAAGAGGTCGGTCCAGTCGCCGGCCTCGGGGATCTCGAGGAGGCCGTCGTTGTTGGAATCCTGCGCGCTGAGCCAATTCATGATGCTCTGCAGGCGGTCGGCGTGGCGGTAGAGCAGCGTGTGGTCGCCGGTGTGGTTCGCGAAGTTGTAGAGCGCAATGATGACCCACAGGCCGCTGTCGATCGAGGCGATGTTGCCGACGCCGGAGTAGTCGGGCTCGCCGGTGTCGATGCGGACGTTGGCGGGGATCTGGCCGTTGGGCGTCGTCGCGTTAAGCAGCGTCTCGAGCGTGGCGACCTGGGCAGCGCGGACATCCTCGGCGTCGATGTGCAGGGTGTTCCAGACCGTGATGGCGCCGTCGCGGGCCCAGACGCTGCGGTAGTTCACGTCGGTGCCGGTGACGGTGTTGTCGGCCAGCGAACAGGCGGAGAAGCCGAGCGGCGTGATGTTTTTCCGGAGGGCGATCAGGGCCTGCTCGTAGGCGGTGCCGAGGAACTGCTTCTCCTTGTCGGTGAGCGAGCCGAGCTTGGTGTCGGTGAAAAGCATGCGGAAGCCCGGCTCCATGTCGGTGCGCTTCTGGCGGGTCTTCTCCTTGGTCGGGACCACGCAGACGATCCCGTAGTGGCAGAGGCCGTCGAGAACGCCGTCGGCGAGGATCTGGCGCGAGCTGTAGGTGGGGATGTCGACGGTGGCCTCGAACAGCTCGGGCAGCGCATTCTCGACGATGATGCCGCGCACGCCGGGCAGGCGGAACATGCTGGTGTCGTTGCCGGTGTCGCCCGCGACGAGCACGGTGTCGAGCGGCACGCCGAGCCGGGCGCACAGCCAGGACAGGGCCCCGCCCTTGGTGGCGTTGCGGGGGAGCACGTCGAGGTCGCGGCCGCTGGAGTAGACGAGCTTCACCTTGAGGCCGGCTTCGACGAGTTGGCCGTTGAGGTCGCGGATGGCCGTGGGCGAGGCGCGGTCGAGGAACCAGCTCGATTTGAAGGCGTGCTGAAACTCACCCGGCTGCGGGCGCACGCCGGGGAAACGGGCGGTGATCTCGCGCACGCGGGTCAGGTCCCAGCCCTCAGCGAGGTGTGTGTGCAGCTCGTCCAGCATGCGGCCGGCGCGAACGTCGAACACTTGGGTGCCAACCCCGCCGAGGTAGAAGTCGGCGGGCGGCAAGGTGCTGTTGTCCACGAAGCGGCGGAGGTCGTCCACGAGGCGGCCGGTGTTGTAGACGAGCAGGGGCCGGATCTCCGGGGATAGGGCGGTCCACGCGGCTTTGAAGCGCGAGGTGGCCTCAGGGTTGCCGAGGAGCGTGCCGTCGAGATCGGTGCTGAAGAGGCGGACGGGCTGCGGGACGGGGGTGGCGCTCATGGTCAGCGGCGGCGGACGGACAGCACCGGGCAGGAAGCGCGGCGCATGATGGACTCGGCGGTGCTGCCCACGAGCACGCGGGCGAGGCCGGAGCGGCCCTTGGTCGTGAGGACGATCAGGTCGATGTTGTTTTTCTCGGCGAGCTGCAGGATCTGCTCGGCGGGTTCGCCGACCAGCACGGCGTTGCCGGCGCGCAGTCGCGGGGGGAGCAGTTCCACCGCCATCTCGCCCAGACGCTTGATCGCCGTGAGCTTGATCCGGGCCAGGTCCGGCAGCTCCGCCTTGCCCGGCGGTGCGAGGACATGGACGAGGTGGATCTTAGCGGCGAATTTCTGGGCGATCGGCACGGCATAACGCAGCGCTTGCCGGGATTTGCCGGAGAAATCGAGCGGCACCAGCACGTGCTGGACTCGCGGGTAGGAGGTCTTGACGCGACCGAGGACGGAGGAGGATTTGGGTGAATTCATGGGTGGGTTGGTTCAGTCGCCGTCGTTCCAGGGCTCGTCCCACTCGTTGTCAGTGAAGGCGAGGGCCGTGGCGCGCTCCTCGATGAGGCTGGTGAGCTGCTGGGCGATGCCGGTCCAGGTGAAGAGGCTGCGGGCCTTGTGGGCGCCCATGCGCGAGAGGCGGTGCGCCAAGCGCGGGTGCCGGAGGATCTTCACGATGCAGATGCCGAGGTCTTCCTTGTCAAAGGCATCGGCGTAGAGCGCGTGCCGGCCGAAGGTGATGGCGCGGAACAGGCCGCCGTGCGTCGTGATGACGGTCGGCGTGCCGCAGGCCATGGCCTCGATGGCGGTCATGCCGAACGGTTCGTAACGGCTGCTGAGCACAAAGACGTCGGCCGCGCGATAATGGTCGGCGAGGTCGGCGTCGGCGACGAAGCCGGAGAACTTCACGCGCTCCGCGAGGCCGAGCGCGGCGGCCTGGGCCTTCAACTCGTCGAGGATCTTCTGCTCGTTGGCGTTGAGGCCGGTGCCGCCGACGGCGAGGTGGAGGACGGTATCGGGGATCCGCGTCGCCACGATGGAGAACGCGTCGATCAGGAGATCGTAGCCCTTGTTGCGGGCGAGGCGGCCGATGGCGAGGACGACCTTGCCCTCGCAGCCGAGGCGTTGCCGGACGGCGTTGCGCGAGGCGGCGCTGACCGGGAAGAAGCGGTTGTCGTCGTAGCCCGGCGGGATCATGTGAACGTTCTCCGCCGGGGCGCCGTAGTCCGTCACGATCATGTCCACCTGCAGCGGGGTGGTGGCGATGACCTCGTCGCAGTTGCGGTAGAGCAGCGTCTCCTCGGTGATGCGCTGGGTGAAGTTATATTTCTTGTCGAAGTTGGCGGCATCGTCCGGGAAATCTTTCTCCATCAGCTGCTTTTTCCAGAGGCCGAGCGAATGGGGCGTGTGGACATGCGGCACGTCGAGCGCCTCGGCGAGACGCGTGGTGGCTACGCCGGCATCCCAGTAGTGGCTGTTGAAAAACTGGTATTTCAACCGCTGCTTCTTGATCAGGCGCAGGGCGTTCTCGGACCACTCCCCGAGGTGGCGGACGAGGTATTCCTTGTCGAGGAAGTTGGGGCCGCCGCAAGGGACACGGAGGACACGGACACGGTCGTTGACGACATCCATGTCGGGCTGGTCCTCGAAGCGGCGGGTCCAGATATCGACCTCAAAGCCGAGCTGGGCGAGTTTCTTGGCCAATTCGAGGACATAGACGACCTGGCCGCCGGTGTCGGCCTTCCCCAGCGGGGGTTCGGCGGCGACGTAGCCGTGGGTGGAGACCATGCCGATGCGCGGAAGCGCGGACTCAGGAATGACAACTGACATAGACTGGATGGGTTTGGCCCCCGCTGGCTGTGAGTCGCAGGCGGAGACAGGTGGGCGTTGACGCGGCCGTGACCGCGGGCCCCGGAAAGTCCGGGGCGGTGACGCCGCTCACAAACACGCTTCTCGAGTGCAACGAGCAGTGCGAAAAACAGGCTTCGAAACGTGAGCGACCCCGGACTCAAGACACCTGCCGCGCGCAAGTGAGCCAAGATATCTGTTCGTGGGCGAAAAAACGCCGGCCGAGCCTGCCCTACCCTCCGCAACGGCGCGGCATGAAGCCGCTCCTCAGTCCTCAGGCGCCCGAGAAGCGCCAGTCCACCAGACCGAGTTGCAGGAGCTTCCGGCCGTTGAAGTGATTCCACTTCAGCTCGACCGCGAGGTCGATCGACGCGCCGCACGGCGGGCGGTTGGCGGCCTGCTTCCACGCGACGCCATGAAGCCGACGGCCGCGGCCATCCTCGAAGTGGAACCGGTAGTGTTGTTCCTTGAAGACCTCCGGCGGGCTGCGCAGCACGACGCCGCTCACCCCGAAGATCGGCTCCGGGTTGCCCTGGCCGAAGGGGTGCAGCCCGTCGAGCTCCTCCATCAGTCGCTCCGTGATCTGCTCGGGAGTGATCCAGGCGGCGAGGTGGAGCCGCGCCGCGGCGATATCGCCGCCGGCGTGCGTGCGCACCGCATCCGCGAAGCGACCGCGAAACGACTCGACGTGGCGCTTGGGCAGCGAAACGCCCACCGCCATCGGATGCCCGCCCCAGCTTGTCAGGTGCTCGCAGCAGGTGCCCAGCACGTCGACGAGATTGATGCCATCGACGCTCCGGCCCGATCCTTTGGCCATGTCGCCCTCGTTGCCGAGCACGACGCAGGGGCGGTTGTATTTGCGCGTGACGCGGCCGGCCACGATGCCGACGACGCCGGGGTGCCAGTTCTCCGCAAACAGCACCACCCCCGCGTGCGCGAGGAACTGCTCCTCAATGCTCCGCTCAGCCTCGTCGGTGATCGCGCGCTCGATCTCCTGGCGCTCGCGGTTGAAGACGTCGAGCTGGCGCGCGGTCTCGCCGCAGAATCCGGCGTCGTCGCTCAGCAGCAGCTCGACGGAGAGGGCGGCATCGGCGAGGCGGCCGCTCGCGTTGATCCGGGGGCCGAGGCGGTAGGAAATATCCGTGGGCGCGATGCCCTGCTCCGGCCGCACGCCGGCCACGTCCATCAGCGCGCGCAACCCGGGCCGTTGCGCCTCCTGCAGGATGCGCAGCCCGTGGTGCGCGAGGATGCGGTTTTCGCCGGTCAACGGCACGAGATCGGCCACGGTGCCGAGCGCCACGAGGTCGAGGTGATCACGGAGCTTGATCGCGAATGCGATGGGGTTGTTCTCCGCGCGGAGCTGCTTGAGCAGGCCGTGGCAGAGCTTGAAGACGAGGCCGACGGTGCAGAGGTGGCGCCACGCGGCGTCGGCCGCGGATTCCTCGGGCCCCACGTGCGGGTTGATGAGCAACGTGTCCGCGGCGATCGGTTCCTTGGAACGGTGATGGTCAATGATGATGACATCGATGCCCTGCGCGCGCAGGTAGGCGGCCTCGGCCTGCGAATTGGTGCCGCAGTCGAGCGCGACAAAGAGATGCGGCCGTCCCGCCTCAAGCGCGCGGTCAATCGCGCTGCGCGAGAGACCGTAGCCATCCTCGGAGCGCCGGGGCACGACAAAGCGCGGGCTGAGCCCGAAACGCCGCAGCACCATCACGAGCAGCGCCGTGCTGCTGACGCCATCGACATCGTAGTCGCCGAGCACGACCACCTCCTCGCGCGCGGCGATGGCCGCGCGCAGACGGGTGGCCGCCGCCTCAAGGTTGCGGAGGAGAAACGGATCGTTGATGGCGGCGAGCGCGGGCTGGAGAAACTCGGCCGCGGACGGCGCATCGCGCAGGCCCGCGCGCAGCAGCAGCTCGGCGAGCACGCGGCTCACGCCGGCGTGCTTGCTCATCGCCTCGACCTCCTCGGCCGGGAGCGGCGTATGGGTCCAGCGCATGGGGATGTGAGGGCGGGGCCGGTTCTCCGAACCGGCCTGGGTTCCAGCTTTTGGACGCCAAACCCAGGACGGCTCGGGGAGCCGTCCCTACCTTCCCGAGTATCGACACCGTCGCGCGTATCGACACGTCCCCGAGTATTGACCGGCCCGGGCGGCGGGATGGGGGCGGAGGTCTGGAGATCCGCGGCGGTTTGGCGCTTCTTATCGGCGTTGGCTCCCTCATCGGCGATGCGCCGCTGCGGCGCTGCGGCGGGAGCCGGGGTGTTGGCCGCGCCGGGCACGACCACCGGCGACGACGACGGCTTGGCGGCAGCCGCCGTCTCCTCGGTCTGATCGGACCTGCCGTGCGCTGACGGCTGTGCTGGAGCGGGATGTTCGCGCGCGTCGGGCGCGTCGCTCTCCTGAACGACCTGCACGGCGCTGGTTGTCCCGACCATTGGCGGCAACGC